>NZ_RBKT01000001.1:7224533-7527600 GCF_003633685.1 Micromonospora pisi | reverse complement strand
GGTACCTCGCGCAGCTCGGCACCGTTCATCACGTGGCAGGTCGAGGTTCCCATGATCGCGACCATTTGGCCGGGTTCGACGGCGTTGCCGGCGGCGGCGGTGACGTGCGCGTCGACGTTGCCGACCGCGACCGGGATGCCGACCGGGAGTCCGGTCCAGGCGGCGGCCTCGACGCTGAGGGTGCCGGCGGCGGCGCCGAGGGCGCCGATCGGCTGGTCGAGCTTGGCCGTGACGAAGTCCGCGAAGCCCGGGTTGAGCGCGGCGAGGAACTCCTGGTCCGGATACCGACCATCCTGGAGGATGCCCTTGTAGCCCGCGCTACAGGCGTTACGCACGTAGCTGCCGGTGAGCTGCCAGACGATCCAGTCGGCGGCCTCGACCCAGCGCTCCATGGTGGAGTAGACCTCGGGGTCCTCCTCCAGCAGTTGCAGCGCCTTGGCGAACTCCCACTCCGAGGAGATCAGCCCGCCGTAGCGGGGCAGCCAGGATTCGCCCCTCGCGGCGGCGAGTTCGTTGATCCGGTCGGCCTGCGGCTGGGCGGCGTGGTGGCGCCAGAGCTTGACGTACGCGTGCGGGCGGTCGGCGAACGCGGGCAGTTCGTTGAGGGGTGTGCCGTCGGCGAGGGTCGGGACCATGGTGCAGGCGGTGAAGTCGGTGCCGATGCCGATCACCGCCGCCGGGTCCGCGCCGGCATCGGCCAGGGCGGCCGGTACGGCGTACCGCAGCACGTCGACGTAGTCCTGGGGAACCTGGAGTGCCCAGTCGGGGCCGAGCCGGACGTCGCCGACCGGCAACGTGTCGGTGAGTACGGCGTGCGGGTACTCGAACACCGCCGAACCGAGTTCGGCGCCGTCCGCCACCCGGACCACGACGGCACGGCCGGACAACGTCCCATAGTCGACTCCGACTACGAGCGCTTCTGACGGATCGATCGGCATGTCTGGCACCTTCGAGGGGCGGACGGGCAGGGGCAGTGGCCTCGGATCGCAGGCTCGGACCCAGAGTGTTATCGCTAACAATTCTCGGGTCAACCAGGCGCCGTAACATTTCAGTAACGAAGGAGCGGTTGGAGGTAACCCACTTGACTACATTCCGTTACCTATTGGCTGCCCGCCGGACACCGGGCGGTCGCCGCTACCGGCTGGGCCCGGTGGGCGTGGCCGTACCGGGCAGGACCAGTGTCACCCGGCTCAGCGCGGCGGCGGGGCGACGCTGGACCGGGAAACCAGCGCCGGCGCGACCGTGTACCGCTCGGTGGTCGCTCGACCCGACTCGATCTGCTCCAACAGCAGGGAGAGGCTCGCCCTTGCCACGGCCCGGAAATCCGGCCGGACCGTCGTCAGTGGAGGAATGAAGTACGCCGCCTCGGGCACGTCGTCGAAGCCGACGACGCTCACCTCCTCCGGCACCCGACGGCCCCGCTCGTTCATCGCCCGGAGGATACCGAGCGCCAGGTGGTCGTTTGCCGCGAAGATCGCGGAGACCTCCGGCATCCGGGCGAGCATCTGCCCGGCCCGGTAACCCGACGCGGCCGTCCAGTCGGCCGGCATCAACGGCGGCACCTCAACCCCGGCCAACTCCAGCGCCTGCCGCCAACCCTCGATCCGGCCGGCACTGTCAAACCACTCGGGTGGACCGGAAACGTGCCATACCGTCCGGTGACCGGCGTCCAGCAGGTGCCGGGTGGCGTCCCGGGCGCCGGTGACCTGGTCGACGGTGACCAGCGCGGCCGACCGATCCGGGTCGCCGTCGACCGTCACCAGCGGTACGTCCGCGGGCAACGCGTCCAACGCCTCGTTGGCCGACATGACCGGTGCGATGACCATGATCCCGGCGACCCGGTGGTCGAGGTGCCGAGTGACCGCCTCGGCGATGGACGGCTGATCGAGGACGCTCACGCTGGCCACACTCACCGCGAAGCCGGACTCCGCCGCCGCCTGCTCGAACGCGGCGAGCAACGACGCCGGGCCGTAGAGGGTGGAGTTCTGGGTGACCACGCCGATCGACTGGGACCGCCCGGTGACCAGGGTGCGGGCCGCCCGGTTCGGTCGGTAGCCCAGCTCCGCGATGGCGGCGCGGACCCGGCTGCGGGTCTGCTCGCGGACGTTCGGATGGTCGTTGAGGACCCGGGACACCGTCTGGTGGGACACCCCAGCGAGCCGCGCGACGTCGGTCATCGCGGGGTTGCGCGCCATCCTGTTATCCACTTCGCTACCTCATTCGGGAATTGCTCGCATGTCACCGCCCCGGGCAACGAGCGCCGCTCGGGCACCGATTATCGTCGGGTGACCGCACGGGATTCATCAGCCCGTCGCACGGGTAACCACAGCGAACCGGCTCGGTACACCGGTGAGCCCCGCCCGGATCGACACTCTGCGTCATGTCGTACACCGGAGGAACCGGATCGGGTCTCGCTCCTCTCCCAACGGAGTTGACGGCCCCTGACTGCGATCATGTTAGCGATAACAATGCGGTCGTCAAGAGTGCCGATCCCTCCGCGCAACCGTTCGGCCACGCCGACAGGCGAACGCCGAGACCTCGAGAACACGCGGTGGGGCGTGTCCCGTCCGCCGACGGGACACGCCCCGATCCATACCGCCCCACCACCTCAGACAGGCACCCTCACCACTGGACCGGTCGCCCGACCGACGGCACGGTCGGAAACTCCGGACTCCGCCGCTCACGCCGTCGCGACCGCTGGCGGGACCAGAGCAGTGCCAGGCGCCCACCGAACCGCACCACCGCTGCGGGCAACGGCAGGTGCCGCCCGATCGGCAGAAGGTAGAGCAGCAGAGCCGCGCTCATCGCCGTACTGAAGCTGATCAGTCCCATCGCGACCGCGATCATCGCGTGGAAGATCAGCCCGCCGACCAGCAACCGACGCCGGGCCGCCGGGCCGAGCAGGATCGCCAGCGCGAGGGCGAACTCGAAGGCGACCGCCGACCAGGTGAGCAGCGCGACCCCGACCGAGGAGTCGGTGATCACGTCGACCAGTGGACGCAGCCAGTCGGGAGCACCGAAGGTCGGGTTGCGCAGCCAGTAGAACATCGAGGTCCCGTCGGCCCACTCACGTACGCCGAGCTTCGCCACCGAGGCGTGCAGGTACAGAACGGCCACCTGAATCTGAATCAGGATCAGAGCAACATAAGCGACTATCCTGGCCAGACCTGGCTCCCGGTCCGGCGGGCGCTGCCAGTGCCAACGACGCGGGTCGGTCAGCGTCACCGGAAGCAGCAGCAGGGTCAGGACCGCGGCCACCTGGTCACCGCCGTCCACGATCGAGGCGTTGACCAACAGGCTCCAGGAGACCCACCAGTGCAGGACACCGGTGAACCGAGGTCGCCAACCGGAGGCGACGACCAGCAGGATCGCCACACTCAACCAGCGGGCCGCCTCGCCCTGCCAGGCCGGCACGACGCACCACACACCCGCCTGCATCGGACCGGCGCAGACCGGTCCCCGGCTCCCGTCGGCCAACGGCGACATCAGCACCGACGGCGCGGTGGCGAGCAACGTACCGAGGGTGGCCAGGGCGAGCAGCGTACGGGCCAGGCCCAGGCCGGAACCCCAGGGAGCCTCGGCCAACCTCGGTCGGGCCCACCGCCCGAGCGAGACCAACCAACGGGTCAACATGACACCACCACCCGTACGACCTTGGACGGCATCTCCGTCGGCAACCCGCGCCACGCCCACGGCAGCACGTCCTGCATCACCAGACCGACCTCACCGCAGACGCTCCGCAGGGTGGAGAAGTTCGCCACCGGGACCTCCCGGGGACGCAGGGCCGAGAGACAGTCGAGCGGCTCCCGCTCACACGCGCTCCACTCCTCCGGCCGCAACTGGTTGGCCACGATCGCCACCTCGGTCCCCTGCGACCGGTTGCGCCGGTTCAACCCCATCAGGCTCGCCGGTCCCTCATGCGCGCCGACGGTCAACTGGCGCCAGTCGCCGTCGGCCCGGGCACCGTAGACCAGGACATCCGGCGTACGCGGACTCATGGTGAAGAAACCCCAGCCCTCCGGAACCACCGTCCGGAACGCCTGCGGGTTCCCGAACGGCAACTCGAAAGGGGTGGCCGGCAGCGCGGCGTGGAGCACGTACACCACGGCGACCGCGGCGAGCGCGATCAACGACGCGATGCTCCGGCCGAGCCGCAGATCCGCCCGGTCCCCGGCGGACGACTCCGGGTCCGGTTGGCCGTCACGACCCGCGACGGCGGTCCCGTCGACGTCGTCGGTCGCTTCGGGACGGTCCGTGTCCTCGACTGTGCCGGCGCTCTCCGCCGGTGTGCGGTGCTGCCACACCGCGCTGCTGGTATCCATCAGGCTTCCCTCCGTCCCTGGGTCAGCGCACGCTGAGGTTCTGCGCGATCGTGCGGATGGTGATCTCGTCCGGCAGGTTGCCGGTGGCAAACCGGTCGTCGACGCGCAGCGACCAGACAACGTAGATGTGCCGGACGATCACGATGATCCGGTAGATGACCACATACCGCTGCCAGGCCAGGATGGTGCTGACAGCAGAGCCGCCGACCGCCGCCTCCATGGCCTTGTCCATCGTGTCCCGACCCCACAGGTCGTCCAGCGCGAGCCGGGACTTCACCCCGAGGTCGTGCAGCGCCGGGGCGATCTGGTTCGGGTCACCCGACTGGACCCGGCTGGCGAACGACTCACCCCACTTCCCGTCACGGCTGATCGCCTCGCCGATCGCCTCCTTGGAACGCTTCGCCTCCTCGGTCCACTCGATCGACGGCCGCTCCAGCCCTTCCAGATGCCGCGCCGCCGGACCGTCGGCGAACAGGATCGCGTCGGCGAGATCCACGGCCTGGTAAGCCGGGGCCGCCGCCGGTGCGTCCGCCCGCACCTGGCCGGCGTACCCGATGCCGAGCGCGACGACCGCGAACAGCGCCGCCGCCCACACCCACCGCCTTCGAACTGCGTCGATGAATACCAACTCGTTCACCCTCTCTGACCTGCGATGCGGCGACTGCCCCCTCGGCAGCCGCCTGCGATCAGGATCAGCCGGGCCGGGCGGCGACGGACAGGACCGGTTCCGGGCACACTTCGCCGTCGTAGTGGCTCTGGACGGGAAGGGCATCGACGTGCGCCACAACCCCGCCACAACCGCCGACGGTGTTAATGGAGGCTCACAGGGCAATCGAAGGAGAGGACCCGATGACACGTACGCGCTGGCGAGTCGGCAGGCTTGCCGCCACCGTCGTAATCCCCACGGCGCTGCTCGGCCTGACCCCGGCCGCCAGCCACGCCTGCTGCGACCCGGAGGACGACCGGGTACTGGTCTCCGTCAACGGCACCATCTGCTGGGAGCAGATTCCCGTCGACGTACCGGCCACCACGGCTGAGCGGGGCGGCACGGCCATCGTCACCGTGACCCTGTCGCAGCCGTTGAAGGAACCGGTGACGGTGCTGTTCCGCACCACCGACGGGACCGCGGTGGCGCCGGACGACTACCTCGCGATCGAGCAACGCCGGGTGACCATCCCCGCCGGCGCGAAGGGCATCGAGGTGCCGGTGCAGATCCAGGCCGACAACCGACGGGAACCCGACGAGTGGTTCACGGTGAGCATCTCCGACCCGTCCACCGGAACCATCGGCCAGGGCCGGGCAGAGGTCGTGATCAAGGACGGTGCCCCGCCGAAAGATCGGTAGGCACACCGAAGGGTCAGTAGGTACCCGGAGCGGCGACCGGCCGTGCGTCCCGTTCGAGACGCACGGCCAGCTCTCCCGCCTCGGCGACCGCGTTCGCCCGCCGGTAGAGCGTCACGGCGAGCCGCCAGTGCTGCTCCGCGCCGGTCCGGTCACCGAGGCGCCGCCCCAGCTCCCCGAGGTCACGTCGGACCCGCGCCTCCTCGTACGGGTCCGGTATCCGGCCACGCAGCGCCAGCGCGTGCCCCAGCTCCTCCGCTGCGGCGGCGAGGTCACCCGCCGCCAGGTACGCCTGCCCCATGTTGTGCCGGGTGACCGCCTCCAGGTGCTGATCGGCGAGGTCACGGGTGAGCAGCAGAGCGCGCCGCAGCGGGCTCGTCGCGGCGACCGGGTCCCCCTTGCGCAGCAGCGCCAGCCCGAGGCCGTTCATCGTCTCCGCCTCGTACCGGCGGTCGCCGATCGCCTGGTAGACCAGGAGCGCCCGGCCGAGATGGTCGAGCGCCTCGTCGAGCGCACCACGGCCGAGATCGGCCTCGCCGAGACTGTGCAGCACCGCGGCCTCCAGCCGGGGGTTGCCGACCTCCCGGGCGATCGCCAGCGCCTCGGCGAGGTCCGCAGCGCTGCGCTCGGGCCGACCCATCCGTACATAGGTGTGGCCGGTGTTGTTGAGTGCCAGGGCGATGCCGAGCCGGTAGCCGCTCGCGGTGTGGATCGCGAGCGCGTGCCGGAACGCGGTGACCGCCTCGTCGAACCGCCGCAACCCGCTGTACGCGGCCGCGATGTTGTTGTAGACGTGCCCCGCCCCGCGCTGGTCGCCGCTGGCCAACATCAGCGGCAGCGCCTCGTGCAGGCTGGTCAGCGCCGCGTCGAAACGGCGCGCCATGATGTGGGCGACGCCGAGCCCGCTGAGCATCAGCCCCTCGGTGGCCGGATCCCCGATCTGCCGGGCGGCGGAGACCGCGAAGCGGCACATCTCCACCCGCTCGGGCCAGTGTCCCCGCGAGTCGTAGAAACCGATCAACAGGTACGTCAACTGCCACGCGGCGGTCGGCAGGCCGTGTTCCGCCGCGTACCGGGTGATCGGCAGCAGGTTGCCCCGCTCGGCGTCGAGGAAGGCGAGCGCGGCGTGGTGTTCGGCCGGGAACGGCGGCTCGGCCGGTGGGTGGCGCAGCACCGCGGTGACCCGGTCCCGGCCCGGGTCGAGCACCCGGTTCGCGGCCGTGGCGACCGCGAGGTACCAGTCGACGATCCGCAGCACCGCGTCCTCCCGCCCCGACGCGGTCTCGTCGACGGCCGCGCACTGCTGGGCGAAGAGCGCGATCAGGTCATGGAAACGGTACTGGTCCACGCCGGTCTCGACGGCGAGGTGCGCCACCACCAGTTCGTCGACGATCCGCCGCGCCTCCTGCGGCGGCAGGTCGGCCACGGCGGCGGCGAGCAGGGTGTGGAACGTCGGGCCGGGGTGGAGGCCGAGCAGCCGGAACAGCCGGGCAGCGGGTGCGCTCAACGCCCGGTACGCACTGGCGAAGACGGTCCGTACGCTGCGCGAGCCGCCGTCGACGGTGAGCGCGTCGAGCCGGTTCGCGCCAGCCAGTTCCGTCACCAGGTTCCCGATCGTACGACTGGGCCGGCTCGCCAGCTTCGCCGCCGCGATCCGCAGCGCCAACGGCATCCGGTCGCAGAGCCGGACCAGTTCAGCCGCGGCGGCCCGCTCCCGCTGCACCGCCCCGACGCCGAGCAGCCGGGTCAGCACGGTCAGCGCCTCGTGGTCGGGCAGCACGTCGAGGCTGACCGCACAGACGGCGTGATGGGTGTTGAGCGCGGCGATGGCGCTGCGGCTGGTGACCACCAGCATGGTGCCGACGCTGGCGGGGACCAGCGGCAGTACGTCGTCGGCGGTGCCGGCGTTGTCGAGCACGATCAGGATGCGGCGGCCGTGCAGCAGCGAACGGTAGAGACTGGCCTGTTCGGTCAGCTCGGCCGGAATCCGGTCCGCCGGTACGCCGAGACTGCGCAGCATGTGCGAGAGCGCGTGCCCAGGTGGCAGCGTCGACTCCCGGTCGTGACCGCGCAGGTCGACGAAGAGCTGCCCATCCGGGAACCGGCCGGCGACCCGACGGCCCCACTGCACCGCGAGCGCGGTCTTGCCGATGCCCCCTGGACCGGAGATGAGGGCCAGCCGCAGGTCCCCGCCCGGGTCGTCGAGGAGTTGGTCCAGCAGGGAGAGTTCCGGTGCCCGGCCGGTGAAGAACCCGACCGGCGCGGGTAGCTGCATCGGTGTCGGCATCGGCGGCCCGGCCGGCGGCTCCGTACCCGTGGGCATCCCGGCGGCGACGACGCGCCCGGCGCCGGTCGGCCCGGCGGGGACCGGCGCGGCCGGTGGCCCGGTGACCGGCGCCGGTTCGGGGTCGAGGCCCGGATCACGGCGGAGGATCCGGGTGTGCAGGCGGGCCAGTTCCGGACCGGGATCAACGCCGAACTCCTCCGCGATCCCGGCCCGCAGCCGCTGGTACGCGTCGAGGGCGTCGGTCTGTCGACCGCAGCGGTAGAGCGCCAGCATCAGCAGGGCGACCAACCGTTCCCGGGACGGGTATTCGACCAGGAGACGCTCCAGCTCGCCGACCGCGTCGACGTGCCGACCCAACTGGAGCTCCGCGTCCCACCGGTCCTCGATCGCGGCCAGCCGCACCTCGGAGAGGCGGTCCACCTCCGCCGCGCCCCAACCGGTCGGCTCGGCGTCGGCGAGTGCGACCTCGTGTCGCCAGAGTCCCAGGCCCTCACGCAGCCGGGCGACGGCCCGTTCGGGCGCCCCGGCGGCCAGGGCGTCGCGGCCCCGGCGGGCGAACTCCTCGAAGCGGATCGCGTCGACCGTCTCGGGGGCCAACCGCAGCGCGTACCCGGACTCCCGGGTGACCAGCACGTCGGGAAGGCCGCAGAGGGTCAGCGCGGACCGGACCCGGGCGACGTGACTGTGCAGCGACTTGACCGCCGTACGGGGTGGGTGTTGTCCCCAGAGCGCGTCGACCAGCCGCCACTGCGGCACCACCGTGCCGGCCTTCAGTGCGAGCAGTCCGACCACGGCGCGCTGTCGCGCCCCGACGAGCAACGCGGGGCCGGCCGGGCCGAGCACCTCCACCGGCCCGAGCAGGCGAACCTGCCGCCGCGCCGGCTTGTCCCCGTCCCCGTCGGCGGCGAGCACCACCGCCGGGCTCACCCCGACCGGTTGGCCCGGGGCTGGGACGGTGGCTTCTCCGGCCGCCGACGTGCCCCCCACGGTCCCCCCTCCCGCGCGGGCGAACACGCGTCACGAAGTCGCCTCCCCCGCAGCATAGGTCCAGGCCCGATCGATGGACAGCAATTGACCTAGATCCGCCGCAAGCGTCGGCGGCCCGCCACAACCGTGGCACAACCGGGCCGCAGCCCGGGTTCCGTAGACCTGGGTTCATGCGGCACCAGACCATCCTCACCATTCCGATCACGGTCACCCGGCACAGTCGGGAACCGCTGCACGAGCAGATCGCCACGCAGGTCGGCACCGCCGTGGAACACGGCCTGCTGGCCCGCCGTGCGCAACTGCCGTCGACCCGGACGCTCGCCGCGCTGCTCGGCGTCTCCCGTGGGGTGACGACCGCGGCGTACGAGTTGCTGTTCACCCGTGGTTACCTGGAGAGCCAGCCCGGCTCGGGGACGTACGTCGCCGGTCGCCCGGCGCCACGTCAGCCGGACGGCCGGTCGGGGCGGGCCGGTACGACCCTGGACGCCCGCCGGCTGACGGGCCCTGCGGACCGGCCGGCATCCACCCGTCCTCCGGTACCGGCCGGCCGGCCCGGCGTGCTCGACCTGCGGCCGGGACAGGTCGACATCGAGGCCTGCCCCCTGCCCGCCTGGCGCGCGGCCTGGCGGCGGGCGAGTTTCCATCGGCCGCCGGCGCAGCCGTTGCCCGCGCTCGGTCTACCCGATCTGCGCCGCGCGGTCGCCGAGCACCTGGCCCGGAGCCGGGGTGTGCCGCTCGCCGGCCGGGACGTGGTGATCACCGGCGGCACGGCGCACGGGTTGCGGCTGGTGCTGGACGCGTTGGGGCTGCGGGGCCGCCAGGTGGCGATCGAGGAACCGGTACCACCGGCCCTGCACCGGGCGGCCGGCGGGGACCTGGAGCGCCCGGCCGCGCTGCCGGTCGACCGCGACGGTGCCCGTCTGGACGGGGTGGGGCCGGCCTGCCGGGCGATCGTGTTGAGCGCGGACGCCCAGGTCCCGCTGGGACATGTGCTCTCGGCGGAACGACGCCGGGCGGCGGTGGCGTGGGCGGCGGGCAGCGGCGGGCATGTCGTCGAGATCGCCTGCGACGCGGTGTTCCGTCCCACGGTGAGCCAGCTACCCCGGCTGTACGGGACCGCGGGTGCCCGGTCGGTCCTCGTCGGTGGCTTCTGCGAGCTGCTGACCCCGGCTCTCAACCTCGGGTACGCGCTGGTGCCGCGCGATCTCACCGCCACTGTCGGTCGGCTGCTCGGCGAGTACGCCGGGCAGCCCCCGTACCTGACCCAGCTCGCGCTGGCGTCGCTGCTGCGCGACGGGGTGATCGTCCGGCTGATGCACCGGCTCGGTCGCCGCTTCGCCACTCGGCGCCGGATCGTCGAGTCCTCGGTCGCCCCGTTGCGCCGGATCCGGCTCGGCGCCGCGAACGCGGTCAACACCGAGGTGCTGTACCTGCCGGATCGGCTCGACCCGCGTCGGGTCGCCGACCTGGCGCTCGCCCAGGGGGTACGGGTGGCGACGCTGTCGCCGTACCACTTCTCGGGGCGCGCCGTTCCCCCGGCGCTCGTGATCGGCTTCGGGCACCAACCGGACGCGGAGCTGCGACTGAGCATGGCCGGCCTGGTCGACGTCCTCGCCACCGCGAGGTAGCCGGCGCTTCGGGTGAGAAGCCCGTGCCGGCCGGGCCGGGATGGGCTTCACCGGCTCCCGACTCAGGCCGTGGGTGCTTCCAGCTCGAAGATCAGGCAACTGGAGGTGGCGTGCGCGATCAGCCTGCCGGTGGTGTCGAGCACCTTCGCCTCGGCCAGCGCGGTACGTCGTCCGCGTTGCAGCACCGTTCCCTCGCAGCGCAGTACGCCCGACGCGACGGTCGCCGGGCGGAGGAACTTCACGTTCAGGTCGAGTGAGGTGTAGCCGATCCCGGCCGGCAGCGTGCTGTGCACGGCGCAGCCGGCGGCGGTGTCGAGCAGGGTGGAGAGCACCCCGCCGTGCACACTGCCGAGTGGGTTGTAGTGGAACTCGTGGACCGGCATCTCGACGGTCACCCGGCCCTCGTCGGCCGTCATCCGGGTCATGTCGATCAGGTGCATCACCGGTGGTGGCGGCAACTCTCCCGCGATCATCGAGCGGAGCAGTTCGAGGCCGCTGCGCCGCCCCAGGCTCGCCGCGTTGATCGCCGGGTCGGACCAGGTGAAGGTACGGCTGCGCGGTCCCGGTTGCGCGATCTCGTCCACGGCGCCGGCCTGCTGAGTCTGAGTCACAGACGCAGCGTCGCAGGCGTTGCTGAGTCTGTCAACAAGACCTAGCCTGACGGTGTGACACCGACACCGCTGGACTGGGAGCTGGACAACTGCACCATCGCGCGGGCGATGGCGATCCTCGGCGAACGCTGGACCGTGGTGGTGCTCCGCGAGATCTTCACCGGCGTACGCCGCTTCGACGACATGCGTGAACGAACCGGCATCCCCCGGCAGGTGTTGACGAACCGGCTCACCCGACTCGTCGACCAAGGGCTGCTGCGGAGGGAACCGTACCGGGAGCCGGGTGCCCGGCAGCGCCACGAATACCGACTCACCGAGAAGGGACTCGACCTCTGGCCGGTGCTTGTCGCACTCCTGTCCTGGGGCGACCGCTACCTCGCCGACCCGGAGGGTTCCCCCCTGGTCGCCGCGCACCGGGACTGCGAGGCGCCGGTCCGGATCGAGCTGCGCTGCGCCGACGGACACGAGGTGGACACGCCCCGGGCCGTGGTGCCCCGGCCCGGCCCGGGACTCCACAGTCGCTGACCGGGCCGCGCAGCCAGCACCTCCGGCTACCGTCGTTCCGACGCCCCGGCCCGGCCGCCGGCAACCGGCCCGTCGGTCGGTTGCGGGTGCAGTGGCGGGCTGTCCACGGCGCAGTGGACCCGTACCGGACTGATCGGATCGTCGGCGCCAGACGGCACGTCCGGCTCCGCCGACTGCCGCTGACCGGGAAGCCGGGACGGGACACCGACCAGGGCGATCACGGAGCCGAGCAGCAGCAGACCGGCACAGATCAGCATGGCCACCCGGTAGACCGGTCCCAGGTCGGCGGCGTCGGTGAGGCTGCCGGCACCTATCCCGGCGGCCAGCGGCAGGACGGCGACCGCGAGCAGACCGGCCGCGCGGGCGACCGCGTTGTTGACGCCGCTGGCGATGCCGGCGTGCCGTTCGTCCACCGAACCGAGCGCGGTGGCGGTCAGCGGTGCCACGGTCAGGGAGAGTCCCAGGCCGAGCAGCAGCACCGCCGGCAGAACCCCGGTGAGATAGGACGTCCGCGACCCGACCCCGGCGAGCAGCACCAGTGCCCCGGCGCAGACCGCCGGCCCGACCGTCATCGGGATCCTCGGGCCGATGCGCTGCCCCAGCGCCCCGGCGCGCGCCGAGAGCAGCAGCATCAGCACGGTCACCGGAAGCATCGCCGTGCCCGCCGCCAGCGGACTGAACCCCACGACGACCTGGAGATTCAACACAACCAGGAAGAACACCCCGCCGAGCGCGGCGTACACGGCGAAGGTCACCAGGTTCACCGCGCTGAACGCCCGGATCCTGAAGACCTCCAGCGGCAGCATCGGGTGCGACGAGCGCCGCTCGGCGACCACGAATCCGATCATCCCGGCGACTCCGACGGCCAGGGTGACCAGCACGGTCGGCGATTGCGGCCCGGCGGTCGGCCACGCGGTGAACCCGTAGGTGAGACCGGCGAGACCCGCCGCGCCGGTGAGCAATCCGACGACGTCGAACCGGTCGGGCGCGTCCGGGTCACGCGACTCCGGTACGTGCCGGATCGCGACCAGCGCGACCACCGCCGCCAGCGGTACGTTGATCAGGAAAACCAGCCGCCAACTGGCGACCTCGACCAGCCAACCCCCGAGGAACGGCCCGAGGGCACCGGCGATGCCACCCAGGCCGGACCACGCCCCGATCGCCTTGGCCCGGTCGTCCGGATGGAACGACGCGCCGAGGATGGCGAGCGCTCCCGGGGTGAGCAGCGCCCCGCCGATGCCCTGCAGGACGCGGGCCGCGACCAGGATCTCCTCGCTCGGCGCCAGCCCGCAGAGCAGCGAGGCGATGGCGAACCAGACCACGCCGACGACGAAGATCCGACGGCGGCCGAACCGGTCACCCAGCGAGCCGCCGAGCAGGATCAGCGAGGCCAGGCTGAGCGTGTATCCGTTGACGGTCCACTGCAGGGCGGCGGCACCGGCGTGGAAGTCGTCACCGATCCGGGGCAGCGCGATGTTGACCACGGTCGAGTCGACGAAGGCCAGGCCGGAGCCGAGCACGGTGGCGAGCAGCACCCAACGGCCGGCGGGTTGGCCGTACCGGACCAGGCCGCCGACCTGGTCGTCGCGGGTCGGGTTCATCGCTGCTCCTTCGGTACGGGCCTCCCAGGCTAGTCCTCGCCGATCATGGCGTCTGCCAGGGCGTATACCGCGTTCGCGATACGTGCTCGTGCCGGTTCTACGGATGCTGGCACTCTACGGAATCCTCCGGCTACCCATTGCTCTCGACGGACGACCGCCACAGAATGTGTCGAGTCCGCAATCCGAAGTGGACAGACACTGGGAGGAACCGTGCCCCGTCGCAAGCTCATGCTCCGTCGGACCTTCGCCATGGTGGCGGCAGCCGCCGGTGTTGCCACCGCCCTCGTCGGCCCCGCCTCACCCGCCCAGGCCATCCCGGTCTGCAAGGCCGGATACCAGTGCACGTACATCTACTACAGCTCCGCCACCTTCGAGACGGTCGTCGGTGGCCGGACCAGGTTCTGCGACGGCACCACCGACTCGTTCGGCATCACCACCCGCTGGCTGGAACTGGCCAGCGCACAGTGCCCCGAACCCCTCTGACCGACGTCAGCCACGCGGCGGTGGCCGCCGAACCCCGTCGGGTCCGACGGCCACCGCCGTCACGTCACGCCAGCACTCCGGTCAGATCCCACCCGCCCGGGTGCCACAGGACGAGGCCGTCGCGAGCACCACGTCGTACGTCAGCGTGAAACCGGCGTCGACCCTCTGCTGCTTGACCTTCGGGGTCCAGCCCTCCCGGCTCACCACCACCTGGTACGTGCCGGCCGGCAGCCAGTACACGAAACGCCCCTGGGCGTCGGCCCGCAGCGTGTAACCGGTCCTGCCACCCGTACCGGCGAGGTTGAACCGGACGGTCGCCGGCAGCGGCAGCCGCTGACCTGCGCAACTCTGGCCGGTCACCGTTCCCTGGATCTTGCCCCAGTCAGCGGGTGCGGCGACTCCGACATTGACGTCGACCGTCGGCACCGGATAAGGGCTGTCCGCCCGGAACCCGATCTGGGCCCGGTAGGTGCCGGGCTGGTCAATGCCCGCCTCGGGCGTCGCGGTCAGGGTGAGCGTGATCGTCTTCGACGCGCCCGCCGCCAGGGTGAAGCTGGCCGGCGTCGTCTGGAGCCACGGCGCGGCTGCCGTCGAGCAGTCGCCGAATCCGCTCAACCGCTCGGACTCGCTGGTGACCGTGGCACCCAGGGCACCACCGATCTTGTACACCCCGCAGGCCATCGCGCCCCGGAAGGCCGCGACCTGCGCGTTCGGCAGGTCCCGCCAGGCTTGGCTGGCCGGGTCGTACGCGATCGTCCGGTTGGTGACCGCACTCGAGTTCGCGGTCACACCGCCGGACACGATCAGCATCTCGCCGGCCACGGTGGTCTGCGAACCCCACAGATCGATCGGCAGGTCCGGCAGCCTCGTCCAGGCGTCGGCGGCCAGGTCGTAGCCGTAGGTGTCCCGGTAGGTCTGCGTGGAGATGCCACCGGCGCAGTAGACGCCGCTACCGATGGCGCCACAGGAGGCGTACGACACGGCCACCGGGTAGTCGGCCCCGGTGGTGAAGGTACGGCTGCTCGGGTCGAAGGTCACCAGGTCCCTGGTGTCGGTGCAGTCCGCGTCGGCACAGCCACCCACCATGATGATCTTTCCATCCACCACGGCGGTGCCGGCCGCTGCCCTGGGCGCCGGGTGGAGCACACCGACGAGCGTGCTCCAGGTGCCCTGCTGGGGATCGAAGACGTCCACCGAGGGAATCAGGGAGCCCTCGGCGGACCAGCCACCGAGCACGTAGATCTTGCCGTTCACCGCCGCCGCCGACGCCTTGGCCCGACCTCTGGGCATCTCGGGCAACCCGCTCCACACATTGGTGTCCGGGTCGTACACCCAGGTGGAACGCTCCGATCCGCTACCCGAGCCGCCACCGACGGAGTAGACCTTGCCACCGAGGTTGACGGCCGAGTTGTCGGAGATCTGTGCCGGGGCGTTGGCGATCCGGCTCCACGCGGGGTCGGTCGCCTGCGGCTCGGCGTTCGGGGAACCGGGAGCCGACCCCCCGGTGCCGGCGGAGGGGACTGCGTGAATGCCCTTGGAGATGCCGGAGACCCGCCGCTCGACCAGCGGTGCCGCCTTCGGGGCGAGCACCTCGAACTGCCCGGCACGCTGTAGCGCCTCCACCGTCGCCGGTGCGCTGCCGGTGTTCTTCAACGTGATCGAGGTGCTCCGGGTGCTGCCGTACGGCTGGTTCGCCTCGACGGTGGTCTGGCTGACGGTGATCCGCCCGGCCTTGAGGGCGAAGTTCGCCTTGTTCACCCGGTCCGGTTCGATCGCGAATTCGCTCCGCACCGCCTGGTACGGCCGCAGGTTCGCCTCGAACGGGTGAGGCCCGGTCAGGGTGGAGAGGAACCAGTAGAACCCGTCGGAGATGTTCGGATCCTGCGGCGTCGCCGTGGTGACCGCCCGCTCGGCCGACGCGTCCGGGCTGGCGACGGTGACCCCGTTGAGTCCGGCACCGGTGTTCTTGTCGGTGACGAACCCGGCGACCAGGCCGGCCGGGGTCGGCGTGCAGGCCCGATTGATCAGCTCGACGTTGTCGACCCCCCACCACCAGCCGAAGTTGGCGCTGTAGCGGAACCGCACCCGGACGTCGGCCTGGCCGGCGGCTGGTTCGAGCGGAACCAGTTCCTGGACCGGGCCGCGCCGGTAGTCGTCACCGTGCCAGACGTTCGTCCAGGTGGTACCGCCGTCGGTGGAGACGTCGACGTCCCCCATGTCGTCCGTGGCGGTGGCGTAGAGGTCGCTGTTGAACCGCAGATACGGCGCACCGATCCCGGTGAGGTCGAACGTCGGGGAGATCAGATCCGTGTCCTGGCGGGCGTCGAGACCCTGACGGATGCTGTCGACCATCGCGAAGTTACCGCTACCGCCGGTCGAGTTGCCCCGGTTGCCCGGGTCGTCGAAGGCCCAGCCGGGAGACTCGGTGCGGTTGACCACGGACCAACCCGCCGGCACCCTGGTGCCGTCGAAGGTCTCGGTGGCGAACAGCGGCGCGGTGAAGCTGCCCGAGTAGCCGGCGGCGGTGCAGCCGTGGTCGACCGGGACCTTGATGTTGACCGTCTTCGCCACGTCTGCCACCGGCACGGTGCTGGTGACCTTCCGGTATCCGGAGTATTGGGCCGTGGTGCCGAGGGTGTACGCGGTGTTGGCGGGCACGGTGAACGAGTACCTACCGGTGACCGGGTCGGTGAAGACCGGGCCGCCGGGCCGTCCACTGACGTCGATCCTGGCGTAGAGCGGCCAGCCGTGGCCGGAGCCGTCGGTGACCCGACCCGAGACCGTCACCATCGGCTGCGCCGCCAGCGCGAAGTTCTCGGTGAGTGAGCCGCCAACGACCACGGTCACCGCCACGGTCCGGCTCGTGTAGCCGTACGCGCTCGCGGTCAGCGTGTGCTCGCCGGGCGGCAGGCTCAACGTGTAGTCGCCATCGGTCCCGGTCACCCCGTGCGGTCCGCCGGTCGTGATCGTGACCCCGGACAGGGGCTCGCCGGTGGCCGCGTCGGTGACCCGACCGCTGATTCGGCCGACGTCGCCGCGCGGCGCCTTGAGCACCGCCTGATACGCGTTGAGTCGGCCCTCGCCGAAGACGTTGTTGTTGGCGGCGGTACCGCCGCACTCGGTCGCGTCGACGTCGGTGGCGGTCTCGCCGAGCAGCTTCTCGGTCGCGGCGAGGTCACGGCGCAGACTCGGCGCGGCGGACCAGATCAGCGCCACCGTCCCGGAGACGTGCGGGGCCGCCATCGAGGTGCCGCTGATGGTCGTGTACCCGCTGCCGGGCCAGGTGGACCGGACGTCCTCGCCCGGCGCCGAGATGTTCGGCTTGATTCCGCCGTCCGCCGAGGAGCTACCCCGGCTGGAGTACGAGTAGACCTGGTTGGTCGCGTTGAAGCCACCGACCGCGTACGACCCGGGGTAGTCGCCCGGCGAGTTGGCGGTGTTGCAGGCGGGACCGGAGTTGCCGGCGGAGAAGACCGCGAAGATGCCGGCCGCGCGCCAGGCGTCGACGACCTGCTTGTACCACAGGTTGCCCTGGCCGCCGCCCCACGAGTTGTTGACGATGTCGGGCCGCAGGTCCGGGCGCGGGTTCTGGCCGTTGCGGTCGGTCGGGGCCAGCATCCACTGGCCCGCGTTGAGCAGAGAGGCGTCCGAGCACCACGAGCCCTCGCACGCCTTGGCCGCGATCCACTTCGCGCCGGGCGCGACACCGGTCTGGTTGCCGGCACCGTCGTCGCCGACCATCGTGCCCATGGTGTGGGTGCCGTGGCCGGAGGTGTCGCACGGTGTTTCTCCGGTGCAGACACCGGAGGGGTCGTACCAGTTGTAGTCGTTGGTGAAGGTCCCGTCGCCGTTGTTTCCCCGGTACTTGCCGACCAGGGCCGGGTGGTCGTACTGGACGCCGCCGTCGATGTTGGCGACCACGATGCCCTCACCCCGGTCACCGAACTCGTCCCACACCCGGGGCGCCTCGATGTTCGCGATCCCCCACTCGGCCCCGGCCGCGCCGGCCTTGGCCGTGGTGTTCCCGGGCGCGGGCCTGACCACCTCGTACGTCCGCACCGGGTCGATTCGGGCCACCTCGGGTCGGGCGGCGATCGCCTCGACCAGAGCCCGGTCCCCCTCGACCCGCAGGGCGTTCGCGATCCAGTACGACGTGTACCGCGCCCGCTTGGTGTTCAGCAGGGCACGCAGGCCCGACTGGGTACGATCAGCGGTCCCGGTCAACTGGCGGTGCACCTCAGCCGAGCGGGTGTCGGCGTCACGGAGCTTCGCCGCCGCGTCCAGCTTGGCCCGCTCCTTCAGGTAGACCATGAAGGTCGTACCGCCGGTGCCGGACGATTCCCTGAGCACCTGGCTGTCGACCGGAGCCGAAGCCGGGGCCGCGACGGCGACCACCGGCTGGGCCGTGAAGCCGAGGACGATTGCCGCCGCGATGGCGACCGCGGGTCGGAGCATCCGTCCCGCGCCTCGACGTGTGTGTCGTGCTGACAACTCTCCTCCAGTCCAGCGGCGCCCGATGGGATCGTGGCGCCGGCATCGACGGGGCCGGGATGTCCGGTACCGCCGGGACCGGTGCTCGGCCATCCACGGCCATCCACACCGGACCCCGGTCATCCTCTGATCAACAGCACCCAAGATCAATACGTCAGGCCCGGAAGTTGAGTCGAACCGCAGGCGGAACCGACGGGCCTACCGAGGCCCGAGTCCGGTCCTTCCGTCGAGCAGCTCACGGGCGATGTCGAGGTGACCCGCGTGGCGCGCGGTCTCCTCGATCATGTGCAGGACGATCCGCCGCATATCCGTGATCTCCGCCCCGAACGGATCAGGGTGACGTCCCACCGGCGGCGCTGACAGCGGCGTGGACGCGAGCACGGCGTCGGAGCGCTCGCACTGGGCCCGGTAGAACGCGAAGACGACCGCCGGTGGCCGAGGAGTGGTCAGTGGCGCGTGGTCGTCATCGGGCCACTCCAGCGGCTCGACGGAACCGGCGGCGACTTCCTGGAACCAGTGCCGCTCGGCATAACCGAGGTGCTCGACCAGACCCAGCGGTGTCCAGCCCGAGGGCAGCACCACAGTAGTCAGGGCCTCGGCGTCGAGGCCGTCGACGATCGCCAACACGCTGGCACGCTGCGCCTCCAGGAACATCGACAGTGCGTTCTTCTCGGTGTCGTCCACCCGGCCCACGCCCCTCCCCGCTCAGAGTTTTTGAACCGCGGCAGGATCTCAGACGGCACTGACACTTCTCACTGCCGGCACCGCCCGGCGCGGTCCGCTCGGGCGATCCGATCCGCTGATCGACGACGCTGGGTAATCCAGGTCGGTTCCAGGAACCGTAGGGCCGCGCTCGCTACCGTTTCCTCGCTGGCGAACCCGAGGGGAGACGCGGTGCCGATGTCCGCTCTGACCACGGAGGCGCCGAGTGGCCTCCGGCCCCGCCGCCCGCTCGCCACCCTCGCCCCGGTGGTACTCGCGGCACTGGTCGCCGCCGGCGCCGTGGTGGTCCACCGATTCACCGGACAGTTCTGGTGGGATCTCGCGGCGTACCGCACCGGCGCCTCGGCCGCCGCGACCGGGGACGGGAACCTGTACGACGCCGTGGTCCGGGGCACGGACGGGATCGAACTGGGATTCACGTACCCGCCGTTCGCGGCGCTGCTGTTCCAGCCGCTCGGTCACCTCGGCGTGGACGTCGGAATCGGGCTCTGGACCTTCGCCTCGGTCCTGGCGCTGCTGACCGTGATCCGGGGGAGCTGGCGGGCGAGCGTACCGACGACCGGGTCGGCGACGCTGCCGGTGCTGGTCGCCACGGTGGCCGCGCTGCCGCTCTTCGCGGTCTCCGGGCACCTCCAGGCTGGGCAGGTCGGCCTCTTCCTGATGCTGGTCGTGCTCCTCGACCTGACCGGCGATCCCAGTCGCCGCTGG
Organism: Micromonospora pisi; assembly: GCF_003633685.1. NCBI lineage: Bacteria > Bacillati > Actinomycetota > Actinomycetes > Micromonosporales > Micromonosporaceae > Micromonospora > Micromonospora pisi. The sequence goes on along the minus strand of NZ_RBKT01000001.1, from coordinate 7,507,893 downwards.
TACGGGCTCGGCGTCGGCGTCGCCGCCGGGATCAAGCTCACCCCGCTCATCTTCGTGCTCTACCTGGTCGCGACCGGTCGTTGGCGAGCCGCCGGTACGGCACTGGCCGGGTTCCTCGCCACCGTGGCGGTCGGCTTCGCCTGGCATCCCGCGGACTCGTCCCGGTTCTGGGGCGGCGCGCTGCTCGACTCGTCCCGGGTCACCGGCGACCCCCGTACGATCCTGAACCAGTCGTTGCACGGCGCGCTCGCCCGACTCGCCGACTCGGCCGACGTCCAGGGGGTGTGGCTCCCGATGGCGGCGCTGGTCGCGGTGGCCGGCGTCGCCCTCGCCGCGTGGTGTGCCCGGTCCGGTGACCACCTGCTCGGAGTGCTCACCTGCGCGACGACCGGCCTGCTGGTCTCCCCCGTCTCGTGGCACCACCACTGGGTCTGGTGGGTGCCCGCGCTGGTCCTCCTCGCCGGGCGCTCGTGGTCGGTCCAGAGCCGGCGAGGGCTCGCCGTCGCCGGTGCGGTCTGGCTCGTCCTGGTCGCCTCCACCAGTTGGGTGCTCGCCGGCTTCCAGGGCTGGGACCTGCACTTCCACGGGCCCGCGCTGGTCTACAGCAACCTCTACGTACTGCTCGGGCTCGCCGCGCTCGGCTACCTTCCGTTCCACCTGCGTGGTCGGTCCCGGATCGGTGCGGTATGACCGAACGCCCACCGTCGCCGAACGTAGTCAAGGTTCCGTCCAGGGTCGGTCCAGAAGAAAGCCCCGCCCGATCGGTAACGTCACGTCATGTCCTTGGCAAGCACGGGTACGGTCGCCGGCACGACGCCGCCGCCCCGGTCCCGACCCGGTCCGTGGAGGGCCGCGTGACGGTCACCGCACCACAGGCGCCGACCGGTCCGGTCGAGCAGCCGACCCGACCCCGGCGCGGCTGGCGCTGGTGGCTCTACTCGACCCTGGTCGCCGCCGGGGCGCTCTGGCTGACCTTCACCGTGGCGCACCTGGTGCTCAGCGGCCGGTGGTGGCTCTGGCTCGCGGTCGACGCCATTCCGCCGCTGCTCTTCCTGGTCGTCCCGGTGGTGCTGGCCGTGGGCGCGGCGCCGTGCCGCCGGTCGCGACGGCCGGTGGCGCTGCTCGCCGCCGCCGCGCTGCTGCTGGGCGCGGCCCAGTCCGGGGTCAACGTACGGGCCTGGGGCGGCGGCGACGGCCCGGCCCCGGCGGACGCGATCCGGGTCTTCTCCTGGAACACCGGCTACTGGGACGAGGGCGGCGAGACCGAGGCGCTCTACCGCCTGCTACGGGAGGCCGACGCCGACGTCTACCTGCTCCAGGAGTACTGGTACGCGCAGACGCCGGAACCGCTCGACCCGGCGGCGAGCCGACTGCGCGCCGAGTTCCCCGGCTTCCACGTCGCACTCGTCGGAGAACTCGTCACCCTCTCCCGTTTCCCGATCCTGCGGCAGACCCCACTGGTGGCGCCGGACATGCCCCCACCGGCGGCCGGCTCCACCGACCACTGGCTGTACAAGACCCTCCGTACCGACCTGGACCTGGGTGACGGACGGGTGCTGTCGACGTACAACTCGCATCTGCCGGTGCAGTTGTCGCCCGACACCGGCCCGTTCCACCCGGACTTCTACCGAGTTCTTCGGGAGCAGCACCGTCAGCGGGAGCCGCAACTGCGGGCGCTGACCCGGGACGTGGCAGCCAACGACAATTTGGTCCTGCTCGCCGGCGACCTGAACACCAGCCCTGCCATGGGTGACCTGCGGGAGCTCCCGGGAGGGCTGCGCGACGCCAGCTACGCGATGCGCTCGCTGTATCCGGCGTCCTGGTCCGACCTTCCCCCGTGGCCCCGGCTCTGGCGGCTCGACTGGGCGTTCGTCTCGCCGGGTGTCCGGGTCCACTCCTACCGGTTCGGCTCGGCCGGTGGAATCTCCGACCACCGCGCACAGGAACTGGTGATATCGCCGGGCTGACCTCGGACGGGCACCCCCAATTCCTTTCCGGGTGTCGCGGAGATCGCCGTCACCGTGTCGCTCCACATCGGATAGCGACACGGAATTGGACGTGCGAAATTGTCGTACGCCGGGCCGCGTACAGAAGTCCGAACACCGCTCGACGAATACATTTACGGCCATTGTTTTCCGGCCGCGTCGGCGCTAGCCTCGATTTGTGCGAGTGTCGGTGGTCATTCCGAATTACAACAAGGAAAAGACGATCCGGGCCTGCCTGGCGGCTGTCCACACGCAGACCCACGCCCCGGCCGAGGTGCTCGTCGTCGACGACGCCAGCACCGACCGGTCACGACAGATCGTCGCCGAGTTCGACTGCACGCTGGTCGGCCTCCCGACCAACATGGGCGTCTCCGCGGCGCGCAACATCGGGGCGGCGCGGGCCGCCGGGGACGTGCTCTTCTTCGTCGACTCCGACATCGCGTTGGCGCCGGACGCGCTCGCGAACGCGTTGCGGGTCCTGCGCGAGCATCCCCACTGTGGGGTGGTCCAGGGCATCTACGACCTGCACCCACTCTTCCCGGACGGGCCGGTCGAGTCCTACAAGACGCTCTTCGAGCACTTCTGGCGGCGCCGTGCCGCCGGGTTGACAACCTCCACCATGTTCGCCCTGACCGCCGTACCTCGAGAGGTGTTCGAGCTGGTAGGAGGCTTCGACGAGGGGTTACGCGACGCCGAGGACATCGAGTTCGGCACCCGGCTGCCGGCGACGTACGAGATCCGGATGAGCGACCAGGTGGTCGGCCGGCACGACGACGTGGACCGGCTCTGGCCGTACGTGTCCGAGCTCTACCGCCGGGCGCTGACCTACGCCGACGCGGTGGTGGTGGCCCGGTGGACCCCGCGACCGGCGGCCGACCCGCCCGGCGCGGCCGCCCAGACCGGTCGTCGGGACGACGGGCGGACGCCGCACCGGATCGACCTCGGGGCCGTCGCCGGCATGCTGGCCTGCTCGCTGGCGGTCGTCACCGTCCCGCTGGCCCTGTTCTCCCCCTGGCTGCTCGCCGTGCCGCTCGGGCTGCTGGCGGTCTTCCTCACCGCCGACCGCGAGCTGCTCAACTTCGCCCGACGCGAACGCGGGCCCGGTTTCCTGCTCTTCGCCGCGGTGATGCGCATGCTCACCCACCTGACCGAGTTCGTCGGCCTGACCGTCGGGGTCGCTCGCGCACTCGCCCGCCGGGCCCGTCCCGGTCGGTTCCGGCCGATGGCGCCGGAGCCGCAGCGATGAGCGCCCCGGGCAGGTTCGGCTGGTGGCGGCTACTGAACCAGGTGCTGGTCGTGGTCTTCGTGGTCGGGCTGGCGATCGGCCTGGTGCTGTTCGTACGCGACCAGGACTGGGCGCCGGTGCGGGCCCTGGCGGCCCAACTCGACCCGGTGCAGGTCGGAGCCGCCCTGGTCGTCGCGGTCCTGATCAACGCGTCCGGGCTGTTGCTCGGGCTCGTCTCCTGGCGGGCCCTCTTCGTCGACCTCGGTGCCCCGGTCGGCCGGTGGACCGCGTACCGGATCTTCTTCGTGGGTTTCCTCGCCAAGTTCGTACCGGGCCGGTTCATCGCCCTGCCGGTGCTGCTCCGGCTGGGCAAGCAGATCAACGTGGGGCCGGTCCGGCTCGCCGGCGTCTTCGTGCTGAGCTGGGCGGTCGTCGCGCTGACCGGCATGACGGTCGGGCTCGCCGCCGGGCCGGCCCTGCTCGGAGGCAGCGCCGCCTGGATGCTGCTCGCCACGGTCCCACTGGTGATCCTCTTCGCCCGGCCGCACCTGCTCGACCGGGGGCTCACCGCCGCGAGTCGGCTGCTGCGGCGGCCACCGCCGCAGGTCAGCGCTTCGTCGACCGGACTGCGTCGGGCGATCACCTCGCAGTCACTGTCCTGGGTGGTCTCCGGGCACCACCTCTGGCTCCTCGCCGTCACCGCCGGCGCCCCGCCGGTGCGGTCGTACCTGATCTGCGTGGCCGGGTTCGCCGCCGCCACGGTCGCCGGCCTCCTGGTCATGGTCGTCCCGGACGGGCTGGGCGTACGGGAGGCCGTGCTCATGGTCGGCCTCGCGACGGTGATGCCGGTGTCGATCGCCACCCCGGTGGTGCTCGCCAGTCGACTGGTCTGTGCCCTCAGCGAGGTCGCCATCGGTGCCGGCGGCCTGGCGTTGGCACAGTACATGCACCGTCGCCACGGTGCCGTACCCGATTCGGCAACCGGGGCGACCCGTTCCGTACCCGATCCGTCCGTCACCTGAATCACGTCGAGGAATGTCGGTGATCCCATGCCCAAAGGACTGTTCCATGCCCTGTCCCGGCTGACCAGAATACCGGTACGGATATTCGTCCGCCCCAATCGCAGAATCAACGCGGCAATGTGGGACACCCAGTACGCATTGGGGCTCTGGAACTATCTCGACGGCATGTCCGACGGCACCGTACCGCTGTCGCTCATCGAGTCGTGGGCACCCCGACCGACGATCCTGGACCTCGGCTGCGGCACCAGCGCCAACCTGCCGTTGACGCCGGGACGGTACCGGCATTACCACGGGGTCGACATCAGTCGTAAGGCGATCGCGCAGGCGCGAGCGCTCGACCGGCCGGACACCTCGTTCGAGGTGGCGGACATCCGCCACTTCCGGTCCACCGACCGCTACGACGCGATCCTGTTGCGCGAGGTCATCTACTACCTGTCCGAGACCGAGTCGGTGGCGCTGCTGCGCCGACTGCCCGAGCTGCTCACCCCGCGTGGACGGATCGTGGTGCAGGTTTACGACGTGTCCCAGACCGAGGATTTCGTCCGCCTGATCCGGAGCTGTGGCCTACCTCTGGTGGCGGAGCTCCCGACCCGGCTCGGCGACGGGCCGGCCGGTGCCCTCTTTGTCCTCGCGGCCCCGTCCCAGGCCACGAACCCGTCGCCCGGGGAGCTGACCGGCGAGGCCGCGCGGTCCTGATCCCCGCTGTCCCGGAGTGACCGGTCACACCGTTGCCCCGGAGTGGCCGATCACCCGGTCAGACCGAGACGCGCCGGTCCCACCACGGGCGTACCGCGACCGGCTCACTCCGCAGCAACCTACGGTGCAGGTCCTGCAACTGGTGTCCGGGCTCGACGCCGAGCCGGTCGGCCAGGGTGACCCGGGCGTCCTCGAAGGCGGTGAGCGCCTCCGCCCGGCGCGAGGTCTGCCCGAGAGCGACCAGGAGCAGTTCCCAGAGCCGCTCCCGCATCGGCTGCTCGGCCAGCATCCAACGCAGCTCCGAAATCAGGTTCTCGTCGTCGCCGAGCAGCAGCCGTACGCCCGTGGTCTCCTCGACGACGTCCTGGCGCAGTTCGGTCAGGCGGATCCGCTCCGCCTCCGCGAGTGGTCCGGTGGCCTCCTGCAACGCCGGTCCGGACCATCGCCCCAACGCCTGTTGGAACAGTCCGAGCGCCTGCGGCAGGTCGGCCTGGGCACGGGCGGCGCGGGCCAGCTTGATGTCCCATTCGAAGCGGGTGATGTCGACCGAGCCGTCCGGGATGTCGAGGGTGTACCCGGGACGGGTGGAGCGCAGCACCCGGGCGAGCGCGGGTCGGCGGCCGGGGGGTTCCAGGACCCGGCGCAGCCGTCCGATGTACGTGTGGACCATGTTCTCCACCGAGTTCGGCCGGCGCCCGATCCAGATCGCGTCCACGATCTGCGCTACCGACATCACCATGCCGCTGCGCAGCGCGAGCACTGCCAGCACCTCCCGTTGCCGGGGCGTCCCGAGGTAGAGATTCACTGCGCAGCGCTCGGCCCTGATCGGCCCGAGGAGCGAGATCGAGAGGTCATCGTCCGGCATAGGTCTCTCCCACTCATGCTGTCGACCGCGTGGCCCGGCTTCCCAACGGTTGCGGCACTGCTCCGGTGGGGACCGCTCCAGCGCACTCACCGGCTACCGACCGTCGCCGGGGATGACGAACCGCAGCCCGCGGCCGAGTAGTCGGGGCAGCACGGTGTCGAGGGCTTCGACGGTCTGTGAACGGTCTCCCCCGCCGTCGTGGCAGAGCAGCACCTGACCGGAACGGCCGCGGGACAGGGAACGGATGATCCGGGAGACGCCCGGGCTGCGCCAGTCACTTGGGTTAACCGTCCAGTCGATTGAGGTCAGCCCAAGATCCGCGGTGGTGCGTAAGACGTCCGGGGACCAGTTGCCACCGGGGGCTCGGAACAGCACCGGGCGCAGACCGACCGCGTCCTCGATCTCGACCTGGGTCCGGGCGATCTCGGCCCGCAGCCGGGGCCGCGCGAGCGCCGCGAACGGCTGCGGGTGCGACATCGAGTGGTTGCCGATGGCGTGCCCGGCGGAGACGATCCGGCGGACCAGCTCCGGCCGCTCGCGTACCCGGTCGCCGATGAGGAAGAAGGTGGCCCGGACCTGGTGCCGGTCCAACAGGTCGAGCATTCGGGGCGTCCACTCGGGGTGCGGACCGTCGTCGATGGTCAGGGCCACCCCCGGGCCCGGCACACCGAACGCCGGCCAGTGGCGGCCGCCGACCGTGGCCTGACGACGCAGGAACTGCTGGCCCCGGACGGCGAAGAACAGATAGTGCAACGCCTGCGCGGAGAGGTACGCCCAGGGCGGGGCGACACTGTCCGGAGCGGTGTTCATCGGCGCGGCTCCACCGGCGCCACCCGGGTCGGGCCGAAGTCCCGGTCCGCCAGGTGCCGGAGCCCGCCGACCGCGGCCCCGGCGACGACGCTCAACTGGACCAGCAGATGTACGCCGTAGAAGAACACCGCGAAGCCGGGGCCGCGTTGACGCAGGACGAATCGCAGTAACGCCGGTTCGGCGACGGCGAAGAGTCCGAAGAAGCCGAGCGGCAGCAGCAGGAAGAGCGGGTCGACCAGAACCAGTGGCACGGTGAGCGGCACCAGCAGGGCGGTCAGCAGACCGGCCGGGGTGTTGGCGCGGATGCCGGCGGGGCCACGCTCGGCGAGGGCGACCGGGACCAGCAGTTGCGAGCGCCCGAACTGCTTGCGGAGAAGCTTTCCGAGGTGGCTGTCGTCGTCGTGTCGGCAGACCACGGTGTCGGTCAGTACGGTCGCGTACCGGCCGGCGAGCCGGTCGCCGAACTCGACGTCCTCGGACGCGCGCAGGTTCTCGTCGAAGAGGCCGACCTCGTCGAACGCCACTCGACGGGTCACGCAGACCGCGAAGAGCGTGGTACGCACCCGGCCGACGTTACGCAGCCGCCAGTGGTGGCCGTGCAGCAGCCGGTACGCCTCGACCGGCCCGTCGTCGAACATCGGGCGGAGCGCGTAGATGCCGTGGACGCAGGCGACGTCGGGTTGGTCCCGGAGGATGGCGAGGGCGTTCTCCAGCGCGTCCGGCTCCGGGGCGCAGTCCGAGTCGACGAAGAAGAGCAGCTCCCCGCTGCTGGCCCGGATTCCCCGGTTCCGTCCGGCGGCGGGCCCGCGATTGCGGTCGGAGACCAGCAGCCGGCACGGGAACTCCCCGGCGATGGCCCGGGTCTCGTCGGCGCTCGCGTCGTCGACGACGATGACCTCGGTGACCGGATGTCGCTGTGCGTAGACGGCCTCGAGGCATGCCCGCAGCGTTTTGGCACTGTTGTACGCGGGGATGATGACCGACACCGTCGGACGCATGATCAAAACCTCACCAGGGCGGGGGTGAATGGTCAGGACATTGACGCATCGAAAACGATCGTGCCGCGACCACGCTATCGACCCGGTTTCACACTGGCAAGCGTTGCCTTACGTAGTCAAGGTTCCGTCCAGGACCGGTCCAGAAAAGATTCCGGACCGAACTATAGCGTCGCAGTATGTCCAATTTGGTCAGCCTCGACGATTGCGACCGGCTCACTGTTCGTGAGGTGCATGACCTCTATCGGCGATACGTGAACTCCAGCCAGGTCAGCCTCATGACCTCCTTCGGGTTCGGCCGCGAATTGGTCGATCACGCGGAGGGCGCGTACCTGGTGCTGCACGACGGGCGGCGCATCCTCGACCTCACCGGTGGTGTCGGCGTACTCAACCACGGGCACAACCACCCCCGCATACTCGCGGCTCGGCAGCGGTTCGCCGAGCAACGGCGGATGGAAGTGCACAAGACGTACTTTTCGCCCTACCTGGCGGCGCTCGGGCACAACCTGGCCCAGCTGCTCCCCGGCGACCTCTCCATGTCATTCCTGCCCAACTCCGGCGCGGAGGCGGTCGAGGGCGCCGTGAAGCTCGCCTACAAGTACCACGGCGGCCGGCGCCAGAAGATCCTCCGGGCCGACTGCGGATTCCACGGCAAGCTGCTCGGGTCGGGCGGCCTGACCGGTCAACCGCAGTTCGCCTTCCCCACCATTCCCGGCATTGTTCCTTTTACCTACGGCGACCTGGAGTCGGTCGAGGCGGCGGTGTCGGCGCATCCCGATGACGTTTACGCGTTGATCGTCGAGCCGTTCAGCGCGTCCACCATACAGTGGTGCGACGAAGAGTTCCTGCGTGGAGTCCGTGAGCTCTGCAACCGGCATGACATTGTGCTCATCTTCGATGAGATTTACACCGGGTGGGGCAAGACCGGCAGCCTGTTCTATTTCATGCGCTACCCCGGTCTGGTGCCGGACGTACTCACCACGAGCAAGTCCTTTGGCGGCGGGAAGTCGTCCATTTCGGCCTTCGTCGCCCGGCAGCCGATCTTCCGCAAGGCGTACGACAACCTCACCGACGCGCTGCTACAGAGCACCAGCACCACGTACTACGGCATGGGCGAGGAGTGCGTCACCGCGCTCGAGGCGATCAACATCGTGGTGGAGGACGACTACCCGGGGCGGGCCCGGGAGTTGGAACGCGTACTCGAACCGGCCCTGCACCGCCTGGCGAAGGAGTTCCCGGACGCGGTCGGGCGGGTGGCCGGCGCCGGCGCGCTCTGGGGCGTACACATCGACGGTGGGCCGAAGATCCTCGACCTGGTGGCCCGGATCGCCCCCGCCGGCATGGCCCGCGACCCGCGATTCAAGGCCAAGCTGGTCACCTGCGCGGTGATCAACGCGCTCTACCAGGACCACCAGATCTTCACCTACTACACCCTCAACGGACTCAACCCGCTGATCCTCGGCCCCTCGCTGGTCACCGAACCAGCCGACGTGCAGCGCGCCACCGACGCGCTCGGTGAGGTCCTCAGCCACGGCCTTACCCGGCTGGTCACCCGGTTCGTCGCACAGAAGGTGGGGTCGTCGCTGTGGTGATCACGATTACCGGGGCCGCCGGCATGCTCGGCGGCCGGCTGGCCGAGCGGTTCGCCGCCGACGGACACGAGGTACGCGGGGTCGACCTGCGCCCGGGCCCAGGGGTCAGCGTGGTCGGCGACATCCGCGACGCGGCCGTGATGGCCCGCGCCGCCACCGGCGCCACCACCCTGATCCACTGCGCCGCCGCCCTGCCCAGCTACCCCACCAACGAGATCCGCTCGATCACCGTGGACGGCACCGAGAACGTGCTCGGCGCGGCACGTCGGGCCCGGGTACGTCACCTCGTCCACATCTCCTCCACCGCCGTGTACGGCCTGCCGAAGGTGGTGCCGACCCCCGAGGAACACCCCCGCGCACCCGTCGACCCGTACAGCGCGGCCAAGGCCGCCGCCGAGCAGGTAGCCGAACGTCACCGGGCCGACGGGGCGCTGGTGTCGATCCTGCGCCCGAAGACCTTTCTCGGTCCCGGACGGATGGGACTGTTCGCCATGCTCTTCGAGTGGGCCGAGGAGGGACGCAACTTCCCCGTCCTCGGCCGCGGCGACGTACGCATCCAGATGTTCGCCGTGGAGGATCTGGTGGACGCGGTGGTGACCGTGCTGCACGCGCCGGACGAGGTGGCGAACGACACCTACAACCTCGGGGCGGAACGGTTCGGCACCCTGCGCGAGGACTTCCAGGCGGTGCTGGACGCGGCCGGGCACGGCAAACGGGTGGTGTCGTTGCCGGCCCGCCCCGCGCTCGCCACGCTCGGCCTGCTGGAACGCACCCGGCTCTCCCCGGTGTACGGCCGGTTGCTGCACAAACTCATGGGCGACTCGTACGTGAGCATCGACAAGGCCCGGCAGCGTCTCGGCTTCTCGCCCAAGTTCTCCAACGCCGACGCGATCCTGCACACCTACCGATGGTGGCGGGAGGAGCGGCACCAGGTCCCACCGGACGCGTCCGGGGACGGGACGGGCCGCGCCACACAGCGGGGGCGGACCAGCCGTGATCCCTGGCGGCAGGGTGCCCTGGCCTTCGCGAAGATCTTCTTCTGAGCCGGGGGCATCATGACCGCCGTCGAGACCACGGTCGAACGGGCCGTCCCGGCCCCCGCGACCGGCCGTGCCACCAGCGCACCCGCACTGGCCCGGCACCTGATCACGTTGACCCGCCCCGGGCACTGGGTCAAGAACCTCCTGGCCGTACCGCTGGCGCTGGTCGACGCGCCGGTCTGGAACGGGCCGACGCTGCTGCGTACCGGCTGGGCGGTGGTGGCGTTCACGCTCGCCTCGTCCCTGATCTACGTCGTCAACGACATCGCCGACCGCCGACTGGACCGGGCGCACCCGGTCAAGCGGCACCGTCCGATCGCCGCCGGCCTGGTTCCGCTGCCGGCGGCCTGGCTGCTCGCCGCCGGCCTGGCCGGGCTGCTGGCCGTCACTGTCCTCGCCGGACCGGCCATGTCCTGGTGGCCGCTGCTCGCCTACCTCGCGCTCAGCGCCGCGTACAGCCGGCGGCTCAAGCACCTGCCGCTGCTGGACATCTGCGTGATCGCGACCGGGTTCGTACTACGCGTGCTCCAGGGCTACGCCGCGGCCGGCGGCCAGCCGTCGGGCCTGCTGCTGACCGCTGTCTTCACCGGTTGCCTGGTGCTGGTGCTCGGCAAGCGCCGCGCCGAACTGTCCTCGGCCGGGGTCACCCACCGCCCGGCGCTGGCCGGCTACAACGTCCTGCTCGCCGACCACCTGCTCGGCCTCAACGCCTCGCTGGCCGCCGCCACCGGACTGTTCTACCTGCACATGGAGGCGCCGATCGACCCGTACCGCCCGGTGGTGCTGGCGGTCGCGGTGCCGCTGGGCCTGCTCGCCGCCTTCCGCTACCTTCAATCGGTCCTGGTTCTCCGGCTGGGCGGTGACCCCATCCGGGCCCTGCTCCGGGACCGCATGATCGTGACCAGTGCCGTGCTGATCGGTACGACGCTGGCCGTCGCGGAGGTCGCTGCCCGCTATCCGGAACTGCTGAGATGGATGGACAAGTGAACAACCCGCTCGTGTCGGTCATCGTGCCGAACTACAACTACGCCCGCGCGTTGGGCCTGTGCCTCACCTCCGTCAAGGAACAGACCTACCCGAACCTCGAACTGATCGTGGTGGACGACTGCAGCACCGACGACTCGGTGCGGGTAGCCGAGTCGTACGGCGCACGGGTGCTCCGTACGCCGGTGAACTCCGGACCGGCGGCGGCCCGCAACCTGGGCGCGGCGAACGCCTCCGGCGAGATCCTCTTCTTCATCGACTCGGACGTGGCGGCCAAGCCGGACGCCGTCGCCAACGCGGTGGAACTGCTCGGCTCCGACCCCGAGATCGGTGCCGTCTGCGGGAACTACGACCCGGTGCCGCTGATCCGCGACAGCCTGGTCGAGGAGTACCGCTGCCTGCAACAGTCCTACTGGCTGATCGCCGACGAAGGCCGGATCATGACGCTCTACACCGCGCTGCTCGCCGTGCCGGCGCGGGTCTTCGCCGAGATCGGCCCGTTCAACCCCCGGCTGCGCGAGACCGAGAACGCCGACTACGGGCTGCGGCTGGCCCAGCGTTACCAGATCTGGCTGACCCCCCGGGTACGCGGCGTGCACGACCACGACCACGAGCTGCGGGTGCTGGTCCGCAAGGTGTTCACCCGGACCGCCCTGCACATCCCGATGTACGCCCACAAGCCGGAGTTCCCCGGCGGACTGAGCAGCGGTCCCCGGGCGTGGGTGAGCATCGCCGCGCTGGCGACCGTCGTCGCCCTGGTCCTGCCGGCGCTGTTCGGAGCGGCGTTCCTGCTGGTCCCCCTGGTGACCTTCGCCGCGTTCGTCGCCGGGGACCTGCCGATGCACCGGTTCGTGGCCCGGGAACGCGGACCGCTGTTCCTGGTCTACTTCGTGGCGATGCACTTCTTCCTGAACCTGGTCATCGCCGCCGCCGCGTTCAGCGGTGTGGTGGCCTGGTTGACCTCCGGCCGGTTCCGCCGGCTCTACCAGCGCCCGGAGGCGGTCGCCCGATGAGATCGATGCCGCTCGTCTCGGTGATCGTGCCGAACTACAACTACGCCGAGTCACTGGACCTGTGCCTGCGCTCCATTCTCGACCAGACGTACCCGAACATCGAGATCCTCGTCGTCGACGACTGCAGCACGGACCAGTCGGTCGAGGTCGCCGAGACGCTCGGGGTGCGGGTGGTCAGCACCGGGGTGAACGGCGGCTGCGGGCAGGCCCGCAACATCGGCGCCGCGAACACCGGCGGAGAGTTGCTCTGTTACGTCGACTCCGACCTGGTGATGGCCCCGGACGCGGTGGCGAACGCGGTACGTCTGCTCGGCGACCAGCCGGACGTCGGCGCGGTCTGCGGTATCGAGGACCCGGAGCCGCTGCTGCACGACACCGCCGTGGCCCGGTACCGAGGGCTCCAGTACCACTACTGGTCGATCAGCTCCGAGGGCGACATCGGATTCCTGTTCCCCGCGGTCTGCCTGATCAGACGCGCTGTCTTCGACGAGATCGGGCCGTTCAACCCGGCGCTGCGGCAGACCGAGGAGGTCGACTACGGCTACCGGCTGACCCGGCGCTACCGGATGGTGCTGACCTCGGCCGTACGCGGCCGGCACGACCACGACCACGAGCTGCGCGGGCTGCTGCGCAAGCTGTTTCACCGGGGCCGGCTACGGATCCCGCTGTACGCCCGCGCGCGCCGCTTCGGCAAGGGCTTCGAAACGGCGTCCCGGGCCTGGGGCAGCCTGGCCGCGTTCGCCGTGTTACCGACGCTCGTGGCGCCGCTGCTGATCGGCGGGTGGGCGGCGGTGTTGCCGATCGGGCTGCTGGCCGCCTCCCTCGCCTGCGACGCCGGCATGTACGCCTTCGTGTACCGCCGTCACGGCCTGCCCTTCCTGCTCTTCTTCGCGGGGCTGCACTTCGTGGTCAACGTGACGATCACGCTCGGGGTCGCCACCGGCGCGCTCCAGTGGCTCGGCTCGCGAACCTTCCGGCAGCTCTACGACGCTTCCTTCCCGGTCGAGGGGAGGGCACTGCCGGGGCCGGCGTGACGGCGGTGGTCGTCGTCCTCGGACGGCGGCGGCACGGCCTTCGAGCGGAGATCGGGCGGTCCCAGGGCTGCGAGCTGACGCAGCAGCCCTGGGCGGCCACGGCCATCGGCGGCGATGGCGAGAACACTCCCCCGTTGCCGCCGTGGCGGCGAGCGCCTCCATCCATCCGCCGTATCGACGGCCGCCGCGCCCCAGGGCACACCCGTTGCGTAAGTTCCGTCCTTCAGGCTACGCCTGTTGCGCGCGACGGCGGTGAGCATACGCCCGTATTGGAAACCGTCTCAACAGTTGCCTCTCCGGCCGACGGCGGTACCGTACGAGCGTTCATCGGTCGTTCACCCAAGGAGTGACGATGGTCGAGGAGAGCCCGTGCGGCACCGAGTTGCCCGACCTCGACACCCTGGCCGGGAAGCTCGAGTACCTGTTCGACAACATCCGGCCCACCGCCGAGGAGTTGGGCGTGAACGACGAGCCCGGACGCCGGTACACGATCAGGGAGATCGCGAACAAGATCAATCAAGCGGCCGCGACGGATCCTGACGCGCCGACGATCAGCGCGGCCTACATCGGCGAGATGCGCCGGGGCGTGACCACCGATCCCCGGGCCTCCCACATCCTGGCCCTGGCCCGGGCGTTCGGCGTGGATCCGGGATTCCTCATCGACCGCCGGGCGGCACGGAACGTGCAGGAGCAGATCGACCTGCTCAACGAGCTGCGCCAGCTCGACGTAGGTCGGGTGGCCCTGCGCTGGGTGCTACGGCAGCAGGGGCTCTCCGCCGACACCTCCGAGCTGATCGAGCAGATCGTCGAACGCTGTCGACAGCTCGAAGGGCTCGACCGGATCGAGACGCCCCGCCCGACCCCCGTGGCAGTTGATCCCATTCCCGGGTAGCGCGATCGCCGCGATCGTGCTTACATTGGTGCCAGAAAGGCCGGTCATCTCCCCCCGTGGATGCCCGGCCCTTCTTTTTGCCCGTACGGTGGTCGCACCCGCACGTGGCGAACCGCCGTCCGGGGCCGAGTGCGTTCCTCGACCCCGGACGGCGGTCTCACCGATGCGAGCCGGTCAGCCGAAGCAGTTGGGCACCGGATCCCCGCTGCCCACACAGTTCGTCGGCCGGTTGTTGACGATGACGGTCCGCTCGTCCACCGTCACCAGCGTGCCGTCGGCGAAGATGCCACCCGGCGGGTTCACCGCGTCGTTGCGCGCCACGCGGCTCTCGGTGAGCGCGAGGCTCCCGTCGACGGTGAAGATGCCGCCGCCGACCGAATTGACACCGACCGTACGGTTCGAGTCGACGAGGCTCTTACGGACGACCATGGTGCCGTCCACGTTGTAGAGCCCGCCGCCGTTGGACTGGGCGGTGTTCTCGCTGACCTTGGTCTGCTCGACCACGGCCCGGCCACCGCCGTTGTAGATACCGCCGGCCAGGCCACCCGCGTTGTTGCGGACGACCTCGCTGTGCCGGATGTACAGGGACGAGTCGTAGTTCTGGATGCCGCCACCGGCCGCGCTGGGGCCGGTGCTCTCGTTCCCGATCACCCCGCTGTACACGATCTTGGTCACAGCGCCGAAGCCGGCGTGGATGCCGCCACCGAGTCCCACGGAGACGTTGTTCGAGACCTTGCTCCGGGTCACGGAGGCGGTGCCGCCCGTGTTGGAGATCCCGCCGCCGTCCCGGGCGCTGTTGTTCCGGCTCACCTCGGCGCCGTCCACGACGAGGAGGCCCCCGCTGTAGATCCCGCCGCCGGCTCCCTGGGCGCTGTTACCACTGACCTTGGTCACGTACTCGCTCTTGTCGTGGTCCCAGCCGTCCTTGCTCCAGCCCCCGTCGGTCCAGTCGTTCGGGCCCGACTCGCTTCCGCCAGTGGCGTCGGACGCGTCCGCACCGTCCGCGGGCTCTACCGTGGCGCCGTCCACGGCAGCGCCCTCAGCCTCGGCAGCCGGCGACTCCCCGTCCTTCGACTGCTCGGGATCCTCGCCGTGCTTCTGGTCGTCGCCGTGCTTCTGGTCCTTCTCCTCGCCGGAGAGCAGCGCGGTGATGCCGTAGTTGGCGATCCCGCCACCGGAGCTGGTGCTGCGGTTCGCGACCACGGCGCTCTTCTCGAGCACGGCCTTGCCACCGGCCTGGACCAGCAGCCCGCCGCCACCGTCGCCGCTCCGGTCATCCCCGCCGGCGACAGTGAGGTCATGCAGGGTCAGCTCGCCGCCGGTGCCGACGTTGAAGATGCGGAACGGGTCGGCGTTCGCCGCGCGCTCGATCTTCGCCCCCTCGCCCTTGATCGCGACCGGCTGGGTGATCACCGGTAGCCCGTCCGGCCCCTGGTACACCGTCAGGCTGTACGTGCACCCCTTGGTCAACTTGAGCTTGGCGCCGCGCCCCGTGTTCGCCTCGACCAACGCCGAGATCAGCTCGTTCGAGTCGCACCCCACCTGCTTGGCGTCCTTGTCCCACTCCGGACGCCAACCTCCGGGATCCTGGCCGCCATTGTCGTAGCCACCATCGTCGTAGCCACCGTCCGTGCTCATGAAGAGCCTCGGCAGTCCCAGCGCGTCGGTCGCACTGGCCACGGCAGGCGCACCGCTCATTCCTGCCACGGCAGCCAGGCTGGCCACACCAGCCAGGCTGACCGCACCGGTGACGTACCTGCGGACCCGCCGAGCCTTGCCTGACGGCACAGAACGGTCGTCCTGGGCACCGCGCGGGGCATCCTGGTGTTCCGGTAGTTGGTTGGACATCATCACTGGCTGTTCCTTCCTCCTACGTGACTGGCCGACGGGCCACCAAACGGGCTCGGGGCCACTGATCATCACCGTAGGTGGAGATTCCCGGCAATGCGGGCTTATATGAAGACTTCACACATTTGGCACAACGCCCTCTTGTCCCCGCCCGGTACCGTCGGGCAGAACGGGGGTCGCACAGGGGGTCGTTACCGGGCCGGCACCGGGTAGGTAGGCGTGCGACCACGATCAGTACAGTAGGGACGTGTCTCTATGGATCGCCGCAATCTGGGGACTTGTCGGCAGCGCCGTCTCCGAGGCGCTGAACCTCTACGCCATGATGCGACCCACGACGGAGTCCAAGGGTCGCTGGCAGTGGCCCTGGCGGGACAAACGCGACCGCCCCATCGTGCTGTTCGCGGTGGCGCTCCGGTCGCTCGCCGGCACCGGACTGGCGGCCGCCGCCTGGGCCGGCGGGCTGGCCACCACCGCCTTCGCCACGTTCACCTTCGGCGTGGCGGCCCCCCTGGTCATCGCCAAGATATTCGACCAGATCAGGGTGCTGGACCAACCCTCGAGAGAGGACGTCCAGTCGGGGGGAAGCGATGATGACGCCGCCTGACAGTTTCCGCCGACGGCTGGCCTGGGCCCTGTCGGCCCAGCCCTCCACCACCACCGCCTCCGCGCCGCTGCCGACCCGTACCCGGCTCGCCGCCGCGCTCGCCGCCCGGCCGGTCGCCCGTACGGGTGCCTCGAACGGTCGGAACCATGCCCTCGACCGGCACACCGAACACGGTGACAAACTCGCCGAACGGGTCAAGTGGGTGTTGGCGCACCTGCTCGGCACCGAACCGGACCAGTTGCGGGTCGACTCCGACGGGGACATCGGCATCCGTGCCGGTTCGGCGATCATCTTCGTACGGGCCCAGGAGGACCCACCACTGGTGGACGTCTTCTCCCCGCTGCTCACCGGGGTACAGCCGACCGAAACGCTCTACCGGCGACTCTCCGACCTGACCAACGGGATGATCATCGGTCGGATCTACTGCACCGGCGACACGATCTGGGCCTCCATCCCCGTCTTCGGACAGGACTTCCAGCCAACCCACCTGCTGCTGGCGATCCAGGCGATGATCGAACTCGCCGACGACCTCGACGACCACCTCCGCCAGGAGTTCGGCGGGAGCAGGTTCTTCGGCGCGGAGGCATCCGGCATCTCTCCCGTCCCCGATCCCACCGGCTACCTGCGGGACCTCGCCGACTCCGGTGAATCCCGCGCCGGCCGGATCCTGGCCGACCTGTTGGCCGACCGTGGACGTACCGAGGAACTCCGGATCCGGGCCGAGAACGGCAACGGGCACGCTGCCGCCCGCCTCGCGGCCCTCCTGCGCGAACAGGGTCACACCGACGACGCCGAACACTTCTGGCGGCTCGCCGCCGACCAGGGCGAGCCTGCCGCCCGTACCGAACTGGCCAGCCTGCTGGTCGGCAAGGGACGGGTCGAGGAGGCGATCGACCTGCTCCGCGAGGAGATGGAGGACGACTGGCGAGCCGTCGGGCTCCTGCTCGCGTTGCTCACCGAGGCGGGCCGGGTCGACGAGGCGGTCCAACTGCTCCAGGACCGTACGGATCGGCGCCGGCCCGACCGCTGACTCCCCGCCGGGCTGCCGCTGGTCACCCTGACCGAGATCGGGGTCATCGGCTCAGCCGCAGGCCCGAACGGGCTGACCGGCCGGCCGTCGATGCTGCTGTCAGTGTGTCTACGGTGGGGGCATGGGACGACCGACGCGCTGGGTGACCGACACCAAACCCGGACACTCACAGTGGTACATCGACCGGTTCCGCCGACTGGCGGCCGAGGGTGCGGACCTTGCCGGCGAGGCACGGTTGCTGGATGCCATCGTGGCGCCGGCGTCCCGGATCCTCGACGCCGGTTGCGGGACCGGCCGGGTCGGTGCCGCGCTCGCCGCCCGCGGTCACCACGTGGTCGGCGTCGACGCCGACCCCGCCCTGGTCGAGTCCGCCCGCGCGGACCACCCCGACCTCACCCTGCTCGTCGGTGACCTGGCCGAACTCGACCTGCCCTCGGCCGGGGAACCGGAACCGTTCGACGCGGTCGTGGTCGCCGGCAACGTGATGACGTTCGTCGCGCCCGGCACCGAGGAGGAGGTACTGCGGCGGATCGCCGCACACGTACGCCCGGACGGGCCGGTGGTGGTCGGCTTCGGCGCCGACCGTGGTTACCGGCTGGAGGACTTCGACCAGCACGCGTCCGCCGTCGGCCTGCGGCGGGAACAGCGCTTCGCCACCTGGGACCTGCGCCCCTGGCAGGAGGACGCCGACTTCGCGGTCACGGTGCTCCGCCGCCCCGTCTGACCCGGTCACACGGTGCTCCGCCGCCGGGCCTGACGGCGGGCCCGACCGGGATTCCGGCCGGACCCGCCGCCCGCACCACCGTCCGCCGGTGGGCGGCGGTCGGTCAGAGACCCGTGCACTGCCCCAAGGTCGGACCGCGCACGGTGTTCGGCAGGCCGTTGTTGGCCGGCGCCGGGCTGTTGGCCGTACAGGAGAGCGGGCCGTTGATCGTGCTGCCGGAGATCAGGGGCGCCGGACCGGTGGCACTGCCGTGCAGGACGAGCGGTCCGCTCACCCCGACCCGCTCCACGATCACGTCGCC
Source organism: Micromonospora pisi (assembly GCF_003633685.1). Classification (NCBI taxonomy): domain Bacteria; kingdom Bacillati; phylum Actinomycetota; class Actinomycetes; order Micromonosporales; family Micromonosporaceae; genus Micromonospora; species Micromonospora pisi. Next base: position 7,489,233 of record NZ_RBKT01000001.1, on the reverse strand, counting down.
GGTGGTCCCGGTGATGCTGACCGGCCCGTTGACCACCCCGCCGAGCAACTCGACCAGAACCGCGCCGGTGGCGGTCACCGGGCCCTGGATCGAGGCGTTGGTGGCGATCAGGGAAGCGCCGGGGCGTACCACCACCGGTCCGGAGACCGTGGCCCCGGCCAGGCAGGTGACCCCGTCCGCCACCACCAGCGGACCGCGACTGGTGCCGGCGACCGTGGCGGTGCAGCTCGTCGCGGTCACGGTGAACTCGGCGGTGGTCGGGACGCCGCCCGGCCTGGTCGCGGTGACCGTGGCCCGGTAGACGCCGTCGCGGGCGTAGGTGTGGCCCGCGGTGGCGGAGTAGATGCCGTTGACGCTCTTGTTCGTGCCCGGAGTGCCGCTCAGCGTCGCCGGTGAACTGGTCCCGTCGCCCCAGTCGACGGTCACCGACACCTGGTCGGCCGTCGTGCCCGGGGCGACGACGGACGCGACCTCGCCACCGACCGTACGGTCGGCGGTGGTGCGGTCGGGCGCGGCCACGTCGACCCGCCACGGCACCTGCGGGGAGGGGTAGAAGTTCTGGCCGAGCAACTGCCAGCGGGGCGCGTGCGCGGCCAGCCGGCCGACGAACGAGGCGAGGTTCCGGTCCGGGTGCACCTTCGGCGACCAGCCGATCTCGGCCGTTGCCGGCATCCGGGGGAAGACCTGGAACTCGATGTCGGTCAGCGTACGTAGGGTCTCGGACCAGATCGGCGCCTCGACGCCGAGGATGTCCGTGTCGGTCACCGCGGGCAGGGTGACGCCGCCGGTGGTCCGCGCCGGGATGTAGGTGGCCGGGTCGCTGGTGTTGCCGGACCAGTTGTAGAACTGGGAGACGTCGAGCCGGCCGGCCCAGCTCAACCCGAGCGGGCTGCCGACGAACTGCTGCATGTCGAGATAGGTGTGGTTGGCCGGCGACATGACGACCTTCATGCCCTTCTGTACGGCCAACCGGGCGGTGTCACCGGCGGCGCCGGTCGGGTTCCCGTTGTTCCAGTACTGGGCCACCGCGTCCGGCGCGTCCGGGTGGTCGAAGTTGGCGGCGGCGATCTCCGACCAGCCCATGACGATCTTGTTCTGGGCCTTGACGACCTGGGCCGCCCGGTCGACGAAGTCGACGTACCGGGCGTGCGCGAGGGTCGACGCCGGCACCTCGTCGCCGCCCAGGTGGTAGTACGGGCCGGGGCTCATCGCGCTGAGCTGGGCGGTGATGTCGGTGAGGATCGCCCAGGTGTTGGGGCTCTCCGGGCACAACGCGCTGTAACCGACCGCGCCGGTGAGGTTCCACTGCGGCGGCGTACGGTTCGTGCAGTTGATGTCCGGCAGCGCCGGGTTGGCCTGCGGGCCGGCGTACGACATGACGATCGCGTTGGTGTGTCCGGGCGAGTCGACCTCGGGAATGACGGTCATGAAGCGGGCGGCGGCGTAGTTCACCACGTCGACGTACTCGGCCTGGGTCCAGTAGCCACCGGGATCGTTGTTGATCGAGAACTGGCCGCCGATGGTGGTGAGTTCGGGACGGCCGTTGATCGCGATCCGGAAGCCCTGGTCGTCACTGACGTGCAGGTGCAGCACGTTCATCTTGTACGTCGAGGCGTGGTCGATCAGGCGCTTGACGGTGGCCGGCGTCTGGAAGTGCCGGGCGATGTCGAGCATGACGCCCCGGTAGTCGTACCGGGGGGTGTCGGTGATCCGGACACCGGAGACGGTCCACGGGCCGGGCCGTACGGTCGGGCTCTCGATCCACGGTGGGAGCAGTTGGCGCAGGGTCTGCACGCCGTAGAAGAGCCCGGCCGGCTCGGCCGCCTCGACCCGTACGTTGGCGGTCGAGACGTCGATCCGGTAGCCCTCGTCGCCGAGGTCGGCCGCTTCGGTCAGGCCGAGCAGGATGTCTCCCGGGCGGGAGGCACCGTCGGCGACGGGCAGCGGATAGCCGGTCGAGGGCCGCATGATCGCGGCCAGGCCCTCCGCCACCGGTACGGCTCCCACGCCGCCCGGCGCTACCACGATCCGGGTCTCCGATCCGACCACGAAGGTCTGGCCCGGCACCGGCTCGGTGCTGACCGGGACCGGGACGACCTGGGCCGCCCCCGCCGGTGCGGTGCCGGCCAGCGCCGGTGTGGTGCCGGCCAGCGCTGGTGCGGTCGACGGGCCGGCGAGCGCCACCGTCTGGAGCGCGAGCGTGACGGCGAGCGCGGCACCACCGAGTCGCCGTCTCCCCCGTCGGGTGATCCACCTGTCCCCTGTGCCTGGCAACCGGCCGGACGTCTGCATTGTCACGCTCCCTGCTCGGGGTGCGCGGCGTCCGCCGTCGCAGCGACCGCTCGCGGTCGGTGTCGGCAGGGCAGTGGTGGCGGGCGGCCGGCGCGGCTTGAGTGATCAACGTGAATGACGCTGGCCGAATGATAGGCACCGGGTAGACGTACTGTAAAGAGTCCTTACATTGCGTCAGTCACAACAGGTGTCGCCACGCCAGGCCAGGCGTCCCTCCCGGACCGCCACCGCCGCGATCACCAGCGCCGCCACCGGGTCCGCCCACGACCAGCCGAAGAGGCTGTTCAGGGCCAACCCGACCAGCAGTACGCCGGAGAGGTACGTGCACAACAGCGTCTGCTTCGAGTCGGCGACCGCCGTACGTGAGCCCAGCTCACGGCCGGACCGGCGCTGCGCGTACGAGAGCAGGGGCATCACCGCCAGCGAGATCGCCGCCAGGGCCAGCCCGACGGAGGAGTGCTCGGCCGGACCACCGGTGACGAGGGCCCGTACCGCGTCCACGGTGACGAACACCGCCAGCGCGTAGAAGGAGAGCGCGATCGACCGCAGTGCGATCCGTTCCCGGGACCGGGGATCGGGGCCGGCGAACTGCCACGCCACGGCCGCCGCGGACGACACCTCGATCAGCGAGTCCAGGCCGAAGCCGATCAGGGCGCTCGACGACGCCGCGACTCCGGCGGTGATGCCGACCGCCGCTTCGACCACGTTGTAGGTGATGGTGGCGGCGACCAGCAGCCGGACCCGCCGGGTCAGCACCGCGCGACGCCCCGGGCCGGGGGTCGGGGGCGACGCGGCGGCCGGGCCGGCGAGCGGGGTGGTCATCAGCAGCACTCCCGCTCGTCGGAGTGCGCGCACGCCGCCGGGTCGACCGCCAGCACCAGGCCGAGCAGGTCTCCCAGGGCGTGGGCCAGGCGCGGGTCAGCCAGCTCGTAGCGGGTCCGCCGTCCTTGCGGCACCGCCACCACCAGGCCACACCCGCGCAGGCAGGCCAGGTGGTTGGAGAGGTTCTGCCGGGTCACTCCCAGCAGCTCGGCCAGCTCCGCCGGATAACCGGGGCCGTCGCGGAGCGCGAGCAGCAGCCGGGATCGGGTGGGGTCGGACAGGGCGTGCCCGAACCGGGCCAGCACCTGGCCGTACGTCAGCGCTTCCACGCCGTGACAGTACAGCATTGACTGTATTCATGGATCGCTGTACACAGGTTCTCCCGACATCGTTCGACCGCTCGCCGACCGCTAGTTGGCCAGCACCGGTCCGGGCGTCCGCCAGTTCTGGGACTGTGGGAGGAGAACCTCAGACCCTGGCAACGGAGGGCCCGCATGTCCGACTGGCGGTCACGTGCCCGGCGGCCAGCCAAACGCGGCCGACGCCGGTCGGGTGAGCGCTACCTCCAGTCGCCACCACCCGAACTGTCGATGGACCCGCGGGCCGAGACACGCGCGGCACCGGTGGAAGCGAGCGTCGTCACCTCCGGCATCTACCGGGACGGGCGCCGTGTCCCCGGGCCGGAGAGCGTCGCCGGGACCCGCCAGCAACTGCGGGAACAGCCGGGCGCGATGGCCTGGATCGGGCTCTACCGACCCGCCGAAGCCCAACTGATGGCGGTCGCCGAGGAATTCTCCCTGCACGAACTCGCGGTCGAGGACGCGGTGGTCGCACACCAGCGACCGAAACTCGAACGGTACGGCGCCACCCTCTTCGTGGTGCTCCGGGCCGCCCGCTACCTCGACGACCTGGAGGAGGTCGACTTCGGGGAACTGCACGTCTTCGTCGGCCCGAACTTCGTCCTCACCGTGCGCCACGGCGAGGCACCCGACGTCGCCGCGGTACGCCGCCGCCTGGAGAACGACCCGGACCTGCTGCGCCGCGGCCCGGAGGCGGTGCTGTACGCGGTCCTGGACGCGGTCGTGGACGGGTACGCGCCCGTGGTCGCCGGGCTCCAGCACGACATCGACGAGATCGAGACCGAGGTCTTCGGCGGCGACCCGAAGGTGACCCGGCGCATCTACGAGCTCTCCCGAGAGGTGATCGAGTTCCAGCGGGCCTCCCGACCGCTGCTGGACATCCTCCAGGGGTTGGCCGCCGGCTTCGCCAAGCACGGCACCGACGAGGAGTTGCAGCGCTACCTGGGGGACGTGGCCGACCACGCCACCACCGCCGCCGAACGGGTGGACGGCTTCCGGCAGATCCTCACCGACATCCGTACGCTCAACGCGACGCTGGTCTCACAGGCCCAGAACGAGGAGGTCAAGCGCCTCACCGAGGCGAGCTACACGCAGAACGAGGAGGTCAAGAAGATCTCCGCCTGGGCGGCCATCCTCTTCGCGCCAACCCTCATCGGCACCATCTACGGGATGAACTTCGACCACATCCCGGAGCTGCACTGGACGTTCGGCTACCCCTTCGCGCTGGCCCTGATGGCCCTGGTCTGCACCTGCCTCTACCTGGTCTTCAAAGGTCGCAACTGGCTCTGACCGGCGGCCCCGTCGAGTGGGTGAACAGGGCTCAGCGGTCCGGGTCCGCCACCGGATAGGGCGCGAACGTGCTGTGGTTCTCGTCGATCGACAGCCCCCGCCCGATCTGCGGGAACGCCCGCTGCGGGCAGGCGCTGCGCTCGCAGACCTTGCAACCGATGCCGATCGGCACGGCCGCGTCGGCGTCGTCGAGGTCGAGCCCGGTCGAGTAGACGAGACGCCCGGCCTGACGCAGGTCGCAGCCGAGACCGATGGCGAAGGACTTGCCGGGGCGGCCGTAGCGACCGGGCGCGCGGGTGACGGTCCGGGCGATCCAGAAGTACCGGCGACCGTCCGGCATCGCGGCGATCTGGGTCAGGATCCGCCCGGGCGCGGCGAACGCCTCGTAGACGTTCCAGAGCGGGCAGGTCCCGCCGGTACGCGAGAAGTGGAAGCCGGTGGCCGACTGACGCTTGGACATGTTGCCCGCGCGGTCCACCCGGATGAACGAGAAGGCCACTCCCCGGGCCCTGGGCCGTTGCAGGGTGCTGACCCGGTGGCAGACGGTTTCGTACCCGACGCCGTAGTGGGTGGCGAGCCGGTCGAGGTCGTAGCGGAACTCCTCCGCACGCCCGTGGAAATTCTGGTACGGCAGGATGAGTGCGGCGGCGAAGTACTTGGCCAGCCCGATCCGGGCCAGGGTCTCCGACTCCGGACTGCTCAGCGACGCCGCCTCGACCAGGTCGTCGAGGGTCTCCCCCACCTCGGCGAAGGCGAGCTGGGTTGCCATCCGGATCGCCAGTTGCCCCGGACGCAGGTAACCGTGCAGTCGCAGCAGTTGGGTCCTCGGGTCGTACCGGTGCAGTTCCTCTGCGTCGTCGCCGGAACCGGGGTCACCGACCCGGACCCGGATGCCGTGCACACCAAGCCGCTGGGTCAGCACCGGGCGCATGTCACCAGCCCGGATGCCGATCACGGCGGCGAGCCGTTCGGCCGCCTCGTCGAGTTCGGCGATGTAGTTGTGCCGCTGGTAGAAGTAGTCCCGGATCTCCTCGTGCGGTCCCGGTTCCAGCTCCCCCGACTCGTGCTCACGGTCGCCGGTGAGCGCGGCCAACTGGTCGGCGAGCTGGCGGTAACGCCGGTGCATGGTGACCAGCGCGTGTGCCGTGTGCGGCAGCCGTTGGGCCAGCTCCGCCGCCTCCTCGACCGGGATGTCGATGCGGAGCGTGTCGTCGGAGGAGACCTCGCGGATCTCGGCGGTGAGTCGGGCGGTGTCGTGGGTGGTGAAGTACGCGGCATCCACCCCCAGTGACTCGCTGATGCTGAGCAGCACCGGCACGGTCAGCGGTCGGGAACCGTGCTCGATCTGGTTGAGGTAGCTCGGGGAGATCCCGAGCATCCGGGCGAAGGCGGCCTGGGTCATCCGCCGTTCCTCGCGCAGTCTGCGCAGCCGCGCGCCCGCCACGCTCTTGCTCATCGACGTCTCCCTTCCACATTCAGGGCCGCCAGTTTGCCAACATCGGCTTCGCAACCTTCGCAAAACAGCGACAAAGATTCGCAACTGTTAGCTGATTGGGGCCATCGACCTGCGCTTTCACCTGTGTCACGGTCGGTTCATACGACGCGCTGAGTCAAGCGAAACCTGCGTAGTCAAGCGACCGCGCGGTCAACCGACCGCGCAGTCAGCGGACCGAAACGCGAACCACGCGGTCAGCCGACCGACAAACGAAGCCGGATGGAAGGACGAGGGCGATGGACAGGTTCACGGGACCCGAGACGACGGGTACGACCACCGGGGCACTGGCGGAGGACGCCCGCGCCGCCGAACTGACCCGGCAGTGGGAGCAGGACCCGCGCTGGCGCGACATCCGGCGCACGTACTCGGCACGGGACGTGCTCCGGTTGCGCGGCAGCGTGGTGGAGGAGCAGACACTGGCCCGGCGCGGGGCGCGACGACTCTGGGAGTCCCTGCACACCGAGGACTTCGTCCCCGCGCTCGGGGCGCTGACCGGCAACCAGGCCGTGCAACAGGTGGCGGCCGGTCTCAAGGCCATCTACCTCTCCGGCTGGCAGGTCGCCGCGGACGCCAACCTGGCCGGTCAGACCTATCCGGACCAGAGCCTCTACCCGGCGAACTCGGTGCCGGCCGTGGTGCGCCGGATCAACAACGCCCTGCTGCGCGCCGACCGGATCCGGTACGCCGAAGGCGGCCCCGGTCCGATCGACTGGCTGGTCCCGATCGTCGCCGACGCCGAGGCGGGATTCGGTGGGGTGCTCAACGCGTACGAGCTGATGACCGCCATGATCGGCGCGGGCGCGGCGGCGGTGCACTGGGAGGACCAGCTCGCCTCCGAGAAGAAGTGCGGCCACCTGGGTGGCAAGGTGCTGATCCCGACCGGTCAGCACATCCGGACCCTGAACGCCGCCCGGCTCGCCGCCGACGTCGCCGACGTGCCGTCGCTCATCATGGCTCGTACCGACGCCGACGCGGCGACGCTGATCACCACCGACGTGGACGAACGGGACCGGAAGTTCATCACCGGTGAGCGGACTGCCGAGGGGTTCTTCCGCGTCCGGCCGGGGATGGAGGCGTGCATCGCGCGCGGCCTGGCGTACGCGCCGTACGCGGAGCTGCTCTGGATGGAGACCTCCACCCCGGACCTGGACGTGGCCCGCCGGTTCGCCGAGGCGGTCAAGGCCGAATACCCGGACCAGTTGCTGGCGTACAACTGCTCGCCGTCGTTCAACTGGCGCAAGCACCTCGACGACGCGACGATCGCGAAGTTCCAGCGCGAGCTGGGCCACATGGGATACAGGTTCCAGTTCATCACCCTGGCCGGGTTCCACGCGCTGAACCACTCGATGTTCGCCCTGGCCCACGAGTACGCCGCCCACGGCATGCCCGCCTACGTCGAACTCCAGGAGCGGGAGTTCGCCGCCGAGGCCGCCGGATACACCGCGACCCGGCACCAGCGGGAGGTCGGCACCGGCTACTTCGACCTGATCAGTACGGTGATCAACCCGACCAGCGACACGGTGGCCCTGCGCGGGTCGACCGAAGAGCAACAGTTCACCCGGACGGTGGCCTGATGTCGACCACCATGCGTTCCCAGATCACCGTCGCCGGGGCGGCGGACGGTCCGCCGGTCGACGGGAGTACCGACCGGTTCGACGAGATCCTGACCCCTGCGGCGCTGGCGTTCGTGGCCCGGCTCGACGCGGAGTTCGCCGGCCGGCGGGCTGAACTCCTGGTGGAACGGACCCGGCGCCGGGAGCGGCTGGCCCGGGGTGAGGAGACGCTGGGCTGGCTGGCGCAGACCTCGATGGTCCGGGCCGACGACAGGTGGCGGGTGGCCGGTGCCGCACCGGGACTGGTCGACCGGCGGGTGGAGATCACGGGGCCACCGGACCGACGGATGACGGTCAACGCGTTGAACTCGGGTGCCCAGGTCTGGCTGGCCGACTTCGAGGACGCCCTCTCGCCCACCTGGTCGAACCTGGTCGGCGGGCAGCTGAACCTGCGCGACGCCATCGACGGGCGGCTGGACTTCACCTCGGCCACGGGTAAGCGGTACCGGGTCGGACCGGAGCCGGCGACGATCGTGGTCCGACCGCGGGGGTGGCACCTGGTCGAGAAGCACGTGGTGGTCGACGGGCGGCCGGTGTCGGCGAGCCTGGTCGATTTCGGGCTGTACCTCTTCCACTGCGGGCAGCGGTCGCTCGACCGGGGCAGCGGACCCTACTTCTACCTCCCGAAGCTGGAAAGCCACCTGGAGGCGCGGCTCTGGAACGACGTGTTCACCCTGGCCCAGGGGCTGCTCGGGATTCCGCACGGGACGATCCGGGCCACCGTGCTGATCGAGACCATCACCGCCGCGTTCGAGATGGAAGAGATCCTGTACGAACTGCGTGAGCACTGCGCCGGCCTGAACGCGGGCCGATGGGACTACATCTTCAGCGTCATCAAGACCTTCGGGAACCGGCCCGGGTTCGTGCTGCCCGACCGGGCCCAGGTGAGCATGACAGTGCCGTTCATGCGCGCGTACACCGAACTGCTGGTGTCGACCTGCCACCGGCGGGGCGGGTACGCCCTCGGCGGGATGGCCGCGTTCATCCCGAGCCGGGACGCCGAGACCAACGCCGTCGCGATGGCGAAGGTGCGTCAGGACAAGGAGCGGGAGGCGGCCGACGGCTTCGACGGCTCGTGGGTCGCCCACCCGGGTCTGGTGCCGGTCTGCCGGGAGGTCTTCGACCGGGCGCTCGGTGACCGGCCCCACCAGCTCGACCGTCTCCGCGACGACGTCCGGGTGGGTGCGGACGATCTGCTCGACATCGCCGGGGCGGGCGGTGTGGTCACCGAGGCCGGGCTGCGCAACAACATCGCCGTCGCACTGCGCTACCTGGACGCCTGGCTCGGCGGCAACGGCGCGGTGGCGATCTTCGACCTGATGGAGGACGCGGCGACCGCCGAGATCGCCCGGTGTCAGGTCTGGCAGTGGACTCAGACCGGGACCCGGCTCACCGACGGACGGACGGTGGACGAGGAACTGGTCCGCAAGCTGCTCGCCGAGGAGGTCGCGGCGGCGCGTACCTCAACCGACGACCCCGGGCACCGGTGGGACGACGCCGAGGAGATCTTCGTACGGACCGCGCTGGCCGAGACCCTGCCGACCTTCTTCACCCCAGGTGCGTACGCGACGCACCTGGTCGGAAGGCGTCACCGGTCATCCGCGTAACCGGTCATCCGCGTGACCGGACGCCCCCGGGCGGGCGCCGGAAGAGGAGACCCTCAGGAAGGCGAACAGCGTGAGTTGGAAGAACCAGTGCGTGACCCGCAAGGCCGTGGATGATGCCAGTGGGAGCGGCCGACGGGACCGGCGGCCCGGAACCGGCGCCACGGAGTGAGCGGAGCGGGAGATGAAGGAACGATCGCCCCAGGGGCATCGCTGTGTGCCCCATACCGCGGACGTACGGATCGAGGCGTGGGCACCGTCGCGCGAGCGATGCCTGGCCGAGGCGGTGAACGCGCTGGTCGACACCTTCGCCGACACGCAGGGCGCACACCCGACCGGGATGGCGGAGTTCAGGGTGGAACCCGGCAACGACGAGGAGGCTCTGGTCGCCGTACTCGACGAGGTGATCTATCGCCTGGATACCGAGGGCGAGCTTCCGCTCGACTCCGAGGTGCACGCCTTCCACGGAGGTCTGACGGTGCGGTGGCGTACGACCGACACGGACGGGGTGGAGTTGGTGGGCGCGGTGCCGAAGGCCGTCTCGCTGAACGAACTACGGTTCGCCCCCGACGGGGCAGGCTGGTCGTGTGCCGTGACCCTCGATGTGTGATCAGCCCTTCACCACGCCCAGCGGCAGCAGCCTGGCCACCGGCCTGCACAGCCCGGCCCGTTCCGCCGACTCGACCACTGCCGAGACGTCCTTGTACGCCTCGGGCATCTCCTCCGCCAGTCCTCGGCGCGATGCCCCACGCACCGCGATGTTCCGGGCCTCCAGTTGGCTGCGCACGTCCTGACCGTGTACGGCCCTGGTGGCCTGCTTCCTGCTCCGCACCCGGCCGGCACCGTGGCAGGTCGACGCGAAGGCCGGCCCACCGGCGGCACCGGTGAGCACGTAGGAGGCGGTCCCCATCGAGCCGGGAATGAGCACCGGTTGCCCCACTTCGATCAGGTCGGCGGGCAGGTCCGGGTGCCCGGGCGGCAATGCCCTGGTGGCGCCCTTGCGGTGCACACAGAGCCGCCGCTGCGTGCCGTCGTACCCGTGGGTTTCGATTTTCGCGAGGTTGTGCGAGACGTCGTAGACCAGATCGAGTCCACTCCCCGCGACCTGTTCGAAGACCCGCCGGGTCGCCTCGGTCAGCAACTGACGGTTGGCCCGTGCGTAGTTCGCGGCCGCGGCCATCGCGCCCAGGTAGGCCCGGCCCTCGGGCGACGAGACCGGGCTGCACGCCAACTGCCGGTCGGGTATTTCGATGCCGTACCGGGTCATGGACCGCTCCATGACCCGGACGTGGTCGGTGCAGATCTGATGCCCCAACCCCCGTGAACCGCTGTGGATCATCACGCAGACCTGACCGGCCCGGAGTCCGAACGCCGTCGCGACCGGCTCGTCGTACACCTCGTCGACCGCCTGCACCTCGAGGAAGTGGTTGCCGGAGCCGAGGCTGCCCACCTGGCCCTGCCCGCGCTGCACGGCCCGCTCGCTCACCTGGCCCGGGTCGGCGTCGGTCACCGCACCGTAGTCCTCACACCGGTACAGATCACGCTCGACACCATGGCCCCGCTCGACCGCATACCGCGAACCGCCACGCATCACCTCGTCGAGCTGGGCACGTCCATCGAGTTGCCAGACCGCGCCCTTGCTCATCCCGCGCGGGATGGCGTGGTCGAGGCCGTCCATCAGTCCCGTCAGCAACGCGGGGAGCGCGGTCCGGTCAAGATCGGCGGTGAGCAGTCTGACCCCGCAGGAGATGTCGAAACCCACCCCGCCGGGTGAGACGACGCCGTCCGCCCCGACATCGGTGGCGGCCACACCGCCGATCGGAAACCCGTATCCCCAGTGCACGTCGGGCATCGCATAGGACGCCTCGACGATGCCCGGCAGGGTCGCGACGTTCGCCACCTGCTCCAGCGACCGGTCCCCGGCGATGTCGGGCAGCAGCGCACGGGACGCGAAGACCACCCCCGGCACCCGCATCGGATCCCGCTGGTCGATCCGGAACCGGTACGGCGACTCCTCGACCAGTTCCATGGGACGCCGGCTACCCGATTGACGGGTCGACACACCCGGGTCAGCGAATCGACGCTTCCAGCGCGAATGATGGCCAATGCCAGGCGACGCCCCGGCGTCCACGGTATTAAGGGAGGTGCCCGACCCTGCGCATCATCGGACAGGAGAAACCATGGGTAACTCCCACAAGCACGCGGACGACATCGTCTACAACCTGGTCTCGATCCAGTACCACGCGCTCAAGGGTGGCCAGGTCTACGAGCAGTACAAGAAAGACGCCGCCGAGCATGACGACGTGCGCCAGTTCATCGATCAGATACAGCGCGAGGACATCGATCGGGCCGCTCGTGCCCTCGAACTGGTCCGCAGTCTGACCGGCAGCGCCGCTGGCGGCTGACCACTTCTCAACGTCCACTCATCGACTCTGATGGCTACGTGCGGGTCCGCCCGGCGCAACACACACTGCCGTACCCGGGGGGTGGGGGAAGTCGCGACCGGCGGCTCTCCCCCACCCCTGAGGTTGGCTAGAGCCTGCCGCCCCTGGGGACGCGGGTGGTGTCGCCGTCGGGACGGCCGGCGCCCTTCAGCTGCCGGCCCTCGTTCGCCGCGACACCGGCGGTGCTGGCCGCGCCACCGAGCAGCACGATCATCGCGTCGGCGTCGCGGACCAGCACCCCGCGTACGTCGGCGTCGGGTACGAGCACCGCGTCCGAGGCCAACTCGGTGAAGGCGGCGAGTTGCTGGACCGCCCGCTTGTCGTTGCCGGCCGCCTCCGAGTCACGTACCGCCGCCAGCTTGTTGACGAGCTGCCGGTGCGCCTTGGCACTGAGCCGCTCCGTCGCCCTGAACCGGTCGAGCAGGTTGCCCATGTCCCGGAAGGAGGTGGTGACGAAGAACCGTACGGAACTCGTGCTGGTGTTGCCGGCCTTGTCGGTGGCGGTGACCGTCAACTCGTGCAGACCCAGGCTGAGCTCGTACAGGGCCTGCAGGGTGTTGCTGGCGTACGGCGCACCGTCGAGGGTGCCGACCGTGGCGGCCAGACCTGAGGTCGGGTCGACGGCCTGGAAGGTGACCCGGACGTCCTGGCTGTCGCCGTAGAGCTGCCCGTCGGCGAGCCCGGAGACGATCACCGTCGGCTTCGTCCCGTCGATCCGCACCAGGGCGGACTTGAGAGTCTCCAGGTTGCCGGCGGCGTCCTTCGCCCGGTAGAGCAACTCGTGCTGGCCGTCGCCGGTGACGTCGACCGGGGTGGCGTACGCCGTCCACGGCCCACCGTCGAGCGACCATTCGAGCGGGCCGACCCCGGAACCGGCGTCGGTCGCGGCGAGCGTCACCGGGACCGCCCCGGCATGCCAGCCGTTGTCGTTGGCCGGTGCGAACGCCGCCGTGCTGACCGGAGCGGTGCCGTCGATCCGGACCGGAACCTCGCCGGGTGCCGACACGTTTCCGGCCCGGTCGGTGGACCGGTAGCGGAAGACGTGCTCGCCGTCGCCGGTGACCTGCACCGGCCCCGTGTAGACGGTCCAGGTCGGGTCCGCGTCGACCTGGTACTCGGTCGACCCGACCCCGCTGCCGCCGGTCTCGTCGGTCGAGGTCAGAGTTACCGTCGCGGCCGAGGTGAACCAGCCGCCGGTGGCGGGTCCGGCGACGTCGGCCCGGGTGACCGGGGCGGTGGTGTCCGGCTCCGGCTCCTCGACCGGGGTGCCGTAGACGTTGATGTCGTAAAGCGAGTAGCCCCAGTTGGTGGCCCGTGCGGTGGCGTACACCCGAACATGGCGACCGGCTCCGGCCACGGTGAGGTCATCCACGCCGCCGTCCGCGGTGGTGCTGCCGTAGATCCGGTTCCAGGTGCTGCCGTCGGTCGAGGTCTGCACCTCGTACGCGCTGGCGTACGCCGCCTCCCAGGCGAGCCGGACCCGCTCCAGCTCGTACTCGGCACCGAGGTCGACCGTGATCCACTGCGGGTCGACCAGGTGCTCGCTCGCCCAGCGGGTGGCGGGGTCGCCGTCGACCGCGTTGCCCGGCAGGTGGGACGAGTCCGGCTCGACCGAGGAGGCGGTCACCAGCCGGTCCCGCGCCAGGTCCTCACCGGTCGGGATGCCGTCGGTCCGGATCCGGATGTTGCGGTAACTGATGTCCATTCCGGCGCCGTCGTTCTGCACCCCGAAAAAGCCCTCGGCGATGTTGCGGGAACTGGTGTAATCGGTGAGCTTCACACCGTTGAGATAGACCTCGACCTGCTGTCCGTGCACCCGGATGTCGTAGGTGTTCCACTCCCCCGGCGGGTTGAGGTTCGCCTCCCGCAGCGCGGTGTCCGGGGCCTTCAGGCTGTACACACTGCCGGTGGTCCGGGTCGGGTCGGCGTCGGTGGCGTCGATCTGGATCTCGTGCCCGTCGGAGACCGGCTTCCACGGGTCGCCCTGCGGGTCCGGGAACCCGATGAAGACGCCGCCGTTGTCGTCGCCCGGCATCATCCAGTCGACCTTGAGCGAGTAGTTGCTGTACGTCCGGGCCGGGTACCAGAGCAGTCCCATCCCGCCGAACGAGGTGAGCGTGCCGTTGTCCAGGGTGAACCCGCCGGGGCCGGCCTGTCGCCACTGCTCGAAGGTCGGCTGGGTGCCGTCGAACAGCGCGGTGTAACCGGTCTCCGGTCGGCAGTCCGCGTCGGCCTGGTCGGCGGCGAGCCGGATGCCGCCGAGCAGCATCCTGAGGTAGTTCTCCTCGCCGAAGGACTGGGTGGTGTGCCCCATTCCGGTGTACCAGGCCCGGCCGCCGTCGTACTCCTGGCACCAGGTGATCGGGTGGTCCGCCCCCATCCCGCCGCCGCTGTAGGTCGACTCGTCCACGGTGGCGAGCACCTTGACGTTCGCCCGGGGGTTGGTCCGGTAGTTGTACCACTCGTCGGTGTGGGTCCAGCTCGGCGCGAAGTGCGCGGTGGACGGGTTCGCCCGGTCCTCGAACCGGACGGTGGCCGGCTGGGTCGCCGGGTGCGAGTCGAACCAGGCGCCGACGAGCCCGCCGTACCACGGCCAGTCGTATTCGGTGTCGGCCGCCGCGTGGACCCCGGCGAAACCACCACCGCCCCGGATGTACGCCTCGAACGCCGCCTGCTGCTCGTTGTTGAGCGCGTCACCGGTGGTGGAGAGGAAGACCACCGCCTCGTACTGGGCGAGGTTGGCGCTGGTGAACGAGGTGGCGTCCTCGGTCGAGTCGACCCGGAAGCCGTTCTCCCGGCCGAGCTGTTCGATCGCGGAGATGCCGGCCTCGACCGACTCGTGCCGGTAGCCGGCGGTCTTGGAGAAGACCATCACCTGGTACGTCTCCGGCGGGTTCTCCTCCTCGGACGGGCCGTACACGTTGAAGTCGAAGAGCGAGTAGCCCCAGCCGGTGGCCCGTGCGGTGCCGTACATCCGCACGTAGCGTCCGGTGCCGCTGATCTCGATGTCGTCGACGCCGCCGTTGCCGTTGGTGGTGCTGTGCACGGTGGTCCAGTTGTCGCCGTCGAGCGAGGTCTGGATCTCGTACCCGGTCGCGTACGCGGTCTCCCAGCTCAGCCGGACCCGGGCCAGCTCGTGCGCCGCGCCGAGGTCGACCCTGATCCACTGCGGGTCGGCGTACTCGCTCGACCAGCGGGTGGTGGCGTCGCCGTCGACGGCCAGGCTCCCCACCCGGTAGTCCTCGTAGGTGGAGGAGACGGTCACCGGGCGGTAGCGGGCCAGGTCGCTGCTGGCGGTGCCGCCGCCGGTGAAGGTGAAGCTGTCGACGTTGAACAGAGCCTGGTCGGGGGCACCGGCGAAGGTGAGGAAGAGCGGCCCGGAGCCGCTGGCACCGCTGATCGTGCCGTTGACGGTGACGAAGTTGTCCCAGCCGCCGGTGCCGGGCACGGTGATCGAGCCGACCACCGGTCCGGTCGCCGAGCCGGTCCGGAAGGCGAGTGTGCCACCGGCGTTGGCCGAGGAGACCCTGGCACTGAAGCCGGTGACGCCGACCAGGTGGTACGGGTCGAACGAGATCCACTCGCCGTTGTCGATCGCACCGACGTACCCGCCCTCGCTGGCCGGGCTCTGGTAGACGGCGAGGTTGCCGCTGGAGTTCGCGAAGTGCTCCGCCTGCCGGTGCCGGGGCTGGAGCACGACCTGGGCGTGTCCGACCAGGCCGGAGCCGTCGGTGTAGGCGGCGTCGATAACACCGAAGAGGTTGTCGCTGGGCCCGTGCTCGCTGTTCGCGGTGGTCTGGAGCACACCGGTGCAGCCGGTGGCGCTGGTCATCGGGTGACCGTGTTCGTCGTGCCCGAGCACGAAGTTGACCACGACCTTCGTACAGTCGATCGTGCCGTCCTCCGGGTCGGTCACGGTCACCTGGTACGGCACCGGGTCACCGAAGGCGAAACCCGAACCGGCCGGCGGGCCGCTGATGGTGACCGTCGGAACGGTGTTGCCGACCGTGATCGTGACCGTGGCGCTGCCGAAGTTGCCGGCCGGGTCCTGGACGGTGAGCTTCGCCGGATAGGTGCCGTTGGCCGCGTACGTGTGGCTCGGGTTGGCGGAGGTGGAGGTGGCGCCGTCGCCGAAGCTCCACGAGTAGCTCAGCGCGTCCCCCTCGGGGTCGCTCGATCCGGCGGAGCCGAACGTGACCGTGAGCGGCCCCGGCCCGGAGGTACGGTCCGCAGTGGCCACGGCGGTGGGGGCACGGTTGCCGTTCGGGGCGGTCTCGATCCGGTAGAGCGCCGAGTTCTCGTCCCCGTTGAACCACCCGGCGCCGTAGTCGAGCACGTAGAGGGCGCCCTCCGGTCCCATCGCCAGGTCCATGATGTGTTTGTGGGTCCACGGGAAGTCGCTGATCGTGCCGGCGCTGCCGTCACCGTCGGCGGTGATCGTCTTGATCCAGTCCTGGGTGAACTCACCGGCGAAGAACTTGTTGTCGAAGCTCGCCGGCAGCTTGGTCGGTGAGTCGAGGGCCGGGTCGAAGTGGTAGACCGGGCCGGCCATCGGGCCGCCGCCGTTGCCCAGCGGCGAGTCGAGGCCACCGTCGTACGCGATCCAGGCCGGCTGGGCCGGCGGCAGTTCGGTCAGACCGGTGTTGTGCGGTGAGTGGTTGACTGGCGCGGCGCAGTCGAACTTCGGCCCCGAGGTGAACGTGGCAAAGTCGAAGTCGTTGTACGGCGAGTTGTAACCCTGGCAGTACGGCCAGCCGAAGTTGCCGGGGCCGGTGATCCGCTCGAACTCCTGGTGTCCACCGTCGCCCCGGTTCGGGTCGGCGACCTCGGCGTCGGCGGCGTACGTGCCGACGTAGACCACGCCGGTGGCCTTGTCGACCGACATCCGGAACGGGTTGCGGAACCCCATCGCGTAGATCTCCGGGCGGGTCTTCTCCGTCCCCGGGGCGAAGAGGTTGCCGGCGGGGACGGTGTAGCTTCCGTCGTCCTCCGGGTGGATCCGGAGCAGCTTGCCGCGCAGGTCGTTCGTGTTGCCGGAGCTGCGCTGGGCGTCGAAGGCCCAGTTGAAGCCGTCACGCTCGTCGATCGGCGTGTAGCCGGCCGAGGACCAGGGCTGGGTGTCGTCACCGGTGGTCAGGTAGAGGTTGCCCTGGGCGTCGAAGTCGAGGTCGCCGCCGACGTGGCAGCACATCCCCCGGTCGACGGTGACCTGGAGCAGCTTCTTCTCACTGGCCAGGTCGACGGTCCCGTCGGTGCGTACGGTGAACCGGGAGAGCTGGTTGTGGCCCTGCCAGCGGGCGAAGTCGGCATCCGTGCCGTTGGCCGGGGCGTCGCCGGCCGGGGTGGCGGCGAGCACCGGCGCGTAGTACACGTAGATCCACCGGTTGGTGGCGAAGTCGGGGTCGGCGGCGATGCCCTGCAGACCGTCCTCGTCGTGGTTGTAGACCGGGAGGGTCGCCGCGAGGATCGTGTTGCCGAGTGTGTCGGTGGCGAAGATCCGCCCGTCACGCGAGGTGTGCAGCACGGTCCGGTCGGGCAGGACCGTGAGTGCCATCGGCTCGCCCATCGCGGCCGGTCCCTTGGCGAGGGTCACCTCTTGCAGGATCGGTTCGGCCTGGGCCGTGGGCGCGGCGGCGGCGGGTGCCGCGATCGCGACGAGTGAGGTAAGGACAAGGGCGGCACTGGCGGCGGACGCGATGAGGCGTCGGCGCATGGGTGCTCCTTCACGAGGTCGGTCAGGAGGAGCGCGCCGCCGCACCTGTGGGGGTTGTCACCGAAAGGCCGCCGAGTCTTTCGTCTGTACCGGTGGGACTCTGCCTGCCGGGCGAAGGAGGCGTCAACCCCTTCGATCGAGAAGTCACCCGATCTTGACGTACCACTGTGGATCATCGTGGCCCAGCCGGAGAATTCGGTGCACCTTCGCCGGCTCAGCGTCGACCCAGCACCGCTCCGGCCGCGGCCACTCCGACGGCCAGCCCGACGGCGCCGGTCAGCAGCGAACGACGGTGCCGGGAGAGCCAGAACTGCGGGCTGTGCCGGTGGGCCCGGTGGTCGAACGACCCGTGCGCGCCGAAGTCCGCACCCCTCTCGCCGTCTGCCGGCTGCCAGAGGTTGACCGGCTGGTCCGGGTCGGTGGGCCGCTCCGTCTGCTGGGACGCGTACCCGGTCCGGCCGAGGTGATGGTCGAGGATCCCGGGCACGATCCGGTTGGCCAGGATCGTGACCACCGTCGACGCTCCGACCCAGTACTCCCGTCGACCGGGCCGACGGGCGGCGTGCACGATCGCCCTCGCCGCCACCTCGGGCTGGTAGATCGGCGGCACCGGCTGGGCGGGCCGGCTCAACCTGGACAGGACCCAGTCGAACTGGGGGGTGTTGACGGCCGGCAACTGCACCATGGTCACCCGCACCCGGCTCCGGTCGTGCAGCAGCTCGCAGCGGAGCGACTCGGTGAAGCCGACGATCGCGTGTTTCGCACCGCAGTACGCCGACTGCAACGGAATCGAGCGGTATCCGAGCGTCGAGCCGACCTGCACGATGGTGCCGTGGTCCCGGGACAGCATGTGGTCCAGGGCGACCCGGGTGCCGTGTACGAAGCCCAGATAGGTCACCTCGGTCACCCGGCGGAACTCCTCCGGTGTGATCTCGACGAACGGCGCGAACACCGAGGTGAAGGCGTTGTTGATCCAGAGGTCGATGTCTCCGAGTTCGGCGGTGACCCGGGCGGCGGCCGCCACGACCTGCGCGTAGTCGGCCATGTCGGTTTCGATCGGCAGGGCCACCCCGCCGGCCGCCCGGACCTCCCCGGCCGCCGCCGCCAACCCGACCGAGCCTCGGGCGAGCAGCGCGATCTTCGCACCGTCACGGGCGAGTTCGCGGGCGGTGGCCCGACCGATCCCGGCACTCGCTCCGGTGACGACGGCGACCAGGCTCACTTGCGCAACTCGTTGATCTTGTCGCGGGCGACCGTGGCGAGCGTGGCGATGCGGTTCGGCTCACCCCGCAGGAACGCCTCGGTGAACTCCTTCGCCTGCTCGTACCGGACCTTGCCCGGCATCGGCGGCTCGTTCGGGTTGACACTGCAGTCGACCAGCGCCGGCCCCGGGTACGCCAACGCCTCCCGGACCGCCCCGGGCAACTGACCCGGATCAGTCACCTTGACCCCGTACCCGCCACAACTGCGCGCCCAGACGGCGAAGTCCGGCTCCGGCTCCGGATGACGTACGGCGTACTCCGGATAGCCGAGAATGATCTGCTCCCAGAGAATCTGCCCGTACGCGTTGTTGTTGTTGATGATCACCTTGACCGGGAGTTCGTGTCGCGCCGCGGTCAGGAACTCGGCCATCAGCATCGCGAAGCCACCGTCACCGACGTACGCGATCACCTGGCGCCCGGGGTGGGCGAGCTGGATCCCGATCGCGTACGGCAGCCCCGGCGCCATCGACGCCAGGTTGCCGGAGAGGTAGTACTCCCGCCCGCCCCGGATCGTCCAGTGTCGCGCCGACCAGGTGGCGATGGTGCCCGAGTCGCAGGTCAGGATCGCGTCGTCGGCGGCCAGTTCATCCACACAGCCAATCAGGTACTGCGGTGCGATCGGGGTACGGCCCGGGTCCTGCAGCGCCTTCATCTCCTCCCGCCAGGTGTCGCGGCCCCGCTGGTGCTTGGTGAGGAAGGATCGCTCGTCGTGGCGCCGCAGCAGCGGCAGCAGTTGCCTCAGCGCCACCCGGGCGTCGGCGGTGACCGCCACCTCGACCGGCAGCCGGATGCCGATCTGGCTGGCGTCCCGGTCGATCTGCACCACCCGGGCCTGCCCCGGCGAGGGCAGGTAGCTGCCGTACGGGAACGAGGTGCCGACCATCAGCAGCGTGTCGCACTCCTCCATCAGCTCCTCGCTCGGCTTGGTGCCGAGCAGCCCCAGGCCGCCGGTGGTGAACGGGTGCTCGTCGGGGACGACCTGCTTACCGGGGAGTGTCTTGACGATCGGCGCGCCCAGGGCGTCGGCGACCGCCAGCACCTCCTCCCGGGCGTACCGTGCGCCGATGCCGACCAGCATCGCCACCTTCTGGCCGGCGTCCAGTACGGCGGCCGCCCGCCCCAGTTCCTCGTCTGCCGCAGGAGCCGGCGGCCGGGAGAGCACCGGACTGCTGGCCGGGGGCGCCCCCGGGCTGACATGCCGGTACGGGTCCGCGGCAGCCGCTGCCACCTGGATGTCGTTCGGGAAGGTCAGGTGCACCACCGTGCGCTTGGCCAGGGCGTGCCGGATGGCGATGTCGACCACCCCCGGAACCTGCTGCGGGTTGGTCACCATCAGGTTGTAGGCGCCGGCCACGTCCTGGTAGAGCTGGGTTGTCTGCACCTCCTGCTGGTACTGCGTACCCAGCACCGAGGTCTCCTGCATACCGGTGATCGCCAACACCGGCACGTGGTCCATCTTCGCGTCGTACAGACCGTTGAGCAGGTGGATCGCTCCGGGGCCGGAGGTGGCGGCGCAGACGCCCAGCCGGCCGGTCGCCTTGGCGTGTCCGGTCGCCATGAACGCCGCGGCCTCCTCGTGGTGGACCAACACGAACCGCAGCCGCTCACGCTGGCGACGGAAGCCCTCCATCAGACCGTTGATGCCGTCACCCGGCAGTCCGAAGACGGTGTCGACACCCCAGTCGATCAGACGTTTCGCCAGCGCTTCCCCGACGATCTCCTGCATCAGTGCTCCCCGTGTCCGTGGCGCGGCCGCGTCGCCGATCGCCCGACGACGCCTGCCACCGGTGACGTCGACCCGGTTCCGTGTTGATCCGGACATGACCGGTCAGCGGCGTGACCAACGTCCGATCAGATAGCCGACGACAAGGGCCACCCCGACCACGACCAGCGCCGGACCGAGACGCCCTCCCTTGAGCCGCTGGAGCCCTTGCTTCGGATCGACCACGGTGCCGGCGGCGTCGCCGACCACACCGGTGGCCACGTCACCGAGGCGTCCGTGAGCCATGCGCCGCACCCCCTCGCGCCCCCCGACCGTCGCCCGCGCCAAGCCGACGATAGCTCACCTTTCGCAAGATATTGGACATACAGCCTGACTTCGATCCGGACGCTCACTCCCGGTCAGGGTCATGCGCGGCCGGGCGGTCGACCGGTGCGGCCGAGCCGGCCAGCATCCGCGTCACCCGGCGTCGCAGGGGCCGGATGAGCCAGCAGCCACCGAGGACGAGGGCCGCGACGGACACGATCCACCAGCGGGGCCAGGGCCCCCGGTCCGGACCGCCCACCTCGGCCACCCGGAGATCCTCAAGCAGGCCCTTGGCCAGCTGCAACCCGTCGACCCGGCCGATCCGACCCGGTCCCTGACCCGCCCGGGCGACGGTACGGGTAACCGCGCCGTCCACCGACCGCTCGACGATCTCGTAGTCTCCGCCCTCCACCCCGACCAGCACGGCCCGCTCCGACGCCCAACCGAGCAGTGCGGCCGGGTGCGCCAGAGCCGAGAGCGGCGCGGGCGTCGGAGCGCCCACACCGGTCACGTCAACAAAGGCCAGTCCACCCCGTACCGCACCGAGATGCTGGACGGCGAGCAGCCGACCATCGGGCGACCAGGCAGCCGGGCTGTCCAGGTAGTAGCCCTCGGGCAGGGTGAGGCTGCGCCGTACGACACCGGTGAGATCGACCAGGGCGACCCGACCCGGTCCGGTCGGCACGGCCAACAGTTCCCCGTCCGGCGAGACCGCCACCTTCAGGTAGGGATCCGGCAGCAACTCCTGGCCGACCATGCTCACCCGCCCGTTACCCAGGTCGACCACGGCCAGCCGGCCGTTGCGGGAACCCGACCCGTCGAGAGCCCCGTCGCCCATGGAGATGACCAGGCGGGAGCCGTCCGGGGTCCAGGCGAGCAGCCGCACCGTGACCGGCCGGCCGAGCGGGATCCGCCGGACGGCGCCGGTCCGGAGGTCGACCAGTTCCAACCCGTCGTCGACGCGCTGCTCGCTCGCGACCGCGACCCGGGTGCCGTCCGGTGCGAGCAGCACCCCGGCCGCATGCCACTCACCGTCGTCGCCCGTCGCGCCGCGCTGCTCGGCCAGGTCGAGCCGGCGGTACGTCCGCCCGTCCACGCCCAGCACCAGCACCTGACTGGTGCCCAGCCGGGTGCCGAGTGACCCCTGACCGTAGAGCGCCATCGCGGGGCCGGGTGGTGCGGTCGACACCGACGCGGTCAGCAGTGACATGCCGGCGAACCGGTGCGGCAACGTGGGGCTGACGGCCGGACTCGCCGGATCCCACCCACGTCCGCCGGTGCCGGGAACGGGGAGGAGGGCGACCACCACCAGCACGGCGAGCACCGCGGCGGCGGCGAACGCGGGCCGGCGCCAGGCGGCTCTGCCGGTCGAGGCACGGTGGAAAGCACGGGCGCGCAGCTGGCCGACCGGGGGCGGCGTGACCGGGAGCGCATCGGCGACCTGCCGCAGCCCGGCCGTGATCCGGCGGTCGGGTTCACTCGTCATCGAGGTGCTCCTGCAGGGCGGAGAGCGAACGGTGCAGCAGTGACTTCACGGTGCCGGGTCGGCAGTCCAACGTGGCGGCGATCTCGTCCACCGGGAGGTCCAGGTAGTACCGGAGGAAGACCACCGACCGCTGCCGGTGACTGAGCCGGGTCAGCGCGGCGCGTACGGCCGTGGTCGTGCCATCCGGTGGCGGCAGTGGTGGTGGCCCCTGGTCGACCGTGCTGTGCCGGCGTTCCACGATCCGGCGGCGCAGCCACGAGGTGCACCGCGACACGACCGCCCGGCGCAGGTACGGCACCGGCTCACGGACGTCGTCGATCCGCCGCAGCCACTCGATGAAGACCTCCTGCACCACGTCCTCCGCGACCTGTCGGCTGCCGGTGGTGACGTAGGCGAGCCGAACCAGCACGACGTAGTGGGCGGCGTACACCGCGTCAAAGGTCGCCTCCGCGTGCGCGGGCGTTTGCACCAACACATCTGTAGGGCGCACACCTGCGCCTTTTCGTTGCGTGCGCGTCGGGGTTTTCCGCCGGTCGCTCCCGGACGGCGCCATGGTCAGCGGTTACCTCGGCGACCCGGACGAGGTCGGCGCCGCCTGGTAGCGGGCCGGCCGCGCCGTGGTCCCCGCGCACCGCTGACCAGGGCACCGCACCCGTCAGCGCAGCCAGTCGAGGAGCCGTTCGCCCTGCTGCCAGATGGTCAGCGCGGAGAAGACCCCGAAGAGCAGGACCGCCCAGACCAACGCCGCCACCCGGAACGAGCGGGGCCGGATCTGTGGGGGCAGCACCCGGCGGTTGAGCACCAGCAACAGGATCGAGTAGATGAACATCATCAACCCGCCGACGCAGGCGGAGACGACCAGCAGCGGCAGCGGCTGGTCGAACCCGGCGAGCAGGATGGCGCAGCCGAGCCCGACCAGTCCCCAGACCAGTACGAAGTAGATCCGGCTCTCGGAATGCCGGCGCAGGTACGAGGTCTTGAGCACATCCGCCGCGAGCCGGCTGGTGTAGTCGACGATGCCCATCGCGGCGGCGAAGAGGGAGACCGCGCCGATCACCCAGAACAGGGTGCCGAACCAGGGGCCGACCGAGTCACCGAGTCGCTCCCCCTCCACCTTGAGGAAGGAGACGCTGTTGGCCAGGCCGGGTGTGCCGTACACGGTCGAGTAGGCGAGCATCGACATCAGCACGATCGTGACGAACGAGATCAGTACGAAGGTGACCAACTGCTCCCGGTTGGCCAACCGCCACCAGCGCCGCCACCGGCCAAGGTTCTCCTCGGTGGGCTCGAAGACGAATCCGGCCGCGTCCGGCGCCGCCTCGGGACGACCGGTGACCGGGCTGACCAGGCGGGGCACGTACCGGCCCATGCCGAAGCCCTTGTCCCTGATCCAGTTGCTCTGCACCAGGTTCTGCCCGCCGCCCGCACCGGCGAAGACGAGCGCGGAGAGGATCAACGCGAAGCCGAGCTCGGTGGGGAACTCCGGTGCGGTGACGGTGTCCGGCAGCGCGCGCCAGGCGTCGGCGCTGACCGCGAAGATCACCGCGACCACGAGAAAGACCACCACGAGCCCGACCTTGACGAACTCGACCCGTTCCAGCGCGGTGTAGATCACCGGCGCCAGGGTCAGCGTCAGCCCGATCACGACCAGCATGCCGATCGCGATCCAGGTCGCGTCACCGCCGAAGAGGTAGGTCACCATGGTCGCCGAGCTCGACGCCCAGCCGGGCCAGAGGTTCGCGAAGTAGACCATCAGCGCGAAGACCAGACCCCAGTGCCGCCAGAAGCGGGAGAAGCCGGTGAGCGCGGTCTCGCCGGTGGCCAGGGTGTACCGCTCGATCTCCATGTTGAGGAACCACTGGGTGACGATGCCGACCGCGGCGGCCCAGAGGAAGACCAGTCCCACCTGGGAGGCGATGTAGGGGAAGAGGATGAACTCGCCCGAGGCGAGCCCCACTCCGGCGGCGATCACCCCGGGCCCGATCACCGGCCAGGCCGAGGTGGGCGGCTCGGGCAGGTCCCGGACGCTCACCCGGGGCAGATGTCGGGTGGGGAAGCGGTCGGGGGCGGTCTGTGTCATGTGGACCTCCAGGGGGGTGGGTCCTGCCCGTACCCGGAGTGAGCGGGCACCGAAACCCACTCAAAACATCGTCGCACACCGATACGTATCCTGGGTGCCCGCGATCACGGCCACGAGCACACGGTGGGCCGGCACCGGAAGCTGGTGCTGACCCCGGGGGTCGGATCAGTAGTAGCCGGTCTCACCGTCGAGCAGCTCGCGGATGGTGTCCATGTGGCCGGCGTGCCGGGCGGTCTCCTCGACCATGTGGATCACCATCCAGCGCAGGGTCGCCGCCGCCGACCTGAAGTCCGGGTGCTGGCCGACCTCGTCCAACGAGTGACTCGCGATGATCTCGTTCGAGATCGCGCACTGCCGCTCGTAGTCGGCCAGCAGTTGGCCGATCGGAATCCCCTCGACCATCATGTCGGCGGCCTCGGGCCCCTCCTGGAACGCCGGCCCGTCGGCCGGTCGACCGAGGAACAGGACCTCGAACCAGGTGTGCTCCACCCAGCGCAGATGGGAGACGATGCCGGCCATGGTCATCAACGGCGAGGTCGGCAGCAGCGATCGGTGCGCGTCCTCGTCGGAGAGCCCTTCGCACTTGTAGTGCACGATCGCGCGCTGCATGTCGTACCAGCCGAGAAGCTGGGTCCGCTCGTCGGCCACGAATGGGGGGCGGATCCGGGGAGGTGAGGACATGTCGGCCGACGCTACCCGGATCGACACGTCACCGCAGCCCGATTATCCGGATAGGGTCGGAGGTATCGACCGGCGCGCTGGCGATCACCGGCGATCACCGGATTGACTCCACGACGACACCAGCCGAGCGAGTCATCCTGCTTCTTGCGGCATTCTGTTAAATATTTGCATGTCGCTGTCCTGTTTTTATACGCTCGGCGGGTGACCGCTCTCCTCGTGGAGGCCGTCGGCCTCGTCAAGCGCTACCCGCCCCGCGATCGCCGCTCCCCGAGCTTCACCGCGGTCAACGGCATCGACTTCACCCTCCATCGTGGCCAGGCCTTCGGGTTTCTCGGCCCGAACGGCGCAGGCAAGTCGTCCACCATGAGGATGATCGCCTGTGTCTCCCCTCCCACCGCCGGAACGCTGCGGGTGCTCGGCATGGACCCGGTGACGGACGGCCGGCGGATCCGGGCCCGGATCGGCGTCGTAGCGCAGGACGACGCACTGGACCGGGAGCTGACCGTACGGGAGAACCTGCTCATCTACGGCCGCTACTTCGGCCTCCCCAAGCAGGTCATCGCGGACCGCACCGACCGGCTACTGGAGTTCGCCCAGCTCTCCGAGCGCGGTGCCGAACGGGTGGAAGCACTCTCCGGTGGGATGCGACGCCGGCTGACCATCGCCCGGTCCCTGATCAACGAGCCGGAGATCCTGCTGCTCGACGAGCCGACGACCGGCCTCGACCCGCAGGCCCGGCACATCCTCTGGGACCGACTGTTCCGGCTCAAGCAACAGGGCGTCAGCCTCATCCTCACCACCCACTACATGGACGAGGCCGAACAGCTCTGCGACCGGCTCGTGGTGATGGACGCCGGCCGCATCGTGGCGCACGGCTCCCCGGCCGAACTGATCGCCACCCACTCGACCCGCGAGGTCCTCGAACTGCGGTTCGGCATCGGCGAGCAGGCCACCGCACTGGAAAAGCTACAGGCGGCGGGTGTCCGGGACCGACTGGAGGCACTGCCCGACCGGCTGCTCTGGTACACCGCCGAGGGCGAAACGGCGCTCGGTGTCGTACACCAGTTGGGGTTGAGCCCGGTCACGGCGATGGTGCGCCGGGCGAGCCTGGAGGACGTCTTCCTCGCGCTGACCGGCCGGACGCTGGTGGACTGAGGATGACCACCGGAATCATCACCCCGGTCGGCCGCGAGACGGGCACGGGTACGGGGACCGAGCGGGCGCTGCGCGCGTACCGCTATTGGACGTTGCGCTACCGACGGACCTGGCGCGGCACCGTGGTGATCAGTGTGGCGAACCCGCTGCTCTTCCTGATCGCGATGGGTCTCGGACTGGGCCGGCTGATCAGCCCGGACAGCGCCGTGCTCGGCGGGGTCGACTATCTCGCGTTCTTCGCCCCCGGCATGCTCGCCGCCGCGTCGATGCAGAACGGCATCATCGAGGCGGCCTTCCCGGTGAGCTGGAGCCGCCGACCGGGCGGCGCCTACCCGGTCGCCGCCGGTACGCCACTGGAGCCCGAGGACATCCTCCACGGCCACCTGCTCTTCATGACGGTACGGGTGGCGCTGAGCGCCGCCGCGTTCCTGCTGGTGATGGTGGCGTTCGGAGCGGCCCGGTCACCGCTGGTCTGGTTGACCCTGCTGGCCGCGACGCTCACCGGTATGGCGTTCGCCCTGCCGGCCGCCGCCTGGGCGGTCACGCTCACCGACGTCGGTCCGGTGACCGGGATCTTCAAATGGGTGGTCATGCCGCTCTATCTCTTCTCCGGCACCTTCTTCGCGGTCGAGCAGCTGCCCGATGCGCTGCGCCCGGTCGTCTACGTCACGCCGCTCTGGCACGGCGTCGATCTCTGCCGCACCCTGAGCCTCGGTACGGCAACCTGGCCGACCAGCCTGGCACACGTGGCCTACCTCAGCGCCCTGGTCACCGCCGGCTACCTGCTCGCCCGCCGCAACTACCGACGCAACCTCTACGCGTAGGGAGCCGACCGTTGTCGTCCGCGCACCTGATCGTCCTACGCCACCTGTGGGTGCTGCGTCACGGTCGCCCCTGGAACCTCGTCGTCAACGGAATCTTCGAGCCCTTCCTCTACCTGCTGTCGGTCGGCATCGGCATCGGGCAGCTCGTGGACGGGGGCGCGACCGGCGGCGACGCCAGCCGCTACGCCGCGTTCGTCGCACCCGCCCTGCTCGCCACCTCGGCGATGAACAGCGCCGTCAACGAGACCACCAGCAACGTGTGGTGGCGGGTGCGCTTCGACAAGCTCTACGACGCGATCGTGACCACGCCGATGCGGACCGGCGACATCGCGGTCGGCGAGATCGCCGCGTCGGTGCTGCGCAGCACCCTCTCCGCCACCTGCTTCCTCCTGGTCATCACCGCACTCGGCATGGTCCACTCCTGGTGGGCGGTGCTCGCCGTACCGGCCGCCGTGCTGATCGCCTTCGCCTTCTCGGCCGCCGGGCTCGCCGCGGCGACGTACATCGACGAACCGCACCACCATCAGTACCTGCAACTCTGCATGCTGCCGATGTTCCTGTTCGCGACGACCTTCTACCCGCTGTCGGTGTACCCGACAGCGGTGCAGGCGCTGGTCGCCGCGTTGCCGCTCTACCAGAGCATCGAACTGCTGCGCGGGCTGACCACCGGGCAGCTCGGCGTCGGCATGCTCGGCGCGGTCGCGTACCTGGTGGCGATGGGGGTGGGCGGGACGTGGCTGGCGGTCCGTCGGTTGAGCGGCATGCTGCTCACCTGATCCGCGCCAGCCCCGCCGGACCGGCCGGCACGGTTCCCGCCCGACCACCACGGTCGGAGCCGGACAGAGCCCTCAGCCGGCTCGGGCCGGAAGGGTGAAACGCCACCCCCGCGACGTCAGCAGCGGAACGGTCTGCTCGACGGCGTCGACGGTCTGGCTCCGGTCACCGCCGCCATCGTGCATCAGCACCACCGCACCGGGCGTCACGCCGGTCAGCAGGCGGTCGACCAGCGTCTCGGTGCCGGGTGGTGCCCAGTCGGCGATGGCCAGCCGCCAGCCCAACGGCTGCATCCCCATCTGGGCGGCCACCGCCGGCGTCCGGCCCCAACTGCCAAAGGGCGCACGGAAGTACGGAATGCGGGCACCGGGAACCGCGGCACGGATCGCGGTGTTCGTGTCCCGAAGGTCGGCCTCGATCTGTTCCGGAGTCCAGCCGCCCATGTCGTCGTGTCGCATCCCGTGGTTGCCCAGGGTGTGACCGGCGGACACGATCTCGCGTACCAGGTCGGGGTGGGCCACGGCGTGTTCCCCCCAGAGGCAGAACACGGCCTTGACGTGATGTTCGCGCAGGACCGAGAGGAGTCGTGGGGTGTCGGCGGGGTTCGGTCCGTCATCGAAGGTGTAACTGACGACGTTGCCGTCACCGCTGGCGGTGTCGATCATCTCGGGTCCGCCTTCCTTCCGTCGGGTCAGGGGGTACGGCAGGAGACCGTCGGAGCGGCCCAGTTGCCGTTGGCCATCACGGTGAAGCCGAAGGTGGTGCTGCCACCAGGCGGCACACTGCCGTTGCCGCTGGGTCTGACGGTCATGACAGTGCCGCTGCTGTCCCAGCTGGGGCTGCCGTTCCAGACCGTGGCGACCCGCTGTGGGCTGCGTACGGTCACGGTCGCCGTCCAACTGGTGAGGGCGGTGCCGCCGGCCCGGATGGTGACCTCGCCGTTGAAACGGTCACCCCAGCGCTGCGTCTCCCGGTAGCTGGCGGTGCAGGCGGCTCCGCCGGGCGGGGGCGGCGAAGAGGTGGCCGTCGGACCCGGGTTGCCACCGTCGGGCGCCACCGCCCGGCCGGTGCTGGTGGAGATCATGCCCGCGCAGAGGTTACGGCTGGTCAGGTTCGCGACGATCTGCGGGATGGCGTTGATGGTTGTCTGGTAGCCGTCGTGCATGAGGATCACGCCACCGTTCTGCAGGCTGCTCGCGGCCTGCACGATGGCGGCGGTGCTGGCGCCGTTCCAGTCCTGGGAATCCACGCTCCACAACACCTCGGTGAGCCCGAGCTGGGACTCGACCGATCGCAGCGTCGCGTTGGTCTCGCCGTACGGAGGCCGGAAGAGCCGTGGCGCGGTGCCGGTCGCCTGTTGGATGGCCTGCTGGGTCTGACTCAGCTCGGAGGTCATCTGCGCGGCGCTCATCTGGGTCAGGTGCGGATGGGTCCAGCTGTGGTTTCCGATCCACATGCCGGCCTGCTGCTGAGCCCGGACCAGCGCCTGGTTCTGCTGCGCCCTCTGCCCGATGTTGAAGAAGGTGGCGCGTACGCCGTTGGCGGTGAGCGCATTGAGCAGGCTGGTGGTGGTTCCTCCGTTGGGCCCGTCGTCGTAGGTCAGGGCGACATAGCCGTTACTACAGTTCGGGGCGGCGAGCGACGGGCCGGCGCCGAGCAGGACCGCGGCCCCGCCAACGGCGGCGAGCAGCGCGGAGAGGACGGCGGCGGCCGACCGGGAGGGGTGGCGTCTGGGTGACATGACCAGCTCCTTGGGGTGAAGGAGGGCGGTGACGCGGTGCGGCCGGCCGAACAGGACGGGACGGGACGGCCGCACCGGGTCCTCGGTACGCGCCTACCGGCGCGGCTTCTGCGGAATGCGTGGCAGCACGTGGGGTGCACCGGCGAAGATCAGATCCGCCTTCACCGTCTGGTACGCCCGCTTCGGCTGGTAGTTCTCGTCGTAGAGCGTGGCCAGACCCTCGGGCGGATTGTCGAACCAGCCCGGGATCCAGGAGTGCCGGTCAGTGAAGCCCCACACGGTGAACGACAGGCAGTGCCGGCTCAACAGACACGCCTGCAGCAGAACGCTGTAGTTCGCCGCCGACGCCTGCAACCGTGGGTTGATCTCGTTCGAGTCCCCGGCCTGCACCCCGGGCGTCATCTGGCTGCGTACGTCGACCTCGGTGAAGGCGGTGGCCAGGCCGAGATCGCCGAAGCGTTCGAGGGCGTCGGCGACCTGGAGAGTGTCGTAGTTGCCGTACTGGGTGCCCAGGTGGCCCTGGCTGCCCACGCCGTCGATCGGCACGCCGGTGGCCCGTAGCCGCTTGACCATGTCGTACACGAACTGGGTCTTGTCGTCGGCGGGGTTGCCCGAACCGAACGCCTCGATGTTGTAGTCGTTGTAGAACAGCAGCGCGTTCGGGTCGGCGGCACGGGCCCACCGGAACGCGTCAGCGACGTACCCGGGGCCGAGGTGTTGGGCCCAGAAGCCCTTGTAGTGCAGAGCCGGCGGGTTGTCCCAGGGGTCGCTGACCGCCTCGTTGACCACGTCCCACTGCCAGATCTTGCCCTTGAAGTGCTTGACCACGGTGGTGATGTGGTTACGCAGGATGTCACGCAGCTCGGCCGTGTCGATCGAGCCGTCGGCGACACCCGTGGTGAGCCAGCCCGGCAACTGGTTGTGCCACACCAGTACGTGACCACGGACCCGCTGGTTGTTCTGCTTCGCGTAGGCGATCAGCTGGTCGGCGGGGCCCCAGTTGTAGGTCCCCCGGGTCGGCTCCAGGCTCTCCCACTTCATCACGTTCTCCGCGGTGACCGAGGAGAACTGCGAGCCGACGAGCTGTCGGTACTGCGGGTCGGCCGGGTCGTTCAGCGCGGCCATGTCGACCGCGGTGCCGATGTAGAGATCGTGGCGCATGCCGAGGGCACGCAGACTCTGGTCCGCGGGTCGGGGCTGGCCACCGGCGGACGCCGGCAGGCTGTTCAGCGTGCCGACGGTCGCCAGGGCAACGGCACCGACGACGATCCATCGTCTCAACTTCATCAGCGTCCTTTCGGGACTGGGACGGGTCCCGCCCGGGGCCGGGGAACGGGTTCCGGGCGGTGGCGGTCGAGCGGACGGGTGTTTCAGGCAGGCAGGAACCGCTTCGTCGCTTGCCGAAGCAGCGGTGCGGGTACGCGGACGGGAGCTGCGCCGTACGCGCCCCGGTCTTCCGTAACTTTGCCGAAACCTTACGACTGCAATCGATGAGCGTCAACAGACCTGAGGCAGGAAAGTGCCTTGAAAAGAGCGATGTAAGCCGTAGAAATCATCCCGGAAGTTTCAGAAAGGCATCAAGGCGTGGCTTGCTCAGCAAGCCACGCCTTGATGTACCGGAACGGGTCAGTGTTCGAGGTAGGTGGCGTAGTCGAAGTCCGCGTACGCGCCGTCGGCGCCCAGATCCTGTACCCAGAGTCCAAGGAAGGCGCCGGTGAATCCCCAGGCGGCCGGCTCACCGTCGACGACGATCGCGGCATGCTCGTCGGAGAGGGTGGTCGCGTCGAACTCCGCCGGCACCCCCGACCAACCCTCGCCGAGGTGGTAGTCGAAGCGCAGCGTCGGCCCGTCGAACGTCACCCGCAGTCCCACCCGCCCGACCGCGCCGAGATCCCGGCTCAGCTCGGGGTACGCGGTGAGCCGACCACCGTCACAGCTGAGCACCTCGAGCGTGCGCCGGCCGTCGTCGGCCCGGGTGACGTACGCGTAGTACCAATTCGCGGTGTTGTAGTAGCCGGTGATGCCGGCGAGCTGACGGTGGTCGGCCGGGTCGAACTCCAGGACCGTCTCCAGCGAGCAGTGGGTGGCACCGACCCGACGCGCGACCAGGCTCGGCCGCTGCCGGCCGACCGGCGACTGGCCACCGAAGATACGCAGGTGGGACGGGCGACTGGTCAGGTCGACCCAGTCCGGGGTCGCCGGACGGCGCAGTGTCGACCAGGCCGTGCCGAGTTTCCCGGCGTCGAAGTGGTCGGTGGCGGGCTCCTCCGGCCACGGGTGGGCGGGCAGGTCGGGCATGGCGACCTCGTCGGCGGGGTGGCCGCCGGGAATGACCGGCCATCCGTCGACGGGCCAGTCGACCTGTTGGATGGCCGTCTCCCGACCGAGGACGCAGTTGCCCAGCGGGGTGTAGGGACGCCCCACCAGGTGCGCGAGGTACCACTGCCCGGTCTGGGTCTGCACGAGACTGCCGTGACCGGCTTTCTGCAACCGCAGTTCGGGATGCCCGACGGAGGTGAGCAGCGGGCCATCCGGGTCGGACTGGTACGGGCCGAACAGGCTACGGGACCGGGCCATCGTGACCTGGTGCTCCCAACTGGTGCCGCCCTCGGCGGTCAACAGGTAGTACCAACCGTCGCGCTTGTACACGTGCGGACCCTCGGTGAGCCCGACCTCGGTGCCGTCGAAGATCAGCCGGGCTTTGCCGACGAGCCGGCGACTGGCCCGGTCGTAGCGCTGGATCTCGATGCCACCGAAGCGGTCCCGACCGGGACGCCAGTCGGCGCTCATCGCCAACAGCCAACTGCTGCCGTCGTCGTCGTGGAAGAGCGCGGCGTCGAAACCATGCGCGTGCAGCGGGACCGGGTCAGACCACGGGCCGTTGATGTCGGTCGCGGTGATGAGGTAGTTCTGCGGGTCCCAGTAGCCGCTGGCGAAGCTGGCGACATCGCTGTACACCAGGTAGAACACGCCGTCGGCGTACGTCAGGTCGGGCGCCCAGACCCCGTTGGAGTCACCGGTGCCGCTCAGGTCGAGCAGGCGTCGTTCGGTGAGCACACCACCCAGCGCCCGCCAGTGCACCAGGTCACGCGAGTGGTGCAGCCGCACCCCCGGATACCACTCGAAGGTGGAGGTGGCCAGGTAGTAGTCGTCGCCGACCCGCAGGATCGACGGGTCCGGATGGAAGCCGGTGAGGATCGGGTTGCGAATCGACCCGGTGGCTGTCGCCACCTCCGCGAACTCGGTCGACATAGTTTGTTCCCCTCTGATGATCCAGCTTCCGGCAGCTTTCCGGAAGTTTCGGAACCAATGTATCGAAGTTATCGATCACGAGAACGGCGTGAGTCGGCAGTGGACGGTCCTCGATCATGGGCGCGCGGCTCGACACGCGCGCCCCACCGACCAGAAGTGCCGACTCACGAGCGACGATTGCGCAGCCATGCCCCTCTCCACCGTCGACCGCCATCGTGGCGAATCACCTCGACCGGATGGATCATGACGGCACACCGTCCTCAGCCCTTGATCGCACCCTGCAGGCCCCCGACGATCTGCTTCTCGGCGAGCGTGAAGAAAATGAGCGCCGGCAACATCGACAGCGACGTGAAGGCGAGGATTCCCGCCGTGTCGGAGGTGTACTGACTCGAGAAGTTCTGCACCCCCAGCGGCAGCGTGTGCAGGCTGACATCACCGAGGACGAGCAACGGCAGAAGGAACGCGTTCCAGCTCGCCACGAACGCGAGGACCCCGACGGTGACGAGCGCGGGCCGCGACAGCGGCAGCATGATGCGCCAGAGGAAGCCGATCCGGCCCGTGCCGTCGATCGCGGCGGCGTCCTCCAACTCGCGGGGCACGGCGGCCAGGAAGGGACGCAGGATCACGATCGTGAGCGGCAACGAGAAGGCGACCTGCGGAAGGATGACCGCGTAGTAGGAATTGATCAGATTCAGGTCACGCAGCATGAGGTAGAGCGGCAGGATCGCCGCGCCGGCCGGAAAGAGCAGGCCGAGGGTGAAGAAGGTGTAGAGCCCCTCCCGCCCGCGAAAGGTGTACCGGGCGAGCACGAACGCGGCAGAGACACCGAGCACCACGACGCCGAGCGTCGTACCCAGGGCGATCACCGCACTGTTGAAGGCCTGCCCCCAGAAGTCGCTCTGCGTCAGCACCCTGGCGTAGTTGTCCCAGACCCACGGGTCGGGCAACCCGGCCGGGTCCGCGACGATCTGCGGGGTGGTACGGAAACCACCGACGATCACGTAGACGACCGGGGCGATCGACACGGCCGCGACCGCGAGCGCCAGCGCGTAGGTGAGCGGACTGCTCCACGACACCGGGCGGCGTTTGGAGGACGGGGGCAGGACGGCGTTCGCGGCCACGATCAGTTCACCCTTCCGGTGATGGCGCCCTGGATGTCACGACGGAGGAGGAAGCGCTGGAACAGCAGCGCCGCGACGAACGAGATGACAAACAGGATCACGGCGACCGCGTTGCCGTAGCCCCACAGTCGGGCGAAGAAGCCGTTGTCCACCATGTACGTCGCCATGGTGCCGGACGCGCCGAGCGACCGCACCGCGGGCACCGAGGTCACCCAGATCACGTCGAAGACCTGGAGCGAGCCGATCACCGACAGGAACATCCAGATCCGGATCGTCGGGCCCAGCAGCGGAAGCGTGACGTGACGTTGGATCTGCCACCAGCTCGCGCCGTCGATCTCGGCTGCCTCGGTGAGCTCGTGCGGCACGTTCGACAGGCCGGCGAGCAGAAGGATGATGGCGAAGCCGACGTACTTCCAGGTGAGAACGAACAGCATCGTCCAGATGACGATGTCGAGGTCGGCGAGCCACGCCTGCACCAGACCGCCCAGCCCCAGTGACCGCAGCAGCCCGTCGAGCGTGCCGCCGTCGGTCAGGATCAGCTTCCACATGATGCCGACGGTGACCTCGGCGAGCACGTAGGGCACGAACACCAGCAGGCGGAACGCGGTGCGCCCACGGAAGCGGCGGTTCAGCAGCAGGGCCACGCCCAGGGCGATCGGGCCCTGGATCAGCAGCGACCCGACCACGATGATGCTGTTGTTGCGCAACGCGTCGAGGAAGATCGGGTCCTGGAAGGCGAGCACGTAGTTGTCGAAACCGACGTAGTCGGTGGGCGGTCCCACCCCGCGCCAGCGGAAGAGGCTGTAGTAGACCGCGAAGCCCATCGGAACCAGCACGAACATCACATAGACGATCACCGCCGGCGTGGTGAGTCCGATGATCTCGTACCACTTGCGTCGGGTCTCGGCCGCGCGGCTGGACGAACGCCCGGGCGGCCGGCCGCCTGCCGGCGGCGCGGACGCGCCGCCGGCAGGGTTCAGGGTCGGGTTGGGAGCGGTCACTTGCTCGCGGCCGCCTTCATTGCGGAGACGACCTGCTCAGGGGTGCCGGTGCCGGCGAAGATGGCGACGATTGCGTTGTTCATCGCGGTGCCGACGGTGCTGCCGTAGGCCGTGTCCAACCAGAGCTGTACGTAGGTCGCGCTGGAGGTCGCTTCCAGGATGGACTTCAGCGCGGGGTCCGCCACGCCGGCCTCCGCGCCCTTGGTGACGGGCAGGCCGGTGCCGGTCTCGGCATAGCCCTTCTGCACGTCGGTGCTCACGATGTACTTGAGGAACTCGACACACTCGGCCGGGGCGTTCTTGGCACAGGCGAACCCGTCGCCGCCGCCGAGGGCCGCCTTCGGGTCACCCGCGGAACCGGAGATCGCCGGTACGGGGAACCAGCCGAGGAACTTCTTGAGGGCCTCCGGGTCCTGGGCGACGGTCTCCAGGGTGCCCTTGTTCCAGTCACCCATCAGCTCCATCGCGGCCTTGCCATTGGCGAGCAGGCCGTTCGCACTGGTCGGATCGTTCTGACCCGGTGTGGCGATGAAGTTGGACTGGAACGGGTTGGTGGCGATGAAGGTCTTCAGGTCCTGGCCCGCCTTGAGGAAGCACGGATCATCGAAGACCGTGTCGGCGGACGCCTTCTTCAGCGTGTCGACCGAGCAGGCGCGCAACGCGAAGTTGTACCACCAGTGCGCGGCGGGCCACTTGTCACCGGCGCCCAGGGCGATCGGGATGACGTTGATGGCCTTGAGCTTCGTGACCGCGTCGTTGAGCTCCTCGAACGTGGTCGGAGGAGCGGCGATGCCCGCTTGCGCGAACATGTCCTTGTTGTACCAGATGCCCTCGATGCCCATCCGGAACGGCAGGCCGTACTGCTTGCCGCCCGCCTGCCAGATCTCGGCCGCGCTACCGATGTTGGCGACCTCGGTCTGGACCTGGTTGGTGATGTCCTTGAGGTAGTCGGCCTCCACCTGCTCGCGGATCTCGCCGCCGCCCCATGCCTGGAAGATGTCCGGCGGGTCGTTGCTCAGCAGCGCGGCGGGGAGCCGGGTGCGCTGGAGCTGGTTGGTCTCGATCCCCTCGATCTCAATCTTGACGGTCGGGTGGAGAGTGGAGAAGTCCTTGGCGACCTTCTCCCAGTAGGTCTTGCCGGGCCCGTCCTGCGAGGCGTTGTGCCACCAGGTCAGGGTTACCGGGTTCTTGAATGGCTCATCATCGGAGGGGCCTGCGTCGTCGCCGCCGCTGCACCCGGCGACAAGCAGTGCACTGGTCAAAAACAGCGCTAGGACGGCGCCAGCGCGGCGCTTGATCGTCATCGATGTCTCCTCGACTTGTCAGGCAGTCGCGGTACTCGGACTGATGGCGAGTTTTACAGTCCCGTAACGTGGTGTCAACCGTTGTCGATAACGTTTTCGATTCCCCCGCGACGGGGCGCGGAGAGCCCTCTATCATCGTCTCCGTGGCGTTCCCGCAGCGTGTCAAGATGTCGGACGTGGCCCGTGTGGCCGGCGTCTCCGTGGCGACAGTATCCAAGGTGATCAATGGCCGGTACGGCGTGGCGCAAGCGACGGTGGAACGTGTCCAAGAGGTCATCCACCAGCTCGGGTACGAGGCCAGCCTGGGGGCACAGAGCCTGCGCAGCCACCGTACGAACGTGCTGGGCATCCTGGTCGCCGAATTCGAGCCGTTCTCGACCGAGCTGCTCAAGGGGGCGTCCAGAGAGGTCGCCGGCACCGGCTACCAACTGCTGGCCTACTCCGGCGGCGACGGCGACGGCGCGGCCATAGGCTGGGAACGGCGCTCGCTGGCCCGGCTGTCCGGAACACTCATCGACGGAGCCGTGATCGTCACGCCGACCGTGGTCGAGACCAAACAGGGTTTCCACGTCGTGGCGGTCGACCCGCACACCGGCCCGTCCGGCCTGCCCACCGTCGACTCCGACAACTTCGCCGGCGCCATGCTCGCGACCAACTACCTGCTGTCGCTCGGCCACCGACGCATCGGGCACATCAGCGGACGCCCCGACCTGGAGTCGGCACGCCTGCGCGAGGCGGGCTTCCGCAAGGCCATGGACGACGCCGGCGTGGCGGTGGACGAGCGGCTGGTACGGGTCGGTGGGTTCCGGATCGAGAGCGCCGCCGGTACGGCCGCGGAGCTGCTCGCCCTCCCCGACCGACCGACCGCGGTCTTCGCGGGAAACGACCTCTCCGCGATATCCACGATGGACGTCGCCCGGGGCATGGGACTCACCGTGCCCGACGACCTGTCCGTGATCGGATTCGACAACGTGCCGGAGTCCGCGCTGGTCAACCCGCCGCTGACGACGATCATGCAACCGCTGCAACGCATGGGCGCCGAGGCTCTGCGCCTGCTCGTCGACCTGATCGGCGGCGTCGAGCGCGACACGCACATCCGGCTCCCCACCGAACTGGTCGTCCGCGCGTCCTGCCGCCGCTATCCCCCGGCGCTGCGGAGCCTGCCGTTGTCCGCCCACACCGCCACGGCGGGAGGCTGAGTTCGCGCGGTGAGCAGTTCGCGCGGTAGGCAGGGGCCGCTACCGCTCGGCGGGTGAGCGGCGGGGTACGCGGCAGCCAGCGACGAGACGTCACCGGGACCCCGACAGAATCGAGGTCCCGGTGACGTTGCCGCGTGGCCGGTGTCGTCACTGTCCGCCGGGCGCCGCCCGCCGGATCCAGTTCTGCCGGTCGTACAGCGGGCGCAGACCGCCGCGCAGCATGTTGTTCAGCGAGTGGTTCACCGAGCCCGTCGCCGGCCGACCAGTCTGCGCGACCACCCAGCGGCAGCCGGCCTCGGCCGCCGCACCGGCCCTGATCGCCATGAGCGCGGACTGCACACCCCGCCCCCGATGACTCGGCCGGGTCGCCGCTCCGGACAGGACCGCCACCTCGTCGTGTACGAAGAGCGCGGCGGCGCCGACCACCTGGTCACCGTCCCAGGCGCCGAACGCGCGGAAGCTGGGGTTGCCCACCGTCGCCGCGAGCAACTCGGCCAACGGGCCGCCCGGCGGCCATCCGAACCCGTCCATGAGCACCGAGGCCCACTGGGCGGCGTCGTCGGAAGGGACCAGCCCGATCCGCAGGTCGGTCGCGCCGTCGATCCGGAACGAGTCGATCTCGCAGGCGAACTGGATGATCACGCCGCCCGGCTCCAGACCCTCGGCCGCCCGGATCTCGTCCCAGTCACGGGGCAGCCGGTCCGGGGCGATCTGAATCGTGGCGACCTCGGTCCCCTGCTCGCGGTAGAACCCGAACACCCGGTCCATCAGGTCCCGCGTCACCGGCTCCTCGAAGCCGAACCCGAGCGCCTTGTTCCAGTAGGGGGTCGGGGCACGCAGCAGGGAGAGGGCCACGCCACCGCCGATCCGCTCGTGGCTGACTCCGAGCGCGGACGAGGCAGTCTGAGGTGCGCCGGCCACGTACTGGAGCATGAACTCCGCTTCGGCGAGTTCTGCGAGCCGGCCCAGTTGTTCCCGATCCATCGGACAGACTGCTCCTTCAGTGCGAATT
The DNA here is from genome assembly GCF_003633685.1 of Micromonospora pisi. Classification (NCBI taxonomy): domain Bacteria; kingdom Bacillati; phylum Actinomycetota; class Actinomycetes; order Micromonosporales; family Micromonosporaceae; genus Micromonospora; species Micromonospora pisi. Next base: position 7,450,683 of record NZ_RBKT01000001.1, on the reverse strand, counting down.
TGATAAGCGACCCGAATCAGCACCAAATGCGTTCGGTGTCGTTCTCATGGTGCCGCCGACACCGCTGTCCGCCAAGCTCCGCCCGTGTGATTAACCGCTCCGGCCGTCGATCGAACTACCCGGCCGTCACCGCACACCACAGGGCCCGGCACCGGGCCGGAGTCCGCCCGCTCAGCTCGCCACCGCCGCCCGGGGGGCGTGGAACAGGCGCAGCCGTTTGGTCCGGCCGGCACGCACGCTGTGCAGCCAGACCACTGCCGGCGGACAGTGCTCCGGGTCGTCCGGCGGGTCGATCAGGGCCGCCTCCCAGACCATCACGTCCCGGCTCGCCACCGCACCGGTGATCCGCTGACGTACGCCGGCGGCCAGGTCCCGTTCCATGGCCTCGACCAGGTACGACCGCTCGGTGCGGCGTTCCCCGTTCGGCCGGATGAAGTCGGCGTCGGGCCACCAGTACTCCCGCACGGCCCGCTCGAACTCGCCCCGTCCCGCCGCCGCCAGCACCTCCTCGAACTGGCGTCGGCAGGTGTCGTGGAGCGCCGCCGAGTCCTCGTGCGCGAGGTCGGCCGTGTCCCGCAGAGCGGTGGCGAGCTTGCGCCGTGCCTGGTTCAACCGACTGCGTACGGTGCCGACCGGCACCCCGCAGAGGGCGGCGATCTCCTCGTACGAGGAGGCTCCGCTGAAGTAGCGCAGAAGCGTGACCAGCCGCAATGGTTCGGACAGTTCGTTGACCGCGTGCCAGGTCCAGTCCCGCAACGACGCCTGCTCGAGTAGCTGCTCCGGGTTCGGCGCGGCGGCCGGGAGGTCGAGGGCCGCGAAGTCGCGCAGGACCACCCGACGGGAGGCACGCAGCCGGTTGCGGCACCCGTTCCGGACGATCGACCGCAGCCAGTCGCCCACCACCGCGGGCTCCCGGAGCCCGTCGATCCGCCGCAGGGCGACCAGCATCGCGTCCTGGACCGCGTCCTCGGCGTCGGGCCCGTAACCGAGCAGGCTCACCGCGACGGCCTTCATCCCGGCCTCGTGCCGATGCAGGAGTGCGCCGAGGCCGGCGACATCTCCCGAGCGGGCAACATGCACCAGCTCAGCATCTGACTTCTCGGCTGAAATCACGCCATGCCCCTTCCGACCGCTCGGGATGTCGCCACCTGACCCGCCCGTGGAAGCGAACCTCCTCCAGCCGGCCGACCTGGCACGACACCCGAGTGGGCAGGACAAAGCTACCCGTACCGGGGGAACAGGCATTGGGCCGACCTGGCTACCGACCGGCGACAGGATTAGGTGATCGCCCGGATCCTGGCCGACCGGCTTCGCCGGCACAGTGGTGCGTGCGGTTGCGGCCCGCTTCGCGACGTCCCAGCCGGATCCGGCCCGACCCGGGCACGGACAGTGAGCACAGGAGGACCTGATGCGCAAGAAGACCAAGACGGGCCGGAAGGCCCTGCGCGCGGCGGTGATCATCGCCGCCGGTGCGGCGGCGCTCGCGCTGAGCGCCGGTGCGGCCTCGGCCGACGGTGGCCCGTTCGAGTGGGGCGGCGGCAGCGGCGGCGGGGGCGGTGCTGGCGGCACCTGGTAACAGACAGTCGGCGCCCTGCCGGCCCGGGTGACTCAGGAACGGTCCCCACCCGGGCCACCAGGGCGCCGTCGTGTCTGCGCCGGGCCGCTCGTCACGGCCGACCGAAGCGGCGGCCAGACGGTCAGTACGGTTGATAGGTGTCGATGTTCGGGCAGCACGAGCTGGAACCGCAGCAGGAGCACGCGGCGGCGGCGTCGCCCGAGGACGACATGCCGGTCTCCGGCAGCGCGACCGCGTCGCGCATCGATGTCACGGTGATGTCGTCCAGGTCCAGATCGTCCAGGTCGAAGACGTCGAGCTCCACGGAAGTCCACTCCTCTCCAGGCAGGCCCCGCCCGGGTCGGGCGGGGGCGAAGACCACCGTGTCAGTTCCGGGCCGTCGCGAGCATCCGGGAGAACACCGGCAACCGGGGTACGGCTCAGCGGTCGGCCAACGACACGTGGCGCGCGACGGCGGCCCTGGTCGAGACACCGAGTTTGACGAAGATCCTGGATACGTGTGACTCCACCGTCCGGGTGCTGAGGAACAACCGGGTGGCGATGGCGCGGTTGCTCAGCCCTTCGGAAACCATCACGGCCACCTCGCGCTCCCGACCGGACAGCGGATCGGGTCGAACGTCGCGGGGGCGGGGATGGGCGGCGGCGAACCGCCGCTGCAGATTTGTCGCCCGACCCACCAGCCAGTCCGCCCCACACCACGCCAGTCGGTGCTTGGCCTCCCCCAGGGTCTGCCGACCCGCCGCCAGGTCACCGGCGCGGTGCAGCATGGTGGCCAGGGTCACCAGCGCCTGACCCTCGCGGAGTGGCTGATGGGCCAGCGCGGCAGCGGTCGCGGCCAACCGCGCCGCGTCCACCGCCGCCACCACGTCACCGCGCTCCGCCAGCAGTTCCGCCCGTGCCTGACCCACCGCCGCCGCCTCGCCATGCGAACCGCTCCGCTCGGCCGACCCCACCGCCCGGTCCAGGGACTCCTGCGCCGTGCCGAGGTCACCGCAGAGCACCTGGGCCCGGGCGACGAGCGCCAGACCCTCCGCGGTCGGCGCCGGCTCACCGCCCTCGGTCAACAACGCCAGGGCGGACTCCGGCTCGTTCATCTCGATCAACACCCCGGCGAGCCCGGCCTGGGCCACCGAACGCCACCACCGCGAACGTAGCGGAGCAGCGGCACGTAGTTCAGCCAGCGGGCCGGCGACCGCCACCGGCCCGCCGCGCCAGGCGAGCAGCGGTGCCCGGATCGCCAGCGCGAACCGCCGCAACTCCTCGCTGCCCAGGGCGCGGGCGATCTCCTCGGCGTCCTCGGCGTCACGCTGGGCCTGCCGCAGGTCCCCGAGCCGGCCGTGCAGGACGGACCGCACCAGGTACAACTCGGGCAGAACGTGGCCGCGTCCGTACCGCCGGGCGACCCGGAAACCCCGGGCCAGGTGCCGGACCGCGGCGTCACTGTCCTCGCAGAGCACCTCCGCCCAGACCATCGCCGGCACCAGGTCGATCACGCCACGCAGCGCACCGTCATCGAGGCCGTCCACCGCCCACTGGGCCCGTACGAGCTGCCCGCGGGCGTCGTACCCCGGACGGCGGTCGAGCAGCCAGGCCAGGGCGAGCAGGGTGCTGGCGGCGGCGGCGAACCCCCGGTGATCCTCCTGCCCGGCCAGCTCACCGGCCCGGGCCGCGTTCTCCGCCGCGTCGGTGAAGCGGCCCGCCAGTATCTCCGTGGCCGCCAACTCCAGGCGCAGCGTCGCCTCCGTACAGGCGCCCGCCCCGCCCGGTCGGGACAGTTCACCGGAGAGCAGCGCCCGCGCCTCGCTGAGCCGGCCGAGCATGCGCTCGGTCGAGGCGAGCAGCTCGGTCGCCGGACATCGGTACTGCGGCGCATCGCCGATCAGGTCGTGCAGGATCCGCTGACTGTCGGCGAGTCGGCCGGAGATGCTGAGCGCCCGGGCCAGGGCCAGCCGGAGCGCCGCGCGCCGTTGTGCGGTGTCGACCCGGTCCGGGGTGACCCGGAGCGCGGCGCGCAGCCAGCGCACACTGGTCGCCGGGGCGCTGTCCAGGGTGGCCTCCGCCGCCGCGGCCAGCACCTCGGCGGCGTGCTCGGCCCCGACCCGCGCGGAGTGTTCCAGGTGCTGGGCCTGACGCACCGGGCCGGCGCCCTCGGCCGCGAGGTGCCGGGCCACCCGGTCGTGCGCGGCCAGTCGCCACGCCACGCCGGCACTCTGGTACGCGGCCGCGCGCACCAGCGGGTGGCGGAACACGATCCGGCCCTCGACCTGTCGGAGGATTCCCCGTCGGACGAGCGCGTCGAGGGCGTTCGTGACCACCGCCACCGAGATCTCGGCAGCGTGGGCGACCAGCACCGGGTCGCACTCCTCACCGGCCAGCGCGGCGGCCTGCACGGTCAGCCGCTCCGTGCCGGGCAGCCCACACAGCTCGGCGGTGACCAGGGCGTCGAGGGCGATGGCCACCCGGTCGTCGACGACCGCCGGGGCACATCCCGCGTCGAGCACCACCGCGTCCGTACCGGCGGCGAGGATCTCGAGGTAGAGCGGATTGCCGCTGCTCGCCTCGTACAGTGAGCGGCGACGCTGCGGCGACATGTCGGGAAACCAGGCGTCGACGTCGGCCGGAGAGAGCGGGCCGAGCGGCAGGTGGGTTGGCGACGGGTGGGCGCGACCGAGTTGCAGGGCGAGCCGGACCGGGCACTGTCCGGTGCGGTAGGCCAGGACGAATACGAGCGGGCCATCGACGGGATGGCGGACCAGGTAGTCGAGGAGTTCCACCGACGCCTCGTCGGACCAGTGCACGTCGTCGAGGACCACCACCAGGCCGCCGCCCCCGGCGATCTCGGCGAGCACCTCCCGTACGGTGCGGTAGAGCTGGTGGCGCTCGACACCGAGCACGGGGAAAGTAGGCCCGTCGCTCACGCGCACCGTGCTCGTACGCCAGTCGGCACCGACCGAGTGCGCGAACTGGACCAGGCTCTCGCAGGCGGGGCCGCCTCGCGCGGCGAGCACCGGAGACGCCTGCTCCCTGGCGAGGGCGTCGAAGAGCAGGCCGAACGGGAGCCCCACCTCGAACTGGCTGGCGCGGCCATTCAGTACGGCGTACCCGCGTTGGGTGGCGGCGGCCATGAATTCGGCGAGCAGGCGACTCTTACCGATTCCGGTATCACCTTCGACCATTACGAATACGGACTGATGGGGTGGATTAGCCAGTATCTTGCCTAACACGGTGCGCTCGGTTTCCCGCCCGATCAGGTGGTCCACCGTCATCGAATGCCCCATATCGCCCCTACCCCGTCCCTCGTGCCCGTGCGCATGATCGACAAAGGAGAGGCTGCCGGTACGACCGAGTACGGAACATCCGCGAAACTACGCAACGCCTCCGTCCACAGTGGCCAAAATGCGCACCGGTCCCCGTACGCGGGTCGAGCCGGCACCGCCGACCAGGGCCGCGCGGCACCAGGCCGGCACGGGCGTCGGCAGTGGCCGGAGCAGGTTCGGCACGGTCCGGCGATCCGCGATCCGTCCGGTTCGGCCGGGCCGCAGCGTGATGGGCGTTCGAATGGCGACGGAAATCGATCCGGATCGGTGAATGGGGGATTTCGCGGATGCTGGTTCCGCTGAACAGATGTGAGAGTTCACCTCGCCCCGCCAGCCCTCCGGTCGCCTGACCGGACAGCCGGCGGGAGCCCGATCAGGAGGTGAAGGAAATGATTGAAATGCTTGACTTGGCAGACCTCGACCTCGACGACATCACCGTGACGTCGATGCGCGACTCGGTGGCGCTGCCGGAGACCGGAGCGTCGTCCGGCTCCAGCTCGTGCAGCGCGTCGTCGACCTGTGGGTCCTCGTCCTGCTGCGCGTCCTGTGGCGGCGGCGGCAGCGTGAACCCGGACGACGGTTCCACCGGCGGCTGACAGGCCCACACGATCACCGGAGGAGGGGGCACCGGCCCCGGTACCCCCTCATCCTCCTACCCCACTGGAGTGACCATGGAAGTCGTCGCCCGCCTCGATCACGTGACAAAGACGTACGGGCGGATCGTCGCGCTCGACGCCGTGTCGATCGCCATCCCCCAAGGGGTCACCGCGATCCTCGGTGCGAACGGCGCGGGAAAGTCGACCGCCATCGACATCCTCGCCGGGCTGCGCCGGCCCACCTCCGGTCGGGTCGAGGTGCTCGGCGGAGATCCGGCCAGCCTCGCCGTACGGGCCCGGCTGGGGCTGTCGCCCCAGGCCACGGCGCTGCCCTGGCGGCTCACCGTCGCCGAGACCCTGCACCTGCTGGCGGCGCACTACACGGACCCGATCGCCCCGACCGCACTCGCCGACCGGCTCGACCTCGCCGGCATCTGGGATCGCCGCAACGGCACCCTCTCCGGCGGACAACGCCGCCGGGTGGTGCTCGCCTCCGCCCTGGTCGGCAACCCGGATCTGGTGTTCCTCGACGAACCGACCACCGGGCTGGACGTGGAGAGTCGCGACCTGCTCTGGGCGGCCATCGAGAAGGTCGCCGCCGAGGGGCGTTCGGTGCTGCTCACCAGCCACAACATGCCGGAGGTCGAACGCCTCGCCAGCCACGTCGTGGTGATCGCCGGCGGCCAGGTGTCGCAGGTGGGCAGCGTGGACGAGGTGTGCGCGAACGTGGGGCTGCACCTGGTCGAGGCCGAGGTGCCCGGTCCACTGCCCGAGCCGGTGACCGCACACGCGGTCCGGATCGAACCCGTCGGAGCCCGTACCCGGCTCTACACCACCGACCCGGACGCCACCGTACGCGCCCTGGTCCGACATGACGTGCCGTTCCGCGCCATCCGGGTCGACCGGGTCGGCCTCGAGGAGGCGATCCGTACGGCAGCAGAAGCCAAACCCAGCCACGAGCCACTTCGGACGGCCTGACATGCGATACGTACTGCTCCACGCCGGCGCACACCTGCGCGACATGGTCCGGGTGCCGATGTACTGGGTCCCCGGGCTGCTGTTCCCGATGCTCTTCTTCCTCCTGTTCGGGCTCACCTCCGCAGGTCAACTGGCCCGCCAGGGGCTCGGCAGCGAGTACGTCGTCACCCCCTTCCTGCTCTTCACCACGCTGAACGTCACCCTCATCTCGCTCTCCGCCGGCGTCGCCGCCGACCGGGAGAACCCGTGGGAGCAGCGGTTGCGACTGCTGCCGATCGCGGTGCTGACCCGCTTCCTCGGCCGGCTGCTCTACGTCCTGGTCTTCAACGTGGTCAGCTGGTTGCCGCTGCTCGTGGTCGCCGGGCTCGCCACCGACCTGAAGCTGCCGGTGGTCATCTGGCCGCTCTGGCTGGGCGTGGTGGTGGTCGGCGCGATCCCGTTCGGGCTGCTCGGCATGGCGCTCGGCTACCGGCTGCCGGCCCCGGCCGCCGCCATGGTGTGCAACATCGTCTTCCTGATCCTGGCGTTCTGCGGCGGCCTGCTGGTGCCGGCCGAGATGCTGCCGGGCGCGGTCCAGGCCGTCGCCCCCTACCTGCCCACGCACGAATACCTGCACCTCGTCCTGAGCGCGATCGGCCGGGCCGACCAGATCACCACGCCGCCGTGGATGATCGGCCTGCTCGCCGCCTGGACCGTGCTGTTCGCGCTGGTGGCCCGGGACGGCTACCGACGCGACGAGGGAGTGCGGTACGGATGAGCCCCGCCCCCATCGCCGCCGTGTCCGATCCGGACACCCTCCAACGGGCTCCGGCAACCGAACTGGCTCCGTACGCGCTGGTCCGGATGGCCGCGGTGCCGTACCCGACGGCGCCGGCCGGGTCCGCCACGTTCCGGTCGGCGTTGGCCGAACTCGTCCAGCGCAGCGCCGAGGCGGGGGCGACGGCAGCCGGACTCAGCGACGCCCTGCACGACACGGCGACCGCACACGACCCGAGATTCCACCGCACGGTGGTGCTGCCGCTGCGCCGCGACATCCACAACGGACGGCTGCCCCGAACGACGACCCGGTCCGCGCTGGGCGACCTCGCGGAACGCGTACCCGGGCTGGATGAGTGGCTGCGCGCGCAGGACGAGATCGCCCGGCTCACCGGGACCGTCGCGGCCGCCGCGCCGGCCGCGCTCGCCGCCGAGCGGGAGGCGCTCGCCGGCATCTGCCGCCACGACGAGGTACGACGCGCCGTCACCCTGATCGGCACCGACCTGCTGCGCGGGGTGGACCGGGTCGCCGCCTCCGGCGCCCACCCGGACAGCCGGGCGCGCAAGGCCGAGCCGACGGTGCTGCGGTACGCCCTGCGGGCCTCCTCGAAAACCAGCCCACTGTCCTGGTTCACCCAGGTCGCCTGGGCCGGCTGGGCCGGTCCGGACACCGCCGAACGGGTCGACGCCGGTGCCCCGGTGGCGGTGACCGCACTGAACCGGACACCGCTGGCCGCCGTGACGGCCTCGGTGCTCGGCGCCGCGCCCCGCCGCGACCAACTGCCGCACCGCCTCGCCCCCGGCCTGCGGCTGCTCGACGGCCGGGTGGTCTTCCGACGGGATGTGCCGGTGCCCGGATCCCACCGGCTGGCCGTGCAGCGCGAGGAGGAGGTGGGGCTGGCGCACAACCGACCGCTGGACCTCGTCGTCGCGGCGGTCCGGGCCGCCGGTCCGGCCGGTGCCGCCCCGGCCGACCTCGCCGGCACACTCGCCGCCCGGTTGCCCGGCCCCGCCGAGCGGACCGGGCCGGCCGCGCTCACCTACGTACGCGGCCTGGTCGAGGCGGGTCTGCTCACTCCGGTGGCCCCGTTCGACCCCCAGCGGGCCACGGCGGTACGCGACTTCGCCGACTGGCTGGACCGGCACGACGCGACCCGGCTCGCCTCCGGCCTGCGAGACCTCCAGGCCGACGCCGACACGTTCCCCGAGCTGACCGCGACCGACCGACCGGCGGCCCTCCACCGGATCACCCAGCGGTGGCAGGTTGTCTGCGACGAGGCCGGCGTACCGGAGTCGCCGGCATCCCCGCTCACCGAAGACGTCGGCCGACGGGGCCGGATGCTGCTCGGGCCCACGCACGGCGCGGACGCCGCCGCCACCCTGCCCGAACTCGGCGCCCTGGTCGAACTCTTCGACCAGCACCTGCTGGTCCGCCGGCTGCTCCGGGACCGCTTCGTCGCCCAGTTCGGGATCGGCGGACGATGCGCCGAACTGACCGAGTTCACCGCCGACCTGACCGACATCTGGCAGGCCGCCGACCTGGTCGGGGTGGACGGCCGAATGGCCGCCTCCGGCGAGCGGCAACACCTGCTCACCGACGAACTGCGGGGGCTAGCCGAGGGACGGGCCGCACTCACCGCCGCCATCCGCGCCTGTGCCGAGCCCGGCGCACCCGAGGTGCGCCTGCACCGGCGACTGCTCACCGAGGCGGCCGAGGCAGTGCCCCGCTGGGCGTACGGGAGGCCGGCGTCATACAGCTTCTTCGTACAACCGGCGGTCACCCCGTCCGGCCCACTGCTGGCGGTCAACCACGTGTACGCCGGATTCGGCCGCTTCACCAGCCGGTTCCTGGACCTGGTGCACCCGAGCGCGGGCGCCGCCGTCGCCGCCCAGCTGCGCCGCACATTCGACCCGGCCGCCCGGCTCGCGCAGTTCCGGCCGGTCAACGGCTTCAACGCCAACCTGCACCCGCTGGTGGCACCGGACGAGGTGGTCGAGGACCCGGCGCTGGGCGGCATCGTCGCGGACGAACTGGAGCTGTGGCACCACGCCGAAACCGATCAGATCCGGCTGCGCCACCGCGGCAGCGGTCAGTTCGTCGACGTGCTGTACCTGGGGTTCCTGGTGCCGTTCGTGATGCCGGACCGGTTCGCCCCGCTCTACGGCGACCTCGGGTGCGGGATCGTCGACCTCAGTCACCTGACCACCGCGGCCACCGTCGACGGGGTGGCCGTACGGCCCCGGCTGCGCTACCGGAACGTGGTGCTGAGCCGGCGGTCGTGGACCGTACCGCCGGACCGGGTTGCCGGGTGGCGGACCGAACTCGACGCCGACGGGGAGGTGCCGGCGCTGGCCACGGCGCGCGGGCGGGCCCGCTGGGGGCTGCCCGAGCACGTCTTCCTCAGCTCCGACGGCGCGACGCTGCGGCGCCCGGAAGACCTGTTCCACTACCTCGACCGGCCCAAGCCGCAGTACGTGGACCTCGGCAACGCGTTGCACCTGCGCTGCCTGTCCCGCCTGCTGGGCCGGCACAGCTCGGCGGTGCAGATCAGCGAGGCGATGCCGGTGCCCGGCGTACAGAGCCCCACCGGACGGGTTGTCGAACTCGTCACCGAGACCTACCGGAGGGCGTCATGACCGAAGCCGGTCACCAGCACGGGCTGCCCGGCCACGTGGTCACGCCGATCGCCGCAGCTACCGCCGCCGTCGTCTGCTACTACTACGAACCGGTGAAGGCCCCGCTGCTGCGGGACGCCGTCCTGCCGGCGATCGACGCGGCCGGGCGGGAGCACCCGGACGTCTTCGCCCAGCTCGAGCGGCACTGGCGCCACGGTCCGCACCTGCGGGTGCAGTTGACCGGTGCGGCCGCGTCCGTCGACCGCGCGGCGAACCGGATGGCGCGGCGTCTCCGGGAACACCTGGCAATCCATCCCTCCACGGTGGACGTCTCGACGGACACGCTGCTGGCCCGCTCGGAGCTGGCCGGGCAGGCGGAACTCATCCCGCCGCCGTACACGCCGATCCACCCGGACAACACGGTACGGATCGAGCAGGTCGACGACGGACGCATGCTCGACCTGCTGGAAACCACCGAGGCGGTGCGCTGCCGTGCCGCGCTGCTCCGGCTCGGCCTGCCCACCGTCGGTGCCACGCTGGCCCGGCTCGGCGCCGCCGGAGACACCGCGAGCGCCCGGGTCTGGCTGACCGTCGCGGCGATGTCGGCCCACGCCGGCCAGTATCCGCTCGGGCTCGGCGACGGTCACCAGTCGTTCTTCTCCCACCTGGAGGAGTTCCTGCTCCACTCCGATCCGGAGGGCACCCTGCGGGCGCGCTACCAGCGCCAGTGGGAGCGGCACGGTGACGCGGTCACCGAAGCGGTGGCCCGGGTGGCCGGTGGCGGGGCCGCGGATCCGGCCGAGGACGCCTGGCTGGCCTGGACCAGGTCCGCGCGCACACTCGCCGAGCCGGTGTACGACCGGGGGCATCTGCCGCCCGTACCGGGCGCGGGTTATCTGACCCGGGCCCGTGGCATGGGCGACGAGAGCACCAGCCGGCGGTGGGACCCGCAGCGGCGTACGGCGTACAGCGACTACCACCAACTGCTCCAACAGATCGACTTCAACCGGGTACGGCACCAGCGGGAGTTCGTCGTCTACCGCTTCGCCACGAACGTGCTGTACCTGCTGCTCACCATCTGCGACGTCACGCCGGTCGAACGGTACCTGGCCGCGTACCTGATGAGCCGGGCCGCCGAGCGCCTCACCGGCATCACCTGGCGGGAGCGGCTGAACGGCTATCTCGCGGTCCTCGCCGCCGAGGCCCGCGACGGCAACCCCGATCGCGGCAGCGGCAGCGGCAGCGGCAGCGGCGCCATCATCGGACAGGGAGCGAAATCTTGACCGTGCACCGGCTACGGCCCACCGTGTTCGCCACCCCGATCTCCACCGGGGTGCATGTGAGGGGTTGGGCGTCGAGCTTCACGATCGAGGGCGGTGCCGGTCTCTGGCGGGTCTGGTCGGCACTCGCCGGACAACTTGCCGCGGGCGTACCCGGCGACCAGCTCGCCGCGCCAGCCGGGCTGCCACCGGAGGTACGCCGGGCGATCGAGGGCTTCCTCGACCAGCTGCACGCGCACGACCTGCTGGTCGAGGTGCCCCAGGGCTGGGGAGAGTCCGGCGTGGCGGAACTGCCGCCGAGTGGCGTGGCCCGCTGGTTGGAAGCGGTTGCCGCTTCCCCGGCGTCGACCTGGTCCCGGCTGCGGGACGTGACCGTCGAGGTCCGGGGGGCCGGACCGGTGGCCGACGCGGCGCGTCGTGCCCTCCGCGACGCCGGTGTGCGCTGCGGCGACGAGCCGTCCGGTCACGTCGAGCCAGCCGGTCACGCCGAGCCGTCCGGTCACGCCGAGCCAGCCGGTCGCGACGCCGTCGGGCAGGCGGTAGAGCTGCGGACGGTAGCGCTCTTCGCCCGTGACCGGCAGGGCCGGGTGGTCGCGGCGACCGGCGCCGGCTGCGGCGACGAGGTCGCCTTCGTGACCCCGGTGAGCACTGCGGGCCGGTTGCCGGCCGTGGTCGCCGAGCTCGCCGGTCGGCTGCGGGCCGTACCAGCCGCCGACCCGCCCGTACCCCTCGCCGCGCTGGTCGGTGGGGCGGCGGTGCACCGCCTGCTCGCCTCGGTGGGCGGCCTGCTCGACCCGGCGGAGGAGATCAAAATCGCGGACGGTCCGCCACCGGAGGAGCCGGCCGGACCGGTGCACCCCGCCGTGCTGGTCGCCCGGATGGACCCGCTGCGGGCGAGTTACCACCCGTGGCTCGGCGACGCCGGCGCCGCACCGACCGGGGTCCGGGATCGCGCCCGACGCGAACCCGCCGATGCCGGACCGGCCGCTGCCCTGCCGGCCGCTGCCCTGCCGGCCGCTGCCGTCGACCTGGCGGTCGCACTGCGCCGCCTCGACGTGCTCTGCGATCCGGAACTGGGGCTTCTGCCGCCACCCGAACCGGCGGACCTACCGCAGGTGCCGGCCGCCCTGGCCATCGCCGACAAGGTGCTCGGCATCGGCGCCACCGCCGACGCGGCCCGATTGGACGCCGGGCTCCGGGCGGCCGAACGGCTCGCCGGTGACGGTTGGGTCGTCGGGGTGGACGCCCGGCACGCCGCCGGAGTCGCACTGCGCCGTGCCGTCCACGCGGCGCGGAATTCGCTGCCCGGTGCCGACGTACCGGAATCGTCCTGGGCCGACTCGCCGGCCGCCCGCCGCTGGTGGAAGGCGTTGACCCTGCGATTCGGCATCGACGCGCGGGTACGGGTGCGCCGGCTCGCACCGACCGCGATGCACGCGGAGATCATCGCCGGTGGCACCGTCCTGGCGTGGGCCGTCGAGGCCACGGCGGCGGACGCCGTGGGACTCGCCGCGCTCGCCGCCACCGGCGTCGCCCAGGCGCGGGCAGCCGGGGTCGCGGTCACGACCGGTGGGATCACGCTCAACGGCGCGGCCCCCGGCTGGCTGCCCCCGGAACCCGACACCGGCGGCCGGTCCACACCGAACTGGCACTGGCCGGCCGGCATCGCCGAGGCCGAGGAGAAACTCCAGCGGGCACTGGAACCACTGGTGGGGCCACCACCGGAGCAGCCGCTGACGGCGATGGTCGACCCCGGGGTGCTGCGCGCCGGCTTCGCGCTGACCCGGCTGCCGACGATCGTGGGCGCCCATCCGCAGCGCGTCGCCGAGGTTGTCGAGGTGCGGTCATGACGACGGTCGCCCTGGACGCGCTCGCCCCACGCCCGATCAACGTCGACCAGGCAGGTGCCGAGGCGGAGCCGGCCCGGTCCGGGCTGGCCGCGCTGCTCACCGATGCCGGACACCCGGTGTACGACCTGACGACGGCACTCGCCGCCGAGGGCGGTACGGCGCTGGTCGCCCTGGCGCAGTGGACTCCCGAGGTGGCCGAGACGCTGTCCCGACGGGCGTGGGAGACCTCGGCCCGCTGGCTGCCTGTCTGTCTCGACGGTGGCCTGGTGCTCGTCGGTCCGATGCTGGGCCCGGGCGCGTCGACCTGCCTCGGCTGCGCCGAGTCGGCCCGGTTGACCAGCATGGGTCCGAAGGTTCCGCACGGCGTGCCCGGCCTGCGGCTCGGTGGCGTACCGGTTCCGGTGCTCGGTCCCGTACTGGTCGCGGTGGCGGCGGCGATGCTCGCCGACCCGCAGCGGTACAACGCCACCGTGGTGGCGATCCGGGCCGATCGGGCGACGTGCAGCACGCACCGGGTACGCCCGCGCGGCGGCGGCTGCCAGATCTGCGGGCCGCTGCCCGACGACCGGCCCGAGCCGGTCGAGGGCCTGACCGGCCCCCACCCGACCACGGACCCGGGTTCGCTGCGCGCCGCGAATCCGAGAACCGGCCGCCGTGGGTTGCGCGACTCCCTGTTCGACTGGCGGTACGGTCCGGTCGCCCACGTCTTCCGGGAGGAACGCCTCCCGGTGCCGCTGGTCACCGCCGAACTGGTCGGCGAGAGTGCGGTACGGGAGGGCGGCTACGGCCGCGCGGTCGGGTACGCCGAAGCCGAACGGGTCGCGCTCTTCGAGGCGGTCGAACGGCTCACCGGCATGCGTCCGCGCCGACGGCGGACGGTGGTCGAGGCATCCTTCGCCGAACTCGGTCCGGAGATCGCGGTCGACCCGGTCACGCTCGGCCCGCACGATCCGCGCTATCACGACCACCCCGCGTTCCACTTCACGGCGTACCGGCCGGACCTGCGGGTTCACTGGGTGTACGGCTGGTCGCTGCGGCACCGGCGCCCGGTCGCGGTGCCGGAACACGTGGCGTACTGGGGGCTGCCACGCGGACCTGGGCCACGGTTCCTGTACGAGAGTTCCAACGGCTGCGGCCTCGGCAACAGCCGCACCGAGGCGATCCTCTACGGGCTGTTCGAGGTTGCCGAACGAGACGCGTTCCTGATGGCCTGGTACGCCCGTACCCCGCTGCGGCGGATCGCGCTGCCCGACGACGACCCGCTCCTGCCCCACCTGGTCGACGACCTGGAGCGGATCGGGTACGAGCTGCTTCTCTTCGATGCCACCAACGACCTCGGGGTGCCGGCGGTGCTCGCGATGACGAGGTACCGGGGCGACGACGAGCGCGCTCCGGTGGCGTTCTTCGCCGCCGGGGCGCACCCGAATCCCCTGTCCGCGATGCGCTCCGCCGCCGCGGAGGCGACCGTGAACACGATGATCGCGCCGGACCTGGCCCGGTCTCGACCGGACTACCTGGACCGGGACCGGCTCCGCCCGATGCTGGACCGGCCGGAGCTGGTGCACAGCCTGGACGACCACGTCGGGCTGAACACGCTGCCGGAGGCGGCGTCCCGGCACACCTTCCTGTTCGACGGCGGCGACCCGGCCGACTGGCGGGAACTCTGGCCCGGCCTGCCGGCACCGACGCCCGACCTCGGCCGCGCGCTCGACGAGACGGTCGGCCGCCTCGGCGACCTCGGGTTGGAGGTGCTCGCGGTGGACCAGACCGATCCGGCGATCGCCGCGCGCCTCGGCCTGTACGCGGCAAAGGTGATTGTTCCGGGCACGCTCCCGATGACCTTCGGGCAGATCAACCACCGGACCCTGGGCCTGCCACGACTGCTGGAGGTGCCGTACCGGCTCGGCCGGGTGCCGGCACCGCTGCGCTACGAGGCGCTGCCCCTGCACCCGCACCCCTTCCCGTGAGGCCCGACATGTTCGACCGCTCCCCCGACACCGCCGCCCTGAGGGAGGTACTGGCCGAGGTGTACGCGCACGGCCACGGCAAGGAGGTCCGGGGCGGCGGGGCGGCATCCGTACGCACGCGCGCGACGGCGGGCGGGCACCGTTTCGCCACCGTCGGGGAGCGCGGCCCGCTGGCCGGGGCGGTGGTCCGGGTGCTCGCCACCGCGCTCGGCCCGCGCCGGTGGGAGCCGTGGAACCCGTACAACGACCACCGTGCCCATCCCTCACCCCGGTCGGCGTTCCTGGTGGACGTGTGGCTGGTGGAGCGGGGGCGGCGCTGGCGGGTGGATCCGGTACGCCGGCTGCTGAGCGGGCCGGCGGTGGAACCGGGGCTCGACAGCGGGGTTCGGCTGGAGCTGACCCGGCACCCCGAGCGGCTGACGGCCGGATACGGTCCGATGGCCGACGCCCTCGCCGTGCTGGAATCCGGTCACGTCCTCGCCGCGCTGGCCGAGGCGGCCGCCGGCCTGGGACTCGCCGCCGACATCGAGGACGACGCGCTCCTGCTCGGCCCCGTCCTCGCGGCATCCCCGGACCACGCCACACTCGGCGACGATGTGGAGGCCGACCGGGTCACCGACACCGAAAGCTGGTGGCGTCGGGCCACCGCGCCGCGAAGCTCGGGTCCGTACCCGGTCGGGGTGGCGCCCGACCCGCGCCCGCTCGCGACGCAGACCCTGCACACCCTGGCCCACGCGGCGATGCGGCCGCCACCGGGCTCACCCGCCGGGGACGGCCGGTTGCGGCACCGGCTCGCACTGAGCCGGGTCGCCGGCCATCCCGACGGCTGGTACGCCGTCGACGCTGCCGCGCACGTGGAACGACTCGTCGGCGGGGACGCGCTCGACCGGGTGCAGAGCGCCTTCAGCTACGAACGGGCCCAGGCCGACGTCGCCGCGATGCACGTGGCCTGGGTGATGACCGCCGACCTGGGTGCCTCGGCGACCACCGGCGGTGCCGCCGGCTATCGGGCGGTGCTGCGTACCGCCGGCGCGGTCGCGCAGCACGTCGCCTCGGCCGCCGCCGTCGCCGGACTCTTCTGCCGCCCGGTACGCAGTGTCTACGAGGCCCGGCTGGAGGCGGCGGCGGGCGCCCCAGCAGGGCACGACTTCGTCTACCTCCTGCTGATCGGACGCACCCGCTTCGGCGGCTTCGCCTACCGCCTCTCCGGGGAGGAACCACGATGACGGGAAACGTCACGATGACGGACGGCGCCACGAAGACGGACAGCGGCCCGGTCCCGGCGGAGTGGCTCAGCCTGCACTGCTTCGCGTACTGGCGCTCCGATCACTTCGACCGGTTCCTGGTGGAGACCGTCGCACCCCGGCTGGACGTACTCCGCGAACAGGGCCGGATCGCCGACTGGTTCTACATCAGGTACGCCGAGAGCGGCCCCCACCTGCGGCTACGACTGCTCGGGGCCGATCCGGACATCGTCGAGGCGCTGCCGGACGAGTTCCGCACCGCGATCGCCTCGGCACCGTACCCGGTGCTGGCCCTGGAAGCGCGCGACGACCTCGAACCGCACGGGACCGTACGCCGGATCGACTACCTGCCGGAGGTCGGCCGGTACGGCGGCCCGGCCGCGCTCCCGGTCGCGGAGGAGGTCTTCTGCCGTTCGAGCGAGGTGGCGGTCCGTACGGTGGCGGCCACGAACCAGCGCAGCGCACGGCTCACCGCGGCGGTCGACCTGATCACCGCGACCGCGCAGGCGTTGGAGCTGGACCGGTTGCTCGCGGCCCGTTGGCTGCGGTCCCACGCGATGAGCTGGCGTTGGGTCGACGAGGTGGTGATGCCGCCGACCGTGGCCGCCCAGGCGCGGGTCACCGGTCTCCTGACCGGACAGTCCGGCGCGATCGCCGCCCGCTGGTCGACCATCGCCGGGCTGCTGTCGGCGCCCGACGGGACTCCGGCCACCGGCTGGCCGGCTGTCGTACGGGACTGGGCCGCGACGGTACGCCGGGCCCGGCGCGGCCTGGCCGGCGAACAGGTCCACCCCTGGTTGCCGGTCTGGGCCTCGCAACTGCACATGCTGCTCAACCGTCTCGGCGTGACACCGGAGGAGGAGCGGACCCTCTGCTGGCTGGTCGCGTCGGCCACGCTGGCGCCGGACGGGGTCACACCGTTCTTCGCCGACACCTCCGAGGCACCGGACCGGCGTTACCACGAGGCGAGCAAGTTGCTGCCCGGACGCTCCGACCAGGATCCGGCGGCGAAGACACGGCCCCGGGAACGCCGCCGCGCCGCCGCCCGGTCGGTGCCGCTGCCGGCGGCGCTACCGCCCACGATGGCGCTCGGTGAGGCACTGCTGCGCCGCCGCTCCGCCCTGGGCCGACTCACCGGGCCGGTCGCCGCGCCCGACCTCGGCACACTGCTCTGGAGCTCGTACGCCGCCACCCGGACCACCGGCATCGTCCTGCCCGACGGGACCGGCATGGACCTGGTCCACCGTCCGTACCCGAGTGCGGGCGCGAGCAGCGCGGCCCGGCTGCGACTGCTCGTCTTCGACGTGCCGGGACTGCCGGCCGGCTGCTACGACGTCGACGGGGTGACCCGGTCACTCTGGCCGCTGGGTCGGGCGGCCAGCCTGGCGGAGGTGGCCAGCACCTCGGCCTGGCTCGACGATGCCGACGCTGACGCTGACTCCGGGGGCGGCCGGGTCGGCATCAGCGAACTCCCCGCCCTGCTCGGTCTCTACGTGGAACTCGGCGCGCTGCGGCCGAGGTACGGGCTGCGTGGGCTCCGCTTCGCCATCGCCGAGGCCGGGCACCTGGCCCAGAACCTGGCCCTGGTCGCGGCGGCCACCGGACTGGAGTTGAGCACGATCGGTGGCTTCTACGACGACGTGGCACACGAACTGTTCGGCCTCGACGGGGTGGACGACCTGCTCGTCTACCTCCTTCCGCTGGGGCGCGGCGGAGAGCGTCGCGCCGGCCGTGACCGGCCCGGCCCGGCCGGCGGGGTCACCGACCGACACCCGACTCCGCGGTGACGAGTCGGGCGAGCGCGGCCCGGGTACTCACCCCGAGTTTGGCGAAGATGCGGTTCAGGTGGGACTCGACCGTGCGGGGGCTGAGGAAGAGCTGGGCGGCGATCTGTGGGCTGGTCAGCCCCTCGGCCACGAGTGTGGCGATCTCCCGTTCCCGTCCGGAGAGCTGGTCCCGGGCGGCGTCGCGCGGCTGTCGGGCGCCCGCTCGGCGCTGCTCCCGTCCGACCCATTGGCTGAGCCAGGGCGCGCCGCAACCGTCGAACGCCTCACGGGCCCGCCCCAACTGGTCGCTGGCCGCCGCCCAGTCACCGGACCGGACCAGGATGTCGGCGACCACGGTCCGGGCAAGCCCCGCACCGATCGGCAGGCGCGTCGCCTCGAAATGCTCGACCGCGACCATTCCCGCCTCACGGGCCTGCGCGTACCGGCCCTCGGCCGCGTACAACACCGCCTGGGTGCGCGTCACGCAGCCGAGCTGGGCGCGGGGTGCCCCGGTCGCGGCGACGGCCGCCGCCCGCTCGTACCACTCCCAGGCTGCCGTCAGGTCGCCACAGGCCGCCTCCGCCTGCGCGCGCAACGCGTACACCGAGGGTGCGTACGGCCCCAGCCCGGTCGGGTCCGGGCTGAGTCGGCGCGCCAGCAGGTCCCGGCAGGCACGGGTCTGGTCGACGAAGAAGAGCACCTCGGCCTCGTGCTGGTCGGCGATCCCCCGCCACCACGCCGAACGGATGCTCTGCTCGCGGCGGAGCTCGGCGAGGATCGGCAGGGCCGCCTCGGGACCACGCTGCCAGAGCAGTGGCCGGGACTTCAGCGCCAGGGTGAAGGCCCGCAGTTCCGGGCTGTCGATGTGGCGGGCACTCTCCTCACCGTCCTCCACGTCGGCCAGTGCCAGGGCGGCGTCGCCGGTACGGGCGTGGATCACCGACCGCACCACGTACAGTTGCGACACCTCGTGGCCGGTACGCCCGGACGCGCGCGCCAGGCGCAGGCCCCGCTCGACATGTCGCAGCCCGTCCTCGTGCTGGTCGACCAGGTACTCGGCCCAGGCCAGTGCCGCCACCACGCCCAGGTCGCCGCGAAGTTCCACGTCGGTCAGCGCGTCGGTGCCCCGACGCGCCCGCTCCAGCAACTCGAACCCCCGGCCGAACCGGCACTGGTACAGCTCACTCAGCGCGAGCAGCGTGGTCGCGGTGACGGAGATGGCGGATCGGGTGTCGTCGCCGGCCAGGGCCAACGCCTGGCTGCTCCGCTCGACCCCGGCGTCCCAGTTGCCCTGCAACATCTCGGTGGCGGCGAACTCCACCAGCAGTCCGGCGCGGGCGTGACTGCGGTCGGCGTCGGCGCGGACCAGTGCGGCACCGAGCAGCGCCCGGGCCTCGGCCAGTCGACCGACCGCCCGTTCGGTGACCGCCAGCAGTTCGACCGCGCGATATCGGAGCGTGCTCGCCCCGGCGACCAGTGAATGCAGGATCTCCCGGGCCTCGTCGAGCCGTCCGGTCCTGATCAGCGCTTCGGCCAGCAGCAACCGCAGCTCCGCCCGCCGCTCGGCGAGCGCCGGACCGTCCGGCAGGACCCGCAGCGCGGGCCGCAGCCAGCAGACCGCCGTCGCCGGCGCGGTCTCCAGGGTCGCGGCGGCGGCCGTGGCGAGCAGTTCCGCACCGGCCAGGTCGCCGGGGCGTACCGCGTGTTGCAGGTGCTCGGCGCGCTGGTAGAGCGGCGCTCCCTGCCGGGTCAGGTAGACGACCGCCCGGCCGTGTGCGGCGGCCCGCCAGGCCGGGCCGGCCATCCGGTAGGCGGCGGCCCGGACCAGCGGATGTCGGAAGGTCAACTCTCCGTTGACGACCCGGAGCAGGTCACGGCGCACGAGTTCGTCGAGCGCGGCGGCGGCTTCCTCCTCGGTCGTACCGGCCGCCGCCGCGACGAGCGCCACGTCGAGCTCGGCACCGGTCAGTGCCGCCGCGTGTACGACCCGCCGGGGCAACCCGTCCAGGGCCTGTAGGTCGCGGGCGATCAGGACGTCCAGGCCGATCGCCGCCGGGCCTATCGCCGCCGGGCCGGACTCTCCGGTGGTCGGGGTCCGGCCCAGCTCGTGCACGATCGGGCCGGGTAGCTGGTTCAGGATCTCCAGATAGAGCGGATTGCCGCCGCCGGCCCGGTACAGCCGGCGCCGGTACGCGGCCGGTCGGTCGGCGAGCAGCAGGTCGGCGTCGGCGGGCGAGAGTGGACCGAGCGGCATCCGGACCACCTGTGCCGGGGTGGTGTCGAGCGAGCGGTGCAGCTCGGCCGGCAGCCGGCCGGTACGGGCGGCGAGGACGGTGACCACGGCGGCCCTCGGCGGATGCCGGACCAGGTAGTCGATCAGTGCCGTCGAGGCGTCGTCGGCCCATTGCACGTCGTCGAGGAGCAGGAGCAGCGGCGTGGTCGCCGCGGTCGTCTCCAACGCGGTTCGGATCTTGCGGAAGAGCAGGTGCCGTTCGAGGCCGGCTGCCGGCCCGGCGCCGCTGACCGCCGCGTCGGGCGTGGTCGGCCCGATCCGGGCGGTGAGGGCAACCCGCAGCCGTCCGGCGGGTCGGGCCAGGCCGGGGTGCCGGTCCGCGTCTTCGAGGAGGTCCAGTACCAGCGCCAGCGGGGCGCTGCGCTCGAACTCGGTGGCGCGGCCGAGCAGCGCCGGTCGGTCGGTGGCCGCCGTGGCGAAGGCGGCGAGCAGCTGTGACTTGCCCATGCCCGGATCCCCGGTGAGCACAACGAAGACCGGCTCCCCGGTGCCGGTCAGCAACCGGCGCATCCGGTCCATCTCGGGCTCTCGTCCGAGCAGTCGGGGGCGGGCGTCGGCGACCGGTTTCGGGGCAATCATGTGCAGGACCTCCCGGCGATGATCACGTTCGGCGCCGAGCCAATCACATGCCGGCAACTGCGCACCATGGGCGAAAGGACGACGTACGGCGGAAAGCCGATATTCGGCCCGGAGTACGCCAAGTCACGGGACCTCAGCCGCCGCGACGGCCCCCTGCCGCCCTCGGAGTACCGTGTCGGCAATGCGTCGGAACCGGCACAAACTGATCTTGGGTGTGCTGCTCCCCGCCCTGGTGACGGCGGCTTGCGCGGCACCGCCGGCCTCGCCGGCACCCGGCGTCACCGCCCCGACCCCGCCGCCGGCACCGGCTGCCACCAGCACCGGCCCGCCACCGGAGTTCGTCGCCAGCGTCGCACCCGTCACCGGTGCCGACGTCGCCCAGAGCTGGCGCCCCGGCTGCCCGGTCGGCCCGAACCAGCTCGACCTGCTCACACTGAGCTACTGGGGATTCGACGCGCAGCCGCACACCGGCACGATCGTGGTGAACCGGACGGTCGCCAAGGACGTGGTCACCGTCTTCCGTTCGCTGTACGACCAACGATTCCCGATCCGGCGGATGACCCCGGTCGACGCGTACGGCGGGGACGACGACCGGTCGATGGCCGACGACAACACCTCCGGCTTCAACTGTCGTGCGGCGGTGGCCACCGGTCCGACGAAGTGGTCCGCGCACGCGTACGGACAGGCGATCGACATCAACCCGGTGGAGAACCCGTACCTGGTCGACGGTGCGGTGCTGCCACCGGCCGGCGCCGCGTACGCCGATCGCGACCGCGACCACCCGGGCCTCGCGGTGCCCGACGGCCCACTGGTCAGGGCGTTCGCGGCGGTCGGCTGGTCCTGGGGTGGCGACTTCCGGGCGCCGGACTACCAACATTTCAGCAGCACCGGCGGCTGATCCGGGTCACCCCAGGGGTGGGGCCAACGGCCAGCCACCGGCCAGCAGTTCGTCGCAGGCCGACAGCGCGGCGGCGAGCCGGACGTCGGGCGGCCCGGCCAGTTCCCGCACCGGTACACCGCTGTCCCCCAGCACCTCCCGGAACCGTCCGGTCATCCAGCCGCGCAGGTGCTCCCCGTCCCGCAGGCCGTCGTCCTCGAACGGCACCCCCGCGTGGTCGGTGAGCAGGTAGAGATCCGGGCGCCGGGCGGCGGCGACGGTCGCCGCCGACGGGGCGCCGAGATAACGCTCCTCCCACACGGCGGTGGCCCGGGAGTCGGTGTCGCCGACCAGGATCGGTCCCCCGCACCGGGCCGCCTCGTCCTCGGCCCGGTTCTGCGTCCCGGCGACCTCGGCGAAGTCCTCTGGCGACCAGGTCACGTCGAAGACGGTCGCGGCCGGGTCGGTACGCCGCAGCACCGCGAGCTTGCGTGCGGTCAGCTCACGACCGAACTCCGGCACCCAACGGGTCCGCGACCACGGACCCCCGCGCCCCCGCAACGCCTCCGCCAGGTCCCGGGCGAGCGTGGTGGTGCCGGTCGACTCCGCGCCGACCACCACCACCCGGCGGGTGAACCAGGCCCGCACCGGCGGCGCCAGATGCTGCCAGTACGCCACCGGATCCGCCCGCACCCCGGTGCCGGAGACCGGGACCGTGCCACGCGCCGGGTCCACGCAGACGTGACTGGCGCCGAACCGTCGGGCCAGCTCGTCGCCGTACGACTCGGAGCTGAAGACGGCGTCGACCGGGGCGTCGAGCGCACTGCGGAAGACGGCGCAGTGCGCGTCCCAGGCCAGCGGGTCGGTGTAGTCGACCGGGTGGTCGTCGAGCACACCGGCGAACCGTACCCAGGGCGTCGCCGCGTGCACCTCGCGCAGCCAGTCGAGCCGCAGGTCGAGCGGGATCGACTCGACGCTCGCCGGGGCCACCACCACGGTCAGCCGGTCACAGGCCGCAGCGGCGGTGGCGATCAGGTGGTGGTGACCGGCGTGCGGCGGGTAGAACTTCCCCACCACCAACCCGTGTACGAAACGACGGGGCACGCTCACCCGCTCACCGACGCGGCCAGGGATTCACTGCCTCTCGGCTCGCCACGCAGATCGGCCCGCCAGGCCCGCCAACCGAGCGCGCAGAGACCGAGGAAGCCGACGTACAGGATCGCGGTCAACCACAGGCCCTTGTAGCCGTAGAGCGGGATGTAGACCAGGTCGGCGGCGGCCCAGAACCACCAGCTCTCCACCAGCTTGCGGGCCTGGCCGTACGTCGCCAGCAGCGACAGTGCGGTGGTGGCCGCATCCGGCAACGGCACCGTCGAGGCGGTGAACCGCTCGAGGAAGAACCAGAGCGCACCGGTGAGCGCGACCCCGGCGACCCCCAGCGCGACCCACTCGGCCCCGGACGTCCTGCGTACCGGCAACGGGGTGTGGTCGACACCGCGCGCCGTCCACCGCCACCAGCCGTAGCCACCGAGCAGCACGTAGACGGTCTGCAGCCCGGCGTCGGCGTAGAGCCCGGCGGACCAGAAGACCACCATCAGCAGCAGTACGTTGAGGATGCCGACCGGCCAGTTGGCGACGTGTTGCCGGACGACGAGCAGCACGCAGAGCATCCCGGTGGCGAAGCCGAGCAGTTCCGCCCAGGACGTCGGGGCGCCGAACGTGGTCACCGCCGGTGAGTTGAGCCAGTCCAGCATCGATCCCGTCCGTTCGCTCGGCAGTCGGCTCACGCTAACGGAGGTCGTGGCGGTGCGGCGGGCGAGGGCGTCGGTCCACACGCATCACCGCATGACGTCGCTACCGGTCGCGGTGTTCGTGACCGGGTCGGGTCGTGTCCCACCGGTGTCCGGCCGTGTCCGTACGGCACCGCGGGTCAGCGTGTGGAAGCCGATGCCGAGCGCCGCCACGACGAGTGCGTTCCGGATGACCAGCAGCGCTGTGCCCGGCCAGTCGGGATCCGTCGACACCTGTGCGTAGAACCACGGGAAGAGGGCACTGGTCAACGCGGTCGCGACCATGACCAGGGCGCACGCGACGCGTTGCGTGGTGTCCCGGCGGGTAAGGCAGACCGCCGCCAGACCGATCAGCCAGAGCATGTACTGCGGGGAGAAGACGCGGCTGGTCACCACTGTCATCAGGATCGCGAGGAGGGCGATGTCGAAGCCGACGGTGCTGCTCCAGACGAGTCGCCGTCCCATGGCGAGCCACCAGAGGCCCAGGAAGCCCAGTCCGAGCAGGGTCAGGACGAGAAGCCCGACTGTCGCGGGTCGTACGAACGGGTGGTCGACGAACTCCATCGCGCCGTAGACGTACCGGATGTCGATGGTGTGGTCGCCGAGGCGGGCCAGGACCAGTGGGGTGGCGCCGACCGATTCGATCTGGAGGCCACGGCCCGCCTGGTTGCCGGTGAAACCGGACCAGGCCTCGGTGAAGGCGAGCGTGAGGACACCGCCCAGCACCGCGAGCGTCACGGCGAAGCCGGAAAGCACGGGCCGGAGACCGGCGAACGGCCTGGCGCTGATCAGCAGCACCGCCGGCCAGACCTTGATCAGAGCGCCGATACCCAGAACGGCACCGGCGACCACCTGGCGTCGGACGGTGGCGGCGAGCGCGACAACGGCGGACGCGGTGGCGAAGATGTCGTACCGGGCGTACGTCAGCAGGTTGAGCAGCGGGACGACCACGGCCCAGGCCCAGGCGCCGAGGAGTAGCCCCTCGCCGCGGGCGAGTCGGAGCAGGGTGAGCAGGACCAGCAGGTCGGCGACGAGTGCCAGGGTGAAGAACGTGATCTCGTACGAGTGGACCGAGTCCCCCGCGATGTGGCGCAGCGACCGGAAGAGCGCGGCGGCGCCGGGCGGATACTGCCACATCGGGTCGTCAGGGGGGATCTGCCAGTGCAGCAGCGCGTCGCTCCAGCGATGGTAGAGCGCCACGTCGGCGAAGACGTTCCCGACCGGGGCCTTGATGACGTTCGCGTAGATCAGGACGAACACTGCCCGGGTGGCGATCCAGACCCCGACCACACCGGCTGTCGACCACAGCCGGCTTCTACCGTGCGACTCTCCACCCGCGCGACCGGTTGTCGGCACCCGCCCCACCCATCCGTCAAGGTAAATGTCGGCGGACAGATTGTAGACCGGGCGCAGGGTTCAGCCATCCCTCCCGACAGGACCGCTCTCGCCGCCGTTACGACGTTGGACGGAGCGCGTACGTGGAACTTCCGTCAGGTGTCCGGTGCTGTCGATCGAGGCCGGCGGATACGGTGCAGCGACCCGGAATAGATGTTGGCGGATCACTTCCTGCCCCCGCTGGAGTTGGCCGGGCGGATTCCACTCCGAGCACCGCCAGACAGTCGCGTGCCGGCGTCGTACCGGCACCTGAAAGGTGAGGTGAAGCTTGTGAGACGCTGGAGAGCAACGCTCGCGGTGGCGGGCCTGGCGGCGAGTCTGCTGGTCGCCGGACCGGTCCCGGCCGCACTGGCCGACAACGCGCCGCTGCCGGAGCCGAAGGTTCATCCGATCCAGGTCACCGGCCCGGCCACCGAACGACTCAACCTGGTCATCATGGGTGACGGCTACCAGGCGGACCAGCAGAGCCTCTTCTTCGCCGACGTGGACCGCAACCTCGCCGTCATGTGGGCCACCGAGCCGTTCCGCTCCTACCGCGACTACATCAACGTGTACGCGGTCGAGCTCGCCTCCATCGACTACGGCGTCCGCTGCGACCCGGACGGGCGGGTCCGGAACCCGGACGGAACGATCCGGGACACCGGTGAGCGCGAGGGTCCGATCGACGCGAAGAACACCGCCCTGCGGATGATCTACCAGAACGGCTGTGCCGACCCGCTCTCCCGGGGAACGGTCTACGGCGGAGCGCCGCTGAACTGCCAGAGCTACGCCGGCTACTACCCGGAGGGGGTGAACCCCTGCGAGACCGGCAACCAGGCCCACAACCGGATCATGGACAGGTACGTCACCCCCGTGCTGGGCCTGCCCCGCACGGCGCAGAACGTGCAGTCGCTCGCCATCTTCAACACGTTCACGTACGGCGGGATCGGCGGCACGAACGCGACCACCTCCGGCGGCTCGCCGCAGGGTCCACTGATCTCACTGCACGAGCTGGGACACTCGCTCGGCACCCTGGCCGACGAGTACCCGTACAGCTCCCGTGACGTGATCCGGAACTGCTACACCGGCAACGAGCCGAGCAGCTTCCACCACACCACCTACTCGGACGAGCGGCAGATGATCGCCGACCAGCACAAGTGGTTCCGCTGGTTGGGCGAGGAAAGCCTCTCCGGTGGCACGATCGGGTTGCACGAGGGCGGCGGCACGTACCCCTGCGGCCAGCGTCGTCCGAGCGAGCACTCGATGATGCGGTGGATCGGGTTCGACCTGGACCAGATCGGCCGGGAGAACATGGTGGCCCGGATCACCGGGATGCGCAACGCCGGTCAGATGAACATGGGGCAGGCGCCGCTCGGCACCGTACCCGGCGACGGCGTGCTCTGGGTCGAGACCGGACAACCGCGCTACCACGAGCTCCAGGTGACCTGGCGGATCGGTGGGGCCGACGGCCCCGTACTGGACACCCGGAACAGCCGCAGCCTCGACCTGGACCCGCTCGATCTGCCCGCCGGCACGGTGGTGCACGTCGAGGTACGCGACCCGGTGGGTCCGGACGGCATCGACTGGGTACGGAACCCGTCGACGAACAACACCGCCTCGGACTCCGGCTACAACGGACCCCGGTTCGTGCAGACCCGGGAGTGGACGGTCGGAGACACCACCGCCGTACCGTCGGCCCCCGAGGCGGACATCACCTCGGCGACGATCACCACCCAGCCGGTCGCCGGCGACGAGGTCGTCTTCGTGGAGACCAACCACCCGACCGACCGGATCGTCGACGTCTCCTGGTCGCTCAACGGGAAGGCGTTGCCGAACCCGAGCAACAGCCGGATCCTCGACCTCGCTGCACTGAAGCTGGCCCCCGGCACCCACAAGCTGAGTGCGCGGGTGACCGACCCGGCCGACCCGGGCGGCGTCTCCGACCAGATCGAATGGACCGTCGACAACGCCCTGCCGACCGCGCCCCGGACGCTGTCGGCGCCGCTGACCCGGCTGCCCGGCGCAGTGGAGCACCCGGTCTACTTCGACGGCTGGGACATGTGGCTGGACCCGCAGGACAACCAGGCCGGCTACGACGAGAAGCGGTACGTCGTCGGTCAGCTCCGGTTGGACAACGACGGCTGGTTCAACTACTTCGGCTTCCCGGAACAGCCGATGCCCTCCTCGCCGTTCCAGTTCCGCCACTCCGGGACGAGCGTGAAGGCGCTGACGTACGGCAACCTCGGCACCGGCGGGCTCTCCCGGGCCACGTTCGAGCAGACCCTGCCGGACGACCACCCGAGCGGCGGCTTCGTACCGGGCTTCGGCACGCACCTGGTCGAGCACCGGGCGATCGACCCGGCCGGCAACATCGGTACGCCCGAGAGCTACCGGGCCACCGTGTTGCCCGGCTCCTCCCCCGCCTGCACCACCACCCTGACCGGGCGGCAGTCGCGGGTGGTCGTCGAGCAGGGCGTCACCTGTCTGACGAACGCCCAGGTCAACGGCGCGGTGACGGTACGTGCCGGCGCGTCCCTGGTGGTCCGGGACAGCTCGATCAACGGGACGCTGGTGTCGGCCGGTGCGCAGGCCGTGCAGATGTTCGGCTCCACCCTGAACGGGGCGGCCCAGATCACCGGGACCACGCGTGACGTGACCATCGCCGGGAGCACGTTCAACGGCGCGGTCGCGCTGTCGAACAACACCCAGGTCTCGGCGAACGAGCGGTACAGCCGGCTGGCGGGCGCGTACGGGCCGCTGCTGGTGGGCAACCGGCTCAACGGGGCGTTGAGCTGCTCGGGCAACAGCGCCCAGGTCAAGGACTTCGGTGCGCCGAACAAGGTGAACGGCGCCCGCAGCGGTGACTGCGCGAAGCTCTGAGCCCGTCGTGATCGCACGTTGACAGGTGGTGGGCCGGCCGGGCGCCGGCCCACCACTCGTTTCGGCCGGGTGTCCACGCCTGCCGGTACGGGACGGATCGATCACGACTGAGGTAACGTCTGCGGCTGTGGGCAGCCCCTTTCACGTGTCGCTGGACGAGCTACGCCTCCGTACGAGCGAGAAGTGGCGGCGGTACCCGTCGGACGTGCTCCCACTCTGGGTCGCGGAGATGGACGTACCCCTGGCCGAACCGGTCGTCCGGGCGCTCACCACCGCCATCGCGCTCGGCGACACCGGGTATCCGCACGGCACCGGCTACGCGGAGGCACTCGCCGGCTTCGCCACCGAACGGTGGGGCTGGACGCCCGAGATCGCACACACCACGGTCGTACCGGACGTGATGATGGGCATCGTCGAAGTACTCAAGCTGGTCACCGGTGACGGCGACGCGGTGGTGGTCAGTCCCCCGGTCTACCAGCCCTTCTACCAGTTCCTGCGCAGCCTGGACCGGCGGATCGTCGAGGCCCCGCTGGACGCGCGGCACCGGCTCGACCCGGAGGCCCTCGACCGGGCGTTCGCCGACGCCGTGGCCGGCGGGCGGCGCGCCGCCTACCTGCTCTGCAGCCCGCACAATCCGACCGGAACGGTGCACACCCGCGAGGAGTTGACCACGGTCGCCGAGTTGGCCGAGCGGCACGGCGTACGGGTCGTGGCGGACGAGATCCACGCGCCGCTGGTGTACGCGGGCGCGACGTTCGTCCCGTACCTGTCAGTGCCGGCCGCGGCGAACGCCTTCGCGCTGCTCTCGGCGTCGAAGGCGTGGAACCTGGCCGGGCTCAAGGCGGCGGTGGCGGTGGCCGGACCGGAGGCGGCGGTCGACCTGGCACGGATGCCGCCGGAGGTCGGCGACGGCCCCAGCCACCTCGGCGTCATCGCCCACAGCGCGGCGTTACGACTCGGCGGCGCCTGGCTGGACGGCCTGCTGGCGGGCCTCGACGACAATCGGCGGCTCCTCGGCGAACTACTCGCCGAGGAGCTTCCGCTGGTTCGGTACCGGCCGCCGGACGGCACCTACCTGGCCTGGCTGGACTGCCGGGCCCTGGGTCTGCCCGCCGACCCGGCGGAGGTGTTCCTGGCACAGGGCCGGGTGGCGTTCGTGCCCGGACCCGCCTTCGGCACCGGAGGCACCGGCCATGTCCGGTTCAACCTCGCCACCTCCCCGGAGATCATTACCGAGGCGGTGCGTCGGATGGCCACCGCCGTACGTTGACCGGGCCAGGAGACACAACACCCGCCAGGAGCACCGTCAGCGGCGGCGGGCATCGACGGCTCACCGCGTCACTGTCCGATCCGTTACCGATGGCGACGAACCGTTGACTCTGGCGATCGCCCGCCACTAGCCTGCCGCGAGGTGCCGACCGACGTTCGACGGGGGAACATGAGCGGCTTCTATGTGGACCCAGCCGGCCTCGACGGGCTGTACAACGTGCTCCACCGCGCATCCGGCGACGCCGACGACACACTGCGGTACACCATCCAGCACTGCGAATTGGAGTTCGACGAACGCGGTTGGATCTCCATCTTCGCCGGCTCGCACGAGAGCGCGTACACGCGAATGACCGAGGCCCTGGAACGTCTCCGTGCCTTGACAAGCAGTGCCGCCACCCAGATCAACATGGCGCAGCGGGACTACGCCGCATCGGACACCTCGGCCGCCGCACGGCTGGACCAGGACTATCCCGGCGCTCAAGATCCGGCTGCAATTCGAGGCATGCTGGCCACCGGCCGAACCGACCTCTGGCCGACAACCGAGCGACCACCCTTCTCCGACGTAGCCGAACCGGCCCGCCACCTGGTTCCACCCAACTACGCCACTAGCATCGAGATGTGGCAGATCAACCCGCTGACGGACCTGATCAGTCCGGCTGCGTGGCTACGACAGGTCAGCGTGTGGCTTTTCGGCCACGACCCGTTCGAGGGCTGGGGCAGCGCGTTCAGCGGTGACTGGGAGTCGTACGTGCACTGCGCCGCCGCATGGCGGATCGTCGGTAACACGATATTCGACGTCGGCCGCAATCTGACCGCGAGCGCAGCCGGGGTCCCTGCTGTGTGGCGCGGCCAGGCCGCAGAAGCGGAGCAGGAGTTCCAGGTCGCCCTCGGGGCTGCCGCGATGGCTCTGCGCCCCGCCTGCGACCGATACGCCGACCTTTACTTGCAGGCGGCTGAGGCGGTCAAGCATTTCTACGCTGTGATAACCAGCCTGATAAGCAAGCTCATCGACGTTCTCATCATCGTCAACCTGGCATCGGTGGTCGGCACGGCAACAATCGAAACCGGGATCGGCGCGGTCGCCGGCTACAGCGTGGCAGCGTATTACGCATGGCAGGCATATGGCCTCTACAAGGAAATTTCGAAGATCTACGGCAACGCCGAAACCACTTTCCGAGGCATGGCAGGAACGATCGCGATGGTCAGGATCGGACTGGAGTTTGCCGCACTACCGGACCTCAAGGCATATCGGCACCCCGCCGGCTACCAGGGATAGGGCATGACCGACGACATCAGCCAGCAACCCCTCGCCCGCGCAGTGCTGAAGGCGCTCACTCGTACTCGCGGCGCAAACGACCCACTCGGATCGTTGGCCCGTTCCGTCCTTGGCGGAGAAGTCAACCTTCGTGCCGCTGCCGGTCACTCTTGGTACGGACAGGCGCTTGGCGACGCGTTCGCCGAGTCACTGGCCCAGAGAGACGACCTCGCGCCAGCCGAGCGTGTCGAGATCGATCGGCAGGCGGGACGGCTCCGAGACGCGGGGGAACAGTCACGCGTTGACGGGGACAGCACCTCTGGGAGTGTCCCGTCCGAGGACAGCGCGCGATGATCAGCCCCTGGAGACGCTGGCAGCTAGCTTTTCCGCTGATCGGGCTGAGCATGCTCCTGCTCGCCCCAGCCGTCTTTGGCACCTGGGCGTGGTGGTCGGAGTACGGCGTGGCGTACCGGGTACTGAGCATCGCCATGTGTGTGGTCATGACCGCCACGGTCGGCGTGGCGTTCTCCGTGGGCGTCAAGCCCGTCCGAAACGTCCCCTGGCTGCGAATCGGCCTCGTCGCGCTCGGGATGCTTGTGGCCGTCGGGTTGGCCGCAATCCGCGACTCGGTGTGACCTCCCGGGGTCGTCCCGCACGTCGCTTGGCGTGTAGACGATCGACCAGGGCCGCATCCGGTCCGGGGCGACGACCACCGGGGGTGTCGGCGCGGGACCGCCCAGGATCTCGGTGGCGACCTGGGCGAACGTCCCGGCGGCCGGGTGCGGCGACCGGACCGGCCAGACCGCTGACGTGCGTCGGCTCAGCACCGGTTCGGCGAGCGGACGCCAGGCGACCCTCGGCTCACGCCGGGCCGTCGACTCCGGCTCGAACGTCACGCAGTGCCGGCCGAGTACCAGGCCGAGCAGGAAATCCGGATTGCGGGCGTGCCGGATCCGTCGGGGTGTGAAGCCGGACCGACGACACACGTCGAGGATCTCGTCGTGCCAGCCGGGTGCGGTGGCACGGGGGAAGAGGACCAGGTCGTGACCGGTGAGGTCGGCGAGGGTGACCTCGCGGAGTTGGGCCAGGGGTGAGGCGCGCGGCAGCACCACCCCCAGCCGGACCGTCACGGCCGAACCGAACCGAAGCTCGTCGACCTCCACCGGGTGGTGGACCAGCCCGACGTCGAGCCGAGCCTCGGCGAGCATCCGGAGCTGCTCGGCGCTGGTCAACTCATGGAGGTCGACGTCGAGTCCGGGTGCCCGCTCAACCATCCGGGTCAGCAGCGCCTGCAGGGTGACAGCGGGGGTCTCCGGGGGTACGCCCGCTCGCAACGTACCGATCTCACCCTCGCCGGCCTTGCGCATCATCACCCGGATCCGCTCCTCGGCCGAGAGCATCGCGGGCGCCTCGACCAGGAGCAACTGCCCGGCGGTGGTCAGGCTGACCTGGCGCCGGGACCGGTCGAAGAGTTCGACCCCGAGTTCCCGTTCCAGCCGTTGGATCGCCTGACTCAGCGGTGGTTGGGCGATACCCAGGATTTCGGCCGCCCGCCCGAAGTGCATCTCCTCCGCGACGACAAGGAACTGCCGCAGGTGCCGCGCTAGGTCCACGGAGCCGAGGATATGCGTTCGGATATCAGCGCAGATCCGCTGGAGGCTACTGTCGTTGTCCGTGCCGACCCTGGAACGTATCAACCGAATCTTCACCGTCGTGGGTGTCGACGCCCAACTGCATGTGACAGACATCGACAGCGGAGCCGAGGTCGCGATCCGGGCCGACGAGCAGGTGGTGCTCGCCTCGGTCTTCAAGATCCTCCTGGTGTTGGAGTTCGCCCGGCAGACCGCGGCCGGCCAGCTCGACCCGACCGAGCGGGTCGTCGTCCGGGCCGAGGACAGGTTGGGCGGCTGGGGTACGGCGGGCTGCGCCGACGACATCGAACTGTCGCTGCGGGACCTCGCGTACTTCGCGATGTCGGTCACCGACAACAGCGCAGCCGACCTGCTGCTACGGCGGATCGGGCCGGACCTGCTGCCGCTGCTCGCCGCCGAGCTGGGGTTGACCCGTACCCGGATCGTCGGTGGACCACGACAGCTGCTGGAATCAATGTACATCGACGTCGGTGCCCGGGATGACGCCGAGTTCGTCAGGGTCTTCCCGACCCTGTCCGACGAACGGATCCGCTCCCTGCGGGTGCTGGACCCGGAGCGTACGACGTCCAGCACTCCCCGGGAGATAACTCGTCTGCTCGGGCTGATCTGGCGGGAGGAGGCCGGCCCGCCACCGACAGGTGCCCTGGTCCGGGACCTGATGGCCCGACAGGTCTTCTGGACCCGGATCGCGTCCGGCTTCCCGCCGCCGGTACGGGTGTCGGCGAAGACCGGCACGCTGCCCGGGCTGCACATGGAGGCCGGCGTCGCCGAGTATCCCGACGGCGGCCGGTACGCGATCGCGATCTTCGCCCGGATGCGGCAGCTCGACACCCGGCGGATCGACGTCGACCTGGCGATGGGCGAGGCGGCCCGGACCGCTGTGGAGCTCCTGCGCGGTCAGTGATCTCGATTTCGACCTCGACGGCGACCAGCCGCACGGCCGTGAGCAGGGCCGATATCCGTACACATATCGGCGCTTCGGGCCGGTGGTCTTGGACGGTGGCGGCCGGCCGGTGGTTGAGTTCCGGCACTCGTCCGCTCGGCCGGGAACACCACTGCCCGACCGAGCCTGATCGGAGGGACCTCGTCATGCCCGAACCTCGACTCGACCGCCGCAACCTGCTCCGGACCGCCGCCGTCGGCGCCGCCGCGACCGGACTGGCCGCCACCTCGGCCGCCGGACTGGCGACACCCGCCGCCGCGGTCGGGCGCTCGGCCCCGACGAGCCGGACCAGGACGCGCAGTGCCAGCGCCGCCGCGACATTCCGCTGGTTCGGTACGGCCGGCTGGCGGATCGACATCGGCCAGCGGACCGTGCTGGTCGACCCGTACCTGAGCCGGTACCGGACCGGTCTCTTCGACGGCGGGATGAACCCGGCGACGCCACTGACTGTGGCCGCCTCCACCATCGCCGAGCACGTGGGCCGACCGGAGACGGTGCTGGTGACCCACTCGCACTGGGACCACTTCAACGACGTACCGCACATCGCCACGACAACCGGGGCGCGGGTCATCGGCACCATGACGACCTACCAGCTCGGGCTGGCCTCCGGCATCCCGTCGGCCCAGCTCGGTCTGGTGAAGGGTGGTGAGGTGCTCGAATTCGGCGACTTCACCGTCGAGGTCGTCGCCTCCCTGCACAGCCGGAACGCGGCGTACTCGGTTGGTATCCCGGGAGTCCGGCTGAGCCAGCCGCCGAAGCCGGCCACGGTCGCCGACCTGCCGGAGGGCGACACCCTCGCCTACCAGCTGACAATCAAGGACGGCCCGAAGGTGTTCCTCATGGGCGCCAGCGACTTCGTGGAGCGCAACGTGACCGGACTGGCACCGGACATCGCCATGATCGCGATGGCGTCCAGCGACGCGACGCACGCGTACCTGCCCCGGCTGATCGAGGCCCTGGACCGCCCGGAGATCGTGGTGCCGGTGCACTGGGACAACTTCGAGACGGAGTTGAAGAATCCGCCGCCCGCCCTGCCGGCCGACCGGCAGCGTCTGGAGACGATGGTCGAGACGATCCGGCGGGTCGCCCCCGGGACCAGGATCGTGGTGCCGGAATACCTGACCGGCTACAGGTTCGCCTGACCGGCTACCCGCTGCACGTCAGTGCGTGCCCGGCGAACCTGCTGGGCACGCACCGAGCGGCCGGTCGACGCGGCGGATCATCCGGCCGGTTCAGGCCCACGCCTCGGTGGTCGTGGTGACGGTACGGTCGGTGTCGGCGGCCTCCTCGATCGCCAGCCCGATCAGGTGGTCCTGCGCCCCGTCGGCGAGCGGGTACGGCGGCTGGCCTTCACCGCGTACCCATGCGGCCATGGCCTGCAGCATGCGCGCGGTGGCGATCTCGTCGTCGTTCCAGCGCTGGCCCGGATAGGGGTTGCGGTACAGGACCTCGGAACCGAGGGTGATGGTCCCGGTGTCGTAACCGTCGAGGTCCAGGTCGTGACCGGTCTGCCGCCGCACCAACGGTGTGCGCACGATCGTCCGGGGTGCCGCCAGGTGGACAATCTCGTCGTCGCGCAACTCGCCGTGGGTGCCCCGGACGAGCAGCCGCCGGAACCGTAGCTGGTTACGTGACTGGTTGTCGGTGAAGTCGTAGAGCCCGGAGCGACCGTGGCCGAAGTCCAGGGTGGCGATGGTGGTGGTGGCCGGCTTCGGTGTCGGGTCGTCGGTCCAGCCCTGGCGGGTCTGCGGGTCGAGCAGCGGTGCGGTGGTCCGGCTCGCCCGAACGGTGGCCGGGTCATGACCGACACCGAGCAGGCCACGGATGAGGGAGACGGCGTGGTACTGGTGCGTCGAGGAGACCTGGACCTGGGTGGGCGTACCGATGATGCCGGAGCGGACGGCCGCCGCGCGGGCGGCGTGTGCGGGCATCAGCAGATACTGTTCGGCGACCTGGACCAGGCCGGATCCGCCGACCTCGTCCCAGAGCCGACGCAGTCCGGCGACATCGGACGCGGGCGGGGTCTCGGTCAGCACCGGTACGCCGCTCGCCACCGCCGCAGTGACAACCTCCGCGTTCACCGCTCGGGGCAGGGCGGTAACCAGGAAGTCCGGCCGGGCGGTCGCCAGGCAGTCGGCGAGCGAACCGAAGTACGGCACCGGCAGTGCCCGGGGTGTGGGGACCACGGCCCCGACGCAGGTCACGTCGGGCAGCGCGGCGGACAACCGCCAGAATGCCTGCGCCCGCCAGCCGAACCCGATCAACGCAAAGGACGTCTCGCCTGCCATCCGGGCAACCTTAGGGCATCGCCCGGCAGGGTGTCGGTGGTGTCGGCCCGTGGGCGTTGGGACAGAAATCGGCAGCCCGAGCAACACACCGACACGACATCTGGTGTTCGTTTTTCTCCGCCACCCCATATATAGTTCGTGACGCAACTGGTTCAGCCGGGCATCCAGCCGGTTGAGGCAACAGGGAACCCGGTGTGAATCCGGGACTGCCCCGCAGCGGTGAGTGGGAACGACCGCCGTCACAGAGCACTGGGAGCACCGGCGTCCGCCGGTCACCTGGGAAGCGACGGCCAGTAGGAGGACACGGGTTTCCGTGGCCGTGCCCGCGAGTCCGAAGACCTGCCAGTAGCGCCGCGCCCGGCGAACCGCGCGCGGCGGTCCGAGACCGCGTGGGACGGTCGACGGCTGCGACGCGCCCCCGTGGGCTGCGCGTCTCCGCCTGCCTGCGCACTCGGACCTCGTCCACGACGAGTACGAGGAGTGACAGGTGACGGTCACGGAGATGGTGACGGGCGAGGGTGGTCCACTCGCACCGGGGCAGCGCCGTACCCAGATGCACGTACGTAAGCGCAACGGTGCGACCGAGCCGGTCGACGTACAGAAAATCGTCCGGGCGGTGGCGCGGTGGGCGGACGACCTGACCGAGATCGACCCGCTACGGGTGGCCACGAAGACGATCAGCGGCCTCTACGACGGGGCGACCACGGCCGAACTGGACCGGCTGTCGATCCAGACCGCCGCGGCGATGACCGGCGAGGAGCCGCAGTACTCCCGGCTCGCCGCCCGGTTGCTCGCCGGATACGTCGACAAGGAGGTACGTGGCCAGGGCATCGCCTCGTTCAGCCAGGCGATCCGGCTCGGTCACGAACAGGGGCTGATCGGCGACGAGACGGCGCGGTTCGTGTCGGTCAACGCCCGCAAGCTCGACGACGCGATCGATCCCACGGCCGACCTGCGGTTCGAGTACTTCGGACTGCGTACGGTCTACGACCGCTACCTGCTGCGCCACCCGGTGACCCGGCTGACCGTGGAGACCCCCCAGTACTGGCTGCTGCGGGTCGCCTGCGGACTCTCCGAGACCCCGGCCGAGGCGATCGGGTTCTACCGGCTGATGTCGTCGCTGGCCTACCTGCCCAGCTCGCCCACGCTCTTCAACTCCGGCACCGCGCACACCCAGATGTCCTCCTGCTTCCTGGTCGACTCGCCCCGCGACGAACTCGACTCGATCTACGACCGGTACGCCCAGGTGGCGAAGCTGTCGAAGTTCGCCGGCGGAATCGGCATCTCCTGGTCCCGGGTACGTTCCCGGGGTGCGCTGATCCGGGGCACGAACGGGCTCTCCAACGGGATCGTGCCGTGGTTGCGGACCCTGGACGCGAGCGTGGCGGCGGTCAACCAGGGTGGCCGGCGCAAGGGCGCGGCCTGCGTATACTTGGAGCCGTGGCACCCGGACGTCGAGGAGTTCCTCGAGCTTCGCGACAATACCGGTGAGGACGCGCGACGTACGCACAACCTGAACCTGGCCAACTGGATCCCGGACGAGTTCATGCGCCGGGTCGAGGCTGACGAGGTGTGGTCGCTGTTCGACCCGGCCGAGGTGCCGGAGCTGCCGGACCTGTGGGGCGACGAGTTCGACACCACCTACCGGGCGGCGGAGGCGGCGGGCCGGTTCGTGCGTCAGGTCAAGGCCCGCGACCTGTACGGACGGATGATGCGCACCCTGGCCCAGACCGGCAACGGGTGGATGACGTTCAAGGACCCGTCGAACCGGCTCTGCAACCAGACCGCCGAACCGGGCAACGTGGTGCACCTCTCCAACCTCTGCACCGAGATCGTCGAGGTCTCCGGCGACGGCGAGACAGCGGTCTGCAACCTCGGCTCGGTGAACCTGGCCGCGCACCTGGCCGGCGACGACCTCGACTGGGAGCGGCTGCGTGAGACGGTGCGTACCGCGGTGCTCTTCCTCGACCGGGTCATCGACATCAACTACTACCCGAGTGCCGAGGCGGCGGCGAGCAACCCGCGCTGGCGGCCGGTCGGGCTCGGCCTGATGGGCCTGCAGGACGTGTTCTTCGCACTCCGGATGCCGTTCGACTCCGAGCCGGCGAAGGAGCTCTCCACCCGGATCTCGGAGGAGATCTACCTGACCGCTCTGGAAACCTCGGCGGAGCTGGCCGCACGGTTCGGGCCGCATCCGGCGTACGCGCAGACCCGGGCCGCCCGGGGCCAGCTCCAGCCCGATCTCTGGGGGGTCACCCCGTCGCAGACGGAGCGCTGGGCGACGCTACGGGAGCGGGTGGCCGCCCACGGGCTGCGTAACTCGCTGCTGGTGGCGATCGCCCCGACGGCGACGATCGCCTCGATCGCCGGCTGTTACGAGTGCATCGAGCCGCAGGTCTCCAACCTGTTCAAGCGGGAGACCCTCTCCGGCGAGTTCCTCCAGATCAACACCGCCCTGGTCCGGGAGCTCAAGGAGCGTGGTCTCTGGACCGAGGAGATCCGCACCGAGATCAAGCGCGCGGACGGCTCGGTCCAGGGTCTCCCGGCACTGCCGGCGGAGGTACGGGAGCTGTTCCGTACGGCGTGGGAGCTGCCCCAGCGGGCGCTGATCGACCTCGCCGCCGCCCGCTCACCCTTCGTCGACCAGAGCCAGTCACTGAACCTGTTCATGAGCGCCCCCAGCATCGGGAAGCTCAGCTCGATGTACCTGTACGCGTGGAAGTCGGGACTGAAGACCACCTACTACCTGCGTTCCCGGCCGGCGACCCGGATCCAGCAGGCCACCGTGGCGATCAACCGGCCGGCGCTGGCCGTCGACGCCGAGGCGCTCGCCTGTTCGCTGGAGAACCCGGAGTCCTGCGAAGCCTGCCAGTAGCCGTACCCACTCCTGCCCACGATCCTGACGCACAGTGAGGCACCACGATGACCAGCACGGCAAGAACCACGATGTTGCTCGACCCGGGCATGGACCTGACCCTGCGCCCGATGAGGTACCCGCACTTCTTCGACCGCTTCCGGGATGCCATCAAGAACACCTGGACGGTCGAGGAGGTCGACCTGCACTCCGACCTGGCGGACCTGGATCGGCTCTCGCCGGCCGAACGGCACCTGGTCGGCCGACTGGTCGCCTTCTTCGCCACCGGCGACACCATCGTCGCCAACAACCTGGTGCTCAACCTCTACCAGCACGTCAACTCCCCCGAGGGCCGGCTCTACCTGTCCCGGCAGCTGTTCGAGGAGGCCGTGCACGTCCAGTTCTACCTGAACCTGCTCGACACGTACGTGCCCGACGAGGGCGAGCGGTTCGCCGCGTTCGACGCGATCGAGAACATCCCGTCGATCCGGCGCAAGGCCGAGTTCTGCTTCCGCTGGATCGACTCCATCTTCGAACTGCGTGAGCTGAGGACCCGCGAGGACCGGCGGGCGTTCCTGCTCAATCTGATCTGCTTCGCCGCCTGCATCGAAGGGTTGTTCTTCTACGGCGCCTTCGCCTACGTCTACTTCCTCCGCTCCCGGGGGCTGCTGCACGGGCTCGCGTCCGGCACCAACTGGGTGTTCCGCGACGAGTCGATGCACATGGCGTTCGCGTTCGACGTGGTCGACACCGTACGTCGGGAGGAGCCGGACCTGTTCGACGACGAGATGGCCCGGCAGGTACGGGAGATGCTCGCCGAGGCGGTCGAGTGTGAGGTGCAGTTCGCCGAGGACCTGCTCGAACAGGGTGTCTCCGGGATGTCCCTGCCCGACATGCGCGAGTACCTGCAACACGTCGCCGATCGGCGGCTCGCCCAGCTCGACCTGCCCCCGTTGTACGGGTCGAAGAACCCGTTCGCCTTCATGGAGCTCCAGGACGTGCAGGAGCTGTCGAACTTCTTCGAGCGCCGGGTGTCGGCGTACCAGGTGGGTGTCAGCGGCACGGTCAGCTTCGACGACGACTTCTGAGCGGCCGGGGTGGGTGGGCCGTCGGTCCACCCACCCACCGCCCGCTCCCCTCCGGTGGCGGGATTCCGGCTCCGGGTCGGCGCGGCCATGGGCCGGATCCGACATGATGAAAGGCGTGGATTCCTCCCTCGACACCTTGCCGAAGATCGGCGCACCTGCGACGCGTGCCTTGAACAACGCTGGTTACACGGTCCTGGGTGACCTCGCAGGGGTGCCGCGCGCCGAGCTGGCCAAGCTGCACGGCATGGGGCCGAGAGCGCTCGGGATTGTTCAGAGTGCGCTCGAGCAGCACAACCTGAGTCTGGGTTAGCAGACCGACCGGGTCGCCGTCGCCGGTGTCGGGCTTCCTTGAGGGGCCTGGCTGGTCGCGTTCGATTTCGGCGCAATCGCGCCCATACGACCCTCTCGCCGGGTAGCTTCGGTGGGACGATCGGTGCCTCCAGCACGGATCAATGAACGTACAGCGGCCTCCGTCCTCACCGAGTTGGGCGATCCCTCGCCCTGACCCTGGACCATGATCGAGCCGTGCTCGGCGCCCGCGACCTGCGGCCGAGCACAACCGGCTCGGGTCCGTCGGCGAGGCCGCCGGGATGACGAGGCTGACGGAATGACGAGGAAAGGACCGCTCGCCCACAATTACCCGGCGGTGGCGGCGATGGTCGTCGCCGCGCTGGTCCCGTACCTGGTCGTCTCGGTGGCGCTGGATCCGCTCGCGCCGATCATCGCCCGGGATCTCGACATGAGCACGGCGCAGACGAACCTGGCGGTGGGCCTGGCCAACGCCGGCTATGCGCTGGGCACTGTGCTGTCGGTGCAGGCCGCCCAGCATCTGCCCCAGCGCCGGATGATGCTCATCTACACCACTTTCCTCGTGGTCGGCTCGGTGTTCGCGGCGGCAGCGACCGAGCCGGTGCTGTTCATCGTCGGGCACATACTCCAGGGCCTGTGCACCAGTCTCCTGTTGATCGCTGCCGTACCTCCGCTGGTCACCGGGTTCCCGCCGTCGAAGCTCACCCCGACGGCAGTGATCTTGAACCTGTCGATTTTCGGAGGGGTCGCGTTGGGCCCACTGATCGCCGGGGTCCAAGTTGAGGCAAACAGTTGGCGGCCGCTGTTCTGGGTGATCGCGGCGATCGCCATCGTGGCGCTGCTGCTGTCACTGCTGACCTTTCAGGATGTGCCGGCGGCCGACCACACGGCCACGCGTTCCCCGGTCGCCGTCGTACTGGCCACTGCCGGCTGTGTGGCCGCGTTCTACGGAGCCTCACAGTTCCTGCCTGGCCGATCTCTCGACACCGCCACGCTGGCGCCGCTGGCCGGAGGCTTGGCGCTGATCGTCATCCTGCTGATCCAGCAGTACCGCGCCAAGCGCCCGTTACTGATCCTGCGCCCCCTCACGAGCACACTGCCGGTGGTGGGGATAGTGGTAGCCATGTCCGCGGCGGCGACCTCCGTGCCCGCGGTCGCGTTGACGGGCGTCGTGCTTCGGGATCGGTACTCGCCCCTCGAGCTGGGACTGCTCTACCTGCCTGAGTTCGCCGGGGCGGTGATCGCGGCGATCGTGTTCGCGAAGCTGTTCACCACCCGAGCACTGCACTACTTCGCGCTGGTGGGGATGCTCTCGCTGATCTCCGGTATCGCACTCATCGCCGCCAGCGTCCCACCCAGCACCACCCGTACGCTGATCGCAACGGGGCTGATCGGCGTCGGCGTCGGCGCGTCGGTCACCCCGGCGCTGTTCATCGCCGGCTTCTCGCTGCGCAACG
This sequence comes from Micromonospora pisi, assembly GCF_003633685.1. NCBI lineage: Bacteria > Bacillati > Actinomycetota > Actinomycetes > Micromonosporales > Micromonosporaceae > Micromonospora > Micromonospora pisi. The sequence goes on along the minus strand of NZ_RBKT01000001.1, from coordinate 7,409,829 downwards.
CGGCTCTTCAGCGGGTCTTCGCGATCGTCGAGCTGCTGCGGGCGGTGGCCGCGTTCATGATCGCGCCAATCCTGCTCTACGTCGCCGCGACCGTCGGCGACAGTCCCGTGGAAGGCGTCCGCGTGGCCCTCTGGATCTGCCTCGGCGTGTCCGCTGGCGGAACGCTGCTCGCGGTCGCGCTCTACCCGCTGGGCGGCCTACGCCCGCCATCTCCGGAGGTGCAACGCTGGTTCGGCGGCGAGTCGGCGTGGGACTCCCCGCCGCTGCTCGCCACGATCCGCCGCTCCACCACACGCCGGCCACCGAGTGCCGGAGCGAGTCCGTCGGCATGACGCGACCGCCACCCGACAACCAACTCGTCCCGCGCATCGACCGCACCCGGTGACAGGTTGTAGGTGACTTTCGTCAACCCCGCCCCCCGTCGTCCCCATCGGTCACTGTGCGCCTACCAGCCGATCGCCCCCGGCTGTTGCCGTGGTTCCGGATACTCCGTGTTCCGACCGGCGCGGACCTCCTCCGCCCAGCGCAACTGGGCGCAGCCGCCCGGGGTGCACTGCCAGCAGGTTCCGGGCCGATAGATGTTCCCGCCCGGCTGGTGCTGCGCCCACGTCAGATCAGCGGCCATTCGCAGGGCGGCCGGGTCGGTCCGCTCCTCGTTCCGGCTCACAACGCCTCGTCCGGTCGAATCACCAGCGGGCCGTCCCGCTTGACCAGCGCCCGTTCGACGGCAGCCAGGGCGACGTACTCGGCAATGCATCCTCGGCCGCAGGTCGGGCGGCAGTCGCCCTTGTGGCCGGACACCCACATCTCCTCTTGCTTGCCGTCCGGTCCGGTGAGCCGGGTGTGGATCCGGTCGACATCGCCGAGCCGGATCGTGCGACGTGTCGCGGCCGGGACGCCGAACCTGACGTACCACTCGCCCGGTTCCAGGACCACGACCAGGTCGCGCAGCACGACGCCGCGCAGCACGACGCCCATCACCACTCACCCGGCTTGGTCAGGCCCTGCACCTTGGTCAGCGCGGGACACCCGGTGTCGGTGCACTGCTCGCACCGGCCGCCGTTGGCGTGCTGGGCGGTGACCCGCAGCGCCTCGCGCACCATCCGCTCAGCGTCACTGGTCATGCCGGCCACCGCCCGGAGTTCCGCCGGGGCATGGCCGGCCGGGCACCGTACCAGCGGGAGCCGCCGATCGCCGCCGCGCCCACCGCGAGCGTCACCAACTCCAGGGCCGACCGCTCCACCACGGGCGTCGGCGTGGGCACCGGCGCCGGTGCCGGAGCGGACTGGTCGCCCGGCGCCGCCTCATCGGGGTTCAGGAACCACTTCCGTCGCGTGCTGTTCATCGCCCACCTCAGGTCAGGGAGGTGCGGGGACGTGGTACGAGCGAGCCGGCCGACCACGCCCCGCACGATCGGGGTGGGCACGACGACCCCGCACACCCCTCACTGAAAGGTCGTCGCGCCCACAAGTAGCGTCGCCTCTGGCTACGGTGGGCGAAAGCTGATCAGTGTCCGCCACCTCACCCGATCCGTCCGCAGACGACGTTAAGCTCCGGCGATGAGCGACTACCTCCAGGTGGCCACGGCAACCGAGACACGTGCCGCCGCCGTCGACCTCGCACAGTCCGCAGTAGCGGCACGGCTGGCCGGCAGCGCCCAGGTGATCGGTCCGGTCGTCAGCGTGTTTTGGCACCTCGGCGAGCAGGGCACCGCCGAGGAGTGGCGGCTGCTGCTCTACACCACGGCCGACCGGTACGACGCCCTGGAAGCACACCTGCTGGGACGCCATCCCTGGAGTAACCCCCAAGTCGTCGCTACCCCGATCGTCGCGGGATCTAGCGAGTGCCTGGAGTGGCTCCGGCAATCAGTCGGCGCTGCTGGGCCCACTCCCTAGCCACGGCACGCAGGTCACCGACGCACGGCAGTGCTGCGTAGGGAGCGAGGCGGCCGAGGAACAGGTCGAGCCGTTTCGCGGGCCGGACTGACCCGACGCCGAACGAGAGGCGCATGGCGCGACCGGCGGTGACGCATGCCTGCTCCGGTTCGTTCGCGTCGAGGTACGCCTCCGCAAGCCACGTCAGGTAGAGCGCCTTGTCCCGGGCGTGGGTGTCGTCGTATGCGGCGAGGACCTGCCCGAGGACGGAGATGGCCCGCAGCGGCCGGTGCAGCACTGCCCAGCAGCGGCCGGTCATGATCTCCATTTCGCTCCGATCGACCCAGTACACCCAGTCCGGGTCGGGCCGGTCGTCGGCCTCCGTCAGACAGTTCTCCGCCAGACCGAGGTGCCTAGCCGCATCCCCTGCCTGGCCGGCGATCGCGTGGGCCCACGCCTTCCGGCTGTGCAGCAGCGCCCGGACGCCGGGCGTCGCGTCGTCGCCCGCCGTTTCAACGGCCGAGGTTGCCGCTGGCACGCCAGGTCGGCCGAGGGCCAGTTCCTGGTAGGCCAAGAACGCCATCGCGTTACCGGCCAGCGCCGAGTCTCCGGCGCCCCGAGCGGCATCCAGGCTCATCCGGTAGAAGTGCTCGGAGTCGACGTACCGACCCGCGTCGAAGGCGGCCCAGCCAGCAAGCTGGGCCTGCTCGCCGAGGACCGTCAACAGCGCGGCGCCGGTGGCCTCCGAGAAGCTACCGCCCTGCGCTAGCCGGCGGGTCGACTCGACCTCTGCGGCAAACACCTCGTAGGTGTCCGCCCCACCGAGGTAGTCGTCAATCCGCCGGAGCCGCGCGGTGCGCTCCGTCAACTGCACGGGCAGATCAGAGCCCACCTGCCGGCCGTGGTCAAGCACCAGGTGTGGGAGCGCCACTGCGATGCCGCCAGCGACGAACTCACGGCGGCCGATCCCGCCGTCTGCGGACACCAGTGCGGACAGCTCGCCCCTAGCACCGAGGGCGTCATCGATGCGTCGCGCCGCCTGGTCGGTAGGTTGCTTGAGACCCGTTTCCAGCTCGTGGATGTAGGACTTGGCGTAGACGGTCAGCTTGGCCAGGTCGCGCAGCGATAGGCCCCGGTCGGCGCGGAGCTGGCGCATGCGCGCCGGGAACGATGGATCAATGGTGCGGGCCACCGGTGCCTCCCAGGTAGGGCTGAGGCGGCAGCACGCCGGACCCTACCCCGGCGGACCGCCACTTCGGACGGTACATCGAAGCTAACGATCGCGAGAACCCGTACGCTCATCACGGCACGATCGGAAACCGCTAGGTTCTGTCTCACGGATCATGAATCTCGTTCGTTAGACCCTTTGTGGCGCCAGGAGATATCAGTAATCACGAGTGGGCCGCACTGGCGCCGTTGCTGCCAACGCAGCCGTTTCGGGGGGGAGTCAGTGGCGGGATCATCGGCAGGTCATCAACGCTTCGGAGATCGGCGCACCGGTGCCTGCGGAGATCGCCGGCACCGGTGCGGATCGAGATCGGATGCGATCAGTTGGAGGTCGCGCCGCCGGAACAGAACCTGCCGTCCGCCGGGTTCAGCGGACTCTCGTAGCAAGCCTCGAACCACGAACCCTCGGAGTCAGCGCCGAGCAGGGATGACCACCGCATCTCGCCGCCATTGACGACGAACTTCCGCGTTGTCAGGCCGGCCCGGGGATGGCTTCGGTAGAAGACAAGATCGACAGAGGACCAACTGCCCGAACTGTGTGAGAGGCGGGCGAAGTACGCGTGGCACCCAGCCGAGTAGACCAGTACGACTCGATCACCGTCCTGGCTCACGTCACGTACCTCGTCTGCCCCGGCGGTGTCGCAGTCGGTGACGTCAGGCCACTGGTCGTCACAACCCGACGCATAGCAGCGGCCGGTCTGCCAGTATTGCGCGGAGCTCTGGTTGCAACCCCACAGGTTCAGGTCGACGCCCTGGCTGAAGTTGCTGCCGGGTACGTCGATACAGACACTCGTATCGTTCCAGGGCTTGATGAGGAACCACTGTTGGGCGTAACGCGGAATGCCCCAGCGCTGGTTGGAACTGCCATCACAGTTCTGCACCTCGACCCTCGCCCCCCACTCGTTCCCGCTGCGGCCCAGGCAGAGCCACCGGTTGTAGCCGGGGTGAAGGAACTGTCCACCTTCTGCGGCGGCCTCCTGGAACCAGACCTGATTGGAGCCGCTGTTGTCGCCGTAGAGCTGAGCTGCGGTACCGGCACCGCCAGCACCACCGATCTCGAGAACCTGGTTGTAGTCGCCACCGGCGTGGAAGGTCCACTTGGCCCAACTGCCGGGAAACGCGGGGTCGATGGGCGGTGCCGCCGAGGCGGCGCCCACCGGGATGACCAGCGTCACGACGAGCGCAGTGAGTACTGCGGCAGTCGTAGCCAGTAGTCGGCGGATTACTCGCACCTTGCTTCCTCCTGAAAACGTTGTTCGGATGTGCGTGCGGTCAGCAGACGTAAAACGTGTACGGTGCCGCCGCTGGTGGGTCAGAAATGAAGGGAATGGTCAGATATGGGGCGCCGACACTGACCGGGTGGCCACCGCCGGTGTTGTAGATCCCGGTCGGGATCGAGCAGCGCCTGTACATGGAGGACAACATGCTGCCCTCGGCACCGTTCTCGCCTTGAGGGACCAGACGTAGGGAGGTGGAGCTGACCGAGTAGTAGCCGTCGATGTAGTCCCACGCCCCGCCCAGTTCGCTGGAGTAGAACGGATACTCGTCGCACTGCATGCCGGTGGGCCGGGGCCCGTTGTCGTCCAGGGCACGGCACGGATTGGGCCGGTACGGAACCGTATCCATCCAGCTACGATTTGGCAGGACCTTGGCTTTCTCGGTCTCGCTGACCCGGTTCAGCTGAACCCAGGGTGGATTCGCCACGATGGCTTCCATGTCGTTGATGGCTGCACCGGCGGCGTTTCCGGTCGTGGGGAACAACATCGGCATGGTCATGCACGGGTCGCCGACAACGCCTCCCCGAGCCGTCAAACGCAGGCAGGTCTCGGCGGCCTGGAGGGCCTGGGCGGGCGTGACCACCCAACGTGCGCCTACTGGCGGACGCGTGGCGACGTACGTCTCGATGCGCTGCTGCACCGCCGCCGCCGTACTGACGCCGTGCAGTTGGGTGTTGACCAGGGCTGCGAGCTGCTGGTGGCCTTCGGCGGTGGGATGGAAGCTGCCCCGGCCCGGTGCCTCCTGTCCGCTGCCTGGTGCTGCGTTGGCGATGAGCCCGTTGCTCCACTCGGTGGTCCAGAATCCGCAGGCCCAGTGCATGTTCCCCTCTCGCCAGGCCTGGGTCGGGTTGAGGAACCGGATGTTCACCCCGTCCCTGCGGACCTCGTCGACGGAATTGGCGATGGCGATGGTCAAGAGGTCGCCGAGGGTGTTGAGGAAATGCATGCTCTGGGTGCTCAGCCCGGTGCAGCCGGCAGACAGCGGCCGGTCGGCGAAGAGCTGCGGGTAGCCGAGGACGAGGATCTCGGCGTTTGGTGCCTTGGCCCAGATGGCCCGGTAGGTTGCCTTGAGGTGCTGGGGCAGTAGTTCCGACAGCAGCCGCTTCTCGTAGGTCTTGAGCGCCTCCGGGTCGACGCGCCCGTTGTCCCTGGTCAACTTGTGGTCGTCGGCGAAGCATCGGTCGAACGAGGCGATGCAGCTACGCATGATCTCGGCGAACCGGGCGTCGTTGCCGCCGATGGTGAGAGTGACCAGGGTGGTGTCCTCGTCCAGGTAGCCCTGGTTGACCTGGAACACCTCGCCGCTGCGCTGGTATTGACCTCCCCACTGGCCACCGAAATCACCCCAGACGGTGTGACCGTCGATGTCGCTCTGCTCGGGCGGATCGTTGCCCGCCGACACGCTTACCTCCGGGGTGACCGCACCGGAGCAGGCGATGAAGGCGAATGCGGCCGTACCCTCGGCGGCTTCCTGGGCGATGGTCTTGGTGTGTCCGGGCTGCTTGACCTGGGTCGGGTAGGCGCCGGTCTTCGACCGGTGGCAGGCGTTGACGTCGCCGTTGGAGCGCTTGTAGTCACTGTTGGCGAAGTACGGCCCCACCCCTTCCCCCGAGGAGTAGGAGTCGCCCATCGCGACGTAGACCGCGGACGGCTTGCTGGTGGGCACGAAGGCGACCGCGTCGAAGGCGACGTTGTCCTCGCCGACGCCGTCGGCGGTGTCGGTGCTCAACCGGACGCTGGCATCGCCCGCCAGGGGGAACACACCGAGGTCGACCCAGGTGAGAGCCTGCACCGCCTGGTTGACGACGCGGTGGCGGGTCTTGCCGTTGCCGAGGTTGATCACATAGTCGGCCTGCCGGGTCCAGGCACCCTGTTCCGGCAGGTGGACCATCACCCGGGTCCAGCCGTTGATCGGCGAGCTGGGCGTCCACGTGCCGGTGACCCGCTGCTTACCACCCCGCATGATCGCAGTACGGGTGTGGCCGAACCAGAAGTGTCCACCGAACCCACTGCCGAGCTGGTGGAAGTCGACCTTCGACGGGAAGAGGCCGGTGGCGTCGGATGCGAACTCCAGCTCGAACGTCCCAGCCTGTGCACCCGTGCCCGGGCAGTTCGGTCGTACGGCCGGGACGTCGGCGGGCACGTCGTCGATGATCAGCGCGCCGGCAGGCAGCCCCGTCAGGTCGCAGCGGGGCGGGTACGAGGTGCCATCGTCCTGGTAGACGTAGCCGGGATCGAAGCGCAGCAACTCGAAGCCGCACGTGGCCGCGCAGTTCGGCTTCCAGGTGACCGGCCCGTGATACCAGCACTTGAGGTCGTACTGACCGGCGGCGTTGGTGTGGGCGCAGGGGCCGGCCGGCTCGCTGCCGAGGCCAGGTTCGCTCGGTTGGTGCTGAGCGCCGGGCTCGCAATCGTTGCTGCCGTCACAGAAGGCGTTGACCGGCGGCTTGACCGCCGCCCGGTTGACCCCGCCGGCCGGCGTGCCGCCCAGCCATTGGGCGGGCCGGAACTGGTACACGAGCGTGTTCGGGGCTTCCAGCACCTCGATCGGATGTCCGGCGAAGCCGAGCACCTTCTCCGGGTACGGCCAGTCCTGCGGGTTGGCCGCGTCGGCGGCGGAGGACTCCAGGAACGCCCTGCGGTTGGCCGGGTAGTTCGGGTTCGCCGGGTTGTTCAGCCACCCCATCCCCCACGCCCCGTTGTTGGCCGCCGCCTCGCTCTGCGGGTGGAAGCCCGAGTTGTACGCCCAGATGGCGAAGAACCAGTTCTCCAGATACATGGAGTTGCCGCCGTTGACGACCAGCCCGGCCCGGCGGGTCTCGTTCCACTTGGCCTGGAGGATCTGCAGACCGGCGGCGATGTTGGCGGCGAAGTCAAGCGCCACCGCCCGCTGAGTCTGGTACGGCAGGGCGGCATCGTCACCGGGCCGCTCCCGTCCGGCCATCCGCATGCGGTCGGTGACCTGCATGATGCCGTACCCGCAGTCCGCGTCGTCGAATTTGATGTCCCAGTCGTCACCCTCGTCGTCGTTGTAGATCTCGCGGCCGTAGTAGTTGCCGATCAACGGGTTCGCGGTGACACCGGGCGCGGCATAGCTGGGTGCCTGCCAGGTGTTCGACTCCTGCGCAGCGATGCCGAGCAGTACCTGGGCCGGGACGAACCCTCCGCCGTCGAGGGGAACCGGCGGGAAGAGTCCCTGCGGCGTGTACGCCGGCATCCCCAGGTTCTTCCAGTCCGCTGGCCGCTGCACCGTCAGCACACCCCGTACGGCCTGGTCGGCGGCCCACTCGACCTGGCGCGGCTTGGGTTGCAGTACCTGGTTGCGCGGGTCGTTACGCGGCACCGAACAGGTCCGCTCCGCCTCCACCGGATCGCTCGCCGAACCGGCGGCGAGCCGGGCGGCACTCGGCCCACCCCGGTCCAGGACCGGGTGGGCGACGCGACCGGCACCGGTCCGGTCGGCGACCTCGGCGGACGGGGCCGCCGAGAGTTCGACCCGCTGGCCGGTCGCCCGAATCGTCATGGTCAGGTCGACTCGACGGGCGGCCGATCCGGCGCCGCCCGACCCCAGCGAGTCCGGCGCAGTCGTCGACCCGGCACGGGTGATCACCGCCTCGCCGAGGGTGGAGACCCGTGCGTCCCTGGCCATAGCCAGTATGTGCACCGGTCCGCTGGCCGTCGCCGCCGGCCGCTGCACCTCCCCGGTGACGAACACCCGGCCGCCCGCACCGGCAACGAGGTCAACATCGGTCAGCTTGCCCCGGGCCACGGAATGCACCACGACCGGCACGGCAGCGCGCCCGCTCGCCCCCGCCCCGGACACCGCGCCCGCGTCGATTCGGCGGACCAGCCCGGTGTCACCCTCGCGGTCCATGAAGACCACACCGCCGTCGGAGCCGGCGACCAACCGGAAGGGCACTCCGATCGTCCGGGCCACCTCGGCCCGTACGCCCTTCTCGTCGACTCGCACCAGACGGTTGGCATCCGCGGCCACCACACCGCCGCCCTTGATCGGGACTGCGGAGGTCACCTGACCGGAGAGGGTGATCGGACGAGCCAGCTTGCCGGACACGGCATCGACGCCAATCAGCCGGGTCTGCGCCGTGCCGTCACTGCCCGGCTCGCCCGCGTCGCGGCCCTGGGTCAGCACCGCGCTCTCGTCGACCCCGCATCCGGGGCTGTAGTAGGCCAACGAGGACAGCACCGGAAGCTTTGTCACCGCACCGGTGTCGAGGTCCACCACGGCGGTGAAGGCGCCGCGTTCGTACAGCTCGGCGCGGTTTGTAAAGGTCCTCGGCGCGTACGTGACCACGAGCCGCCGGCCCGATCCGGTCACGCAGGCGTTGCCGATCCAGCGATCGGTGTCGAATCCCGGCTCGGTCAGGGTGGCCGCCGTCCGCCACCGGTAGCCCGCTCGGGCGTCCGCCACCAGGACGTGCAGCCCGTCGGCGTCTCCCGAGGTGGTCCATGCCCGGTCGGCCGAGGTCCGCCACCCCTTGCCGAGCACCGAGTCGCGCTGCTCGGGCGCGACGTCGGACCGTGGGCCCGGATCGGCGTCCAGCGTGGGCACCGGTTCCGCCGGTGAACCCCGATCCGCCCACGCACCCCGGGCGGGCACCGTCATGGTCGAGACCACGACGGTTACCGCCAACGCCCCGTACCACCAACGCCGTCTGCCGACGCCCTGACCCCGAACGGTCATCCTGCCTCCCCTGGCCGGCCACCATCCTTGATGCAAGATCCAGAGGAATCCTTGTGAGAACCTGCAATCGGCTGCTCAGGCCCTTCGGGCGAACGCCGGCAGACAGCGCGGTGGGAGCAGTGGCGATAATCGACAACCGGCGACGCGTGCCACCGCCGGCGACGCCGGGCCAGGCGGCGAGCACCCGCGCTCGGGCGACGTGCTCCTGGACGGTGTGACCGTGGTACGCGAACGGCGGGCCTCCCGGAGATCGTTCCGGAAGACCCGCCGTGGTGCGTACGTCACTCAGGAACGCGTACCCAACCCCACCGCGAAGACGTGCAGGGTGGGGAGTCCCGCCTGCACCGGGACGCCGCCCGCGACGGGGAGTTTCACACTAGCCACGGTCTTGCCCGGGGTCAGCGGCACGGTCGCGCCGAACACCGCGCTCGGGGCCTCGAACCGGGCGTTACCCTGCCGGTTCTGGTAGGCGGCGACCGCCACCAGCGTGCTGGCGCCGTCGGATGGGGGCGCGGCGACGAACCAGTCCGGCGACGACACGCTGAATGTCTGGGTGGTGTCGTCGGTGTACCGCACCGTGCCGGTGCCGAAGGCCGGCCCGTAGGCGGCCGTGAAGAGGAGCCCGAGCGTGTCGCCCGTGCCCGGGACCGAGATGAGCTGACCGGCGGCGATCGTGTTGTCCGGCTGGCCGGTACCGGCGCTCGCCGGCCACGCGAGCCTGACGCCGTCCACGGTCACCGTCCCGCCCGCCGCCGCGCCCCCGCTCGCGAGCGCCTCGGCGGAGAAGCTCGCCCCGCCGCCGTCGAAGTTCGCCGGGTTGGTGTTGGCGTCGGCGGAGACTGCCGTGTTGTTGAAGGACTGGGCCAACGTGATCGGGGCCGGGACCGGAGCACCCGCGCCGAACAGGGTGACCGGGATGGTGTTCGCCATCGCCTGCATGCCGACGTCGTTGGGGTGCAGGTGGTCACCGGAGTCGATGTCGGCCCGGAACTTCGTCGGCGCGGCCGGATCGTGGGTAGCCGTGTCGAAGTCGACCACCGCGTCGCAGCCCGAGCCCGAGCCGCGGACGAAGGCGTTGTACTGGCCGCGTGCCGTCTCACGCGATGGTGACCAGGCCCAGTGCCCCTCGAACGGGGTCAGCGTGGCGCAGTAGAACGCTACGTCGGCCGCGTGCGCCTTGGTGATGAGCTGCTTGAGCCCGTCGATCAACTGGGTGCCGGTCGGCTCGCGACCGCTGGCGAGGTCGTTGATCGGGTTGTCCGCGAAGATCACCGAACGTACCCCGGAGCGGCCCAGCACGTCCCGCTCGAACCGGTCCAGGGCACTCGGTCCGGTCCCGACGCCGAGCAGTTGGTTGCCGGCGATGCCCTCGTTGAGCACGCCCACCGTACGTCCGGAGGCGTTCAGCCGGGCCGCCAGCAGGTTCGGGTAGCGGCGGTTGGTGCCGTACGACGAGAGGTGCCCCTCGGTGATCGAGGCGCCGAGCGCGACGACCGAACCCGTCGCCGCCGGGTTCAGGACCTCGAGGTCGGAGAGGATGAAGTAGCTGGAGAAGGTCTGCATCACGGAGAGCGAGGCCGCCCCGGTGACGTTGCCGTTCGCCAGGTACTGGTCGGCGAAGGCGAACTGGTGGCTGGATACGCCCTCGGCTCGGACGGGTGCGTAGAAGCTGACCGCCACGTCGGATTCCGGCAGCACCTCGAAGGGCACCGCGTCGCTGACGGCCTCGCCGCCGGCCGGGATCGTCACCGACGCCTGACCGCCGAACGTCACGCTCCGGTCGGTGGCCGCGACGATGGACGAGCCCGACGCCCGCTGCGCGACGTGGAAGTCGCTCAGGGTCAGCGGCTCGTCGTTGAAGACGTTGGAGAGACGCAGTCGGGTCGCCGTGCCACCGATGCTGGTGTGCACGATCTGGCGAGTCGTGGACTGGGCCGGAAAGGTGCCGCCGGTGGTCTCGTACGCCACCGACCATGTGCCGGTCCAACCGTCAGCCACTGCCGCCGACGCCGACGCCGACGCCGACGCCGCGACGGTGACCGGTACGGGACCGACGGTGGCAACCGCGACCAGCGCCATCACCCCCGGCGCGACAAGCCACCTGTTGAGCTTCGCCACTCTGTTCCGCTCCTCCATGCTCAGGGGTGAAATGCGTTAACCGCGAAAAACCATACGTCTACGGCTCCTTTGGCAATAGATCACCGAACAGGGACGTGTTCCGCGAGGTCGGACGACTCCGGGCACTGCGGGCGCTACCCGGCCCGTTTGGCCGGCCGAGGCGAGGGAAGCCGGCGCTCAGCAGGCGCCGAACCCGTGGGCCGACACCGGGGATTGTGATGGACGCGTCAATGTTGACACGTCAATCAGTGAGCTACCCTTGACGCGTCAAGCGGATGGGGAGCGGAGCATGCGGGACGACGAAGCCACGGGCACGGCAGCCCGGCGGCGGATGACAACCAGGGAGCTGGCGACCTGGCGGGCGTTGATCGACACGACCGACGATCTCCGCAAGCTGATGGGAGCACAACTGGCCCGGGAGTCGAACCTCTCGCCGGCCGACTACCAGGTGCTGCTGGCCCTGAGCGAGACAGAGGGCACCCGGCTGCGGTCGTCGGAGCTCGCGGCGAGCATCGACTGGGAACGGAGCCGACTCTCCCACCACCTGGGTCGGATGGAGCGGCGCGGGCTGATCCGGCGCGACGAGTGCGCCACCGACAACCGGGGTTCCGAGATCTCGCTCACCGACGACGGGGCACGGATCTTCCGGGCCGCCACCGCACCGCACCTGCGGGCCATCAAACAACACTTCGGCGACGCGCTGACGCCCGAGCAGTTCGACGCGCTGGCCGACATCCTGCGGGCGCTGCGGGAACACCTTCAACCGCAACCGGTCACCACGCACACCGGAAAGGAGGAAGCATGACCGACGGCACGTCCGCCCCACCACGACCACCTCGGCTCGCGGTGCTCGGTGCCGGGCACACCGGCCCGGTGATCGCTCGGGTCGCGATCACCGCCGGCTACCCCGTGACGATCGCGGCCGCCGGCGACCCCGAGCGGATCGCACTCATCACCCAGGTTCTCGCGCCGGGAGCCGAGCCACGTTGGGCCGCCGACGCCGTCACGGACGCCGACATCGTGGTGCTGGCGATCCCGCTGCACCGGTTCACCACGTTCGATCCCGCCCTGGTGGCCGGGAAACTCGTCGTCGACACGATGAACTACTGGCCGCCGACCGACGGTGTGCAGGAGATGTTCGAAGACCAGCGGTACGGCAGCAGCGAGATCGTCCAGCGTCGGCTCGCCCGCTCCACCGTCGTCAAGACCCTCAACCACATCGGCTACCACGAACTCGAGGAACAGAGCCGACCCGCGGACTCGCCCGATCGCCGTGCACTCGGCGTAGCCGGGGACGACCCGGGCGCGGTCAAGCTCGTAGCGGAGGTGATCGAGCGCTTCGGCTACGACGCCGTCCGACTAGACAGCCTGCGGGCCGGCCGCCTCCTCGAACCCGGCGGTCCCGTCTTCGGCGCCTCGCTGCGCCGGGCCGGATTCGAGCTGGCGATATCGACCGAAGCCGGTTAGGTCGCCCCACCCCACCGAACAGAGAGAACCGACGTGCCCACCGCACTGCCAGACGCCGTACCCGCCTCGGCGGCCGAACCCGGGAAGTTCCCCCTCATCCTCGGCCTCGACACCTTCGGCGACGTCACCCACGACAAACTCGACCGCCCCCTCTCCCACGCCCAGACCATCCGCAACGTCGTCGAGGAGGGCGTTCTCGCCGACCAGGTCGGCGTGGACTTCTTCGGCATCGGTGAACACCACACCACGGACTTCCCACTGTCAGCGGCTGATGTGGCGCTCGCCGCGATCGCCGCGCGCACCACCCGGATCCGCCTCGGTTCCGCCGTCACGGTGCTCGGCTCCGACGACCCGATCCGGGTCTTCCAGCGTTACTCGACACTCGACGCCATCTCCCACGGCCGGGCAGAGGTCATCCTCGGGCGCGGTTCCAGCATCGACTCGTTCCCGCTCTTCGGCTTCGACCTCGGCGACTACGAGAAGCTCTTCGAGGAGAAGGCCCAACTCTTCGCCGAAGTGCTCAAGGGCGGGCCGGTGACCTGGCAGGGCAAGACCCGTCCCCCGCTGCGCGACCAGGACGTGGTGCCGTACCCCGAGTCCGGGCCCTTCCCGGCGTGGATCGGCGTCGGTGGCAGCCCCCAGTCGGTCATCCGCGCCGCGCGGTACGGCTACTCCCTGATGCTCGCGATCATCGGCGGATCCCCGGCCCGCTTCGCGCCCTTCTCCCAGCTCTTCCACCAGGCGTTGGAGCAGCTCGGACAGCCGGCCCGACCGATCGGAGTGCACTCCCCCGGACACGTCGCCGCAACCGACGAGCAGGCCCGCGAGGAGTTCTGGCCGCGCTACCTGGAGGCCATCCGAAAGGTCAGCAGGGTCCGAGGATTCGCCGTACCGACGAAGGAGTCCTTCCGGTACGAGATCGGGCCGCAGGGCGCGCTCTACGTCGGGTCACCGGAGACCGTCGCGCGGAAGATCGCCACCAACCTGACCGCTCTCCGCGCCACCCGCTTCGACCTGAAGTACGGCATGGGCGGACTCTCGCACGAGGCGCTGATGACCAACATCGAGCTCTACGGCACCCGGGTCATCCCCCGGGTCCGCGAACTGCTGGCCTGACACCCTCGACACCGTCAGCCGTGGCCGCTGTCGTCGTGCGACGGGCTACCCGTCGGACGGGACCTGGGGCGGCCCGGTCGGCAGGGACGTCACGCTGAACCGCCGCAGCAGATTCGGCAGGATCGTCCGGAGCGCGTCGACGGTTTGTTGCCGGTTGCCGCCAGCGTCGTGCATCAACACGATGGAGCCGGCGCCGACGCGGCCCGTGACGATCGAGGCGATACGGCCGGCTCCGGGTCGGTTGTAGTCCAGCGAGTCCACGTCCCAGTGCACCGAGGTCATGCCGAGTTCCCACGCGGTCGCCACCGACGCGGCCGTCCACCCGCCGTACGGTTGGCGGTAGTAGACGATCCGCGCGTCCGGCACCGCCGCCCGGATGGCCGCGTTGGTGCGGGTCAGGTCGGTCCGGATAACCGTTTTCGCCCGGCTGCCCAGGGTCGGGTCGTGGGACCAGGAATGGTTGCAGAGGGTATGGCCGGCGGCGGCAATCGACCGGACCAGTTCCGGGTACGCCGCAGCCAGCTCCCCGACCAGGCAGAAGGTCGCCTTGACCTGGTAACGCTCCAGTTCGGCGAGGACCTTCGGGGTGTACTCCGGGTTCGGGCCGTCGTCGAAGGTGAGCGCCACGTCACGGGAGCCGGTACTGATCCGGCTGCCGTACGGGCCGCTTCCCTCCAGGGGTGGCCGGGCGGGGTCGTCGACGGGGTCCGGTTCCCGGTCGGATGTGGCGGACGCCGCCGGGGAGGGCGCCGGTGGCGAAGGCTGCCGTATCGTCCCCGAGTCGGCTGCCGGGGCGGTGGCGACGCGCGACGCGCCCGGCGAGGTCGGAGCAGCGACCGGTTGGTGCGGTTCCCCGGGCGTGCCGACCACCCGGCCGGTGACGTACACGGCACCCAGGATCGAGCCGACCGCCAACGTAAGGATCATGATCAGAGACAGGCGGGACGGACCGGCCCCACGGTGTCCGTACCGGCCGGTCGACGACCGACCGTCACCCGGAGATGCCATGCCGGCCCCCTTCAGCGCCACACCTGGCACTCAGGGTACGTCCGATTTGCCAAAGAAACGGACGATTCTCGCATTCGCCTGACCCGTCCCACCAGCAGCCGCTGGCCCGGTGGGTCGAGCCGGCACAGTGCCGGGTACGGGCATCGCGCCCGTACCCGGCACCGGTCGGTCAGAGTTCCCGCACCCGCACGTTGCGGAACTCGATCAGGTCGTTGTTGCCGTGGTTCTGCAACCCGACGTAACCGCTGAGGAACTGCCGCAGGTCGGTGGGCGGGTCGCCCTGGCGGGACGACTGCTTGCCCGGCGTGTTGTCGAACTCGCTGATCACCACACCGTTGCGGATCATCGTGTAGTGCTGGCCGACCACGCGGATCTCGTAGTCGTTCCACTGGTTCTTCGGGGTCGCCCCGGCCTTGTCCAGCGTGTTCGGCGAGAAGTTGTACACCGAGCCGGTCTTCTGCGGCTCACCCGTCTCACCGTCGTAGATCTGGATCTCGTGGCCGCAGTAGATCGCGACCCAGGCCTGGGAGCTGCGGGCCGAACCCACCGTGCCGCAACTGCCGGCCGGACGCTGCTCCACCGGAATGCGCGGGTCCGGGAAGCGTACGAGAAGACCACTGTTGGCCCGGAAGCCCTCCGGGGAGATGTCCCGGAACTGCATCTTGATCGAGTAGTCGGCGAGCTCCTGGTCCGCGTACCACAGCATGCCGAGCCCACCGGAGCTGCGGATCGAACCGTCGGGACGCAGCGAGAACGACCCGCCGGGTGCCTGACGCCAACCCGCGAGCGAGTACGCCGACCCGTCGAAGATCGGCTTGTACCCGGCGGCCAGGCCGATCGGGGACTGCGTCCCGGCCCGGCGCAGCTTCGTCACCTCGCGGCTGTCGATGACGTGTGCCGCGCTCAGCTCGGCCAGCACCTCGTCGAGGTGGGTGACGAACGAGGCCTTGTTCGGCCAGGTGCTCTCGTCGTCGATCAGGTCGTTGATCGTGCAGCCACCACCGGCCTGCCGGTTCGCGACCCCGGTGTCGGCGTCGAGCAGCCAGACCGTCGGCCGGGCGTCGGCCGCGGTGCAGCCGGCGTTGACGTCGACCTTCCCGGTGACGACCTCACCGTCGGCGTACGTCACCTTCACCGTTGCCTGGAAGGTGCCGTACCGCTTGTAGATGTGCGTCGGGTGAGCCTGCGTCGAGGGATTGCTGCCGTCGCCGAAGTTCCACTCCCACGCCACGCCACCGACCCGGTTCGCCGAGAACGCGACGGTCCGGGGCTCGCTCGGCGTCACCGACCGGGCCGTGGCCAGGCTCGGGTTCGGGGTCGCCTGACCACCCTGGTAGGTGATCCGGATCAGCTTCTGGTTCGGATGCAGGCTGAAGAAGCCACCGGCGTAGTCGAGCATGTAGAGCGCGCCGTCGGGGCCGAACTTCGCGTCCATCCAGGACTGGAGCTGGGTGGTGCCGCTGCCGCCGGGGATGATGCTGCGCAGGTCCTCGGCGAAAGCCGGGGCCCCGGCCTGGGCGACCTTGCTCGGGTCGACGGTGACGGCGATCCGGTTGTTGGAGTTCGACTGGTCACCGATGAACCACTTGTTGTCCCAGTACGCCGGCCACGCGACGCCACTGTTCACGTCGACCTTGGAGCGCTGGTACGTCGGGCCATCCATGATCGCCTGGCCGCCACCGCTCAGGTACGGCTGGGTGAAGGTCGCGTCCTCCGGCTTGTAGGTCGGCAGGCCACTGCCGTCGGTGCGGGTCGGGAAGACCGGCCCACCACCCTGCGGCGAGTACCAGATCATGTTGTCCCGGGCCGGCGGGATGTTGACCAGACCGGTGTTGCGCGGCGACTCGTTCTTCAGGTTGTCGCAGTCGTACCAGCCGGTCAGGACCGTGGCGTCGGTGCTGCTGCGATCCCGGTACGGCTGCCCGTTACCCATGCAGTACGGCCAACCCTGGTTGCCCGCCGACGTGATGATCGTCGCGGTCTCGTACTTCGCCGGCCCCAGCTCCGGGCTCGGCGCACCCGCGTCCGGGCCGACCCACGCGGCGGTGAGCCAGTCGTTCACCGGGTCCCAGGCGATCCGGGCGATGTTACGCACGCCCATCACGTAGATCTCCGGGCGGGTCTTGCCGCCGCCCTCCTCCTGGCCGGTGAAGAGGTTGCCCTCGGGAACCGTGTAGGTCCCGTCCGCCTCCGGGTGGATACGGATGATCTTGCCGTTGAGGTCGTTGGTGTTGCCCGAGGTACGGCGGGCGTCCTGGAACGAGGTGCCCTCGTACGCCTGGGTCCAGTTGTTGCCCGAGTAGCCGTCCGAACCACCGGAGGAGTTGCTGTCACCGCTACCGATGTAGAGGTTGCCGGACTCGTCGAACGTCATGCCACCACCGGCATGGCAGCAGCTGTGGATCTGGGTGTCCCAGTGCAGCAGGTCCTTGCGGGTGTTCTGGTCGACCGTCGCCTGCGCGGCGTTGTACGTGAACCGCGAAACCGTACGCTGACCGATCCGCTTCACCCGGTCGATCGACTCGTGCGGCATCCAGTAGACGTAGAACCACCCGTTCTCCGCGAACTTCGGATCGAGGGTGATGCCGACCAGGCCCTCCTCGTTCTTCACCAGCTCGCTGCCGCTGCCCCGGTTGCCCATCACCTTCAGCGTGGTGAGGAGCTTGACCTGCTTGGTCTTCGGGTCCCACTGGTGGATGGTGCCGCAGCCCAGACCCACGTTCGGGTTGTTCCAGTCGGCAACCGCCCCGGTCGCGCAGGCGGCCTTGCCGATGTAGAAGACCTTGCCGTCGGGGGCGACGGTCAGACCGTGCGGCTCACCGATCTGGTCGAGCTGACCGGTCTGGTTGGTGGTGGTCAGCCGCTCGACCCGGTAGTTCGACGCGATGGTCGCCTGGCAGTCGCCACGGACCGTACCGCTCGTCCACTGAAGCGCCCCGAGCAGGTGGCTGCGGAACTGCGCGTCAGTGGTGTAGCTGGCCTCGGTGCGGCCCATGCCGGTGTAGAACGACCGCCCGCCGTCGTAGTCACGGCACCACGAGATCGGGTGGAACGCGCCGTTGCCCCCGAGCCCCGCGTTGTAGGTGTTCTCCTTGACCTGGGCGATCGTGTGGACCCGCCCGACCGGGCTCGGATCCCAGTTCATCCACTGGTCCGACCGGGTCCAGTTCAGCGGCAACCCCTTGTTCGCCGGGTGCTGCCGGTCGACCAGGTCCACGACCGCCTGCTGCACCGTGTTCTCCGGTGCCGGCCCGGCGTCGGGCCCGATCAGCCACAGCTCGGCCAACTGGATCAGCGGCTCGCCGCTGTTCGCGGTGATGTTCAGCCGGTAGTACTGGTACGCCTGGGTGTTGCTGAACGTGTACTGCTTGGTCTGGAACCGCTGCGAGAACGTCTCACCGGTACGGGTGTCCAGGTCCGTCCAGGTGTTGCCGTCCGCGGAGCCCTGCAGGGTCCAGTCCTTCGGGTCACGGCCCTGGAAGTCGTTCGCCGAGGTCAGGGCGTACTGCGCCACCGCCTTCGGAGCGCCGAGCTTCGCGACCACCCAGCCGGTCGGCGTACGGGTCAACCACTTGGTGCCGGTCGCCCCGTCGATCAGGTTCTCCACGACCTCGCTCGGCGGGTTGTTGCCGCTCGCCGTGACGCTCTCGATCTCCTCCGCGTTCGGCAGGCTCGCCGCCGGACGGGTGCCGATCAGACCGGTGAACCACTCCGAGCCGGGCTGCGCGCGGGCCGCGTCGTGGATACCGACGAAGCCGCCGCCGCCCTTGACGTACGCCTGGAACGCCGCCTCCTGCGCGTCGTTCAGCGTCACCCCGTTGGCCGACAGGAACACCACGCTGCGGTAGCGGGCCAGGTTGTCCGGGGTGAAGACCGACGGGTCGTCGGAGTCGTGGACGTAGAAGCCGTTCTCGCTACCCAGCTTCCTGATGGCGTTGACGGCCTTGGCCACCGGGTCGTCCTGCGAGGCCGCCGGACCATGGAAGACCAGTACGTTCACCACCTGGTTGCCCCAGGTCGGCGAAGACTGGGCCACGCTCTGGTCCGGGGCGGCCGAGGCGGGCGTGGTCAGCAGGCCGAACACCAGAGCGGCGCTCGACGCCAGCGCGACCGCGCGGCGGATCGGTCCGGCCCCCCGGCCACGCGACCGGAGAACACCGGCCGGGGCGGGAGGTGGAGGGTTGGCAGGGTCGGAACGGAGTTGTCCGACCAATCGGGACATCTGGAAATGGCGTTCTTGAGCCATTTCTCCTCCTCGAGAGGGTACGAAAGTCCTTCAGGTGGTGGGCAGGGCGATCAGGTTGGGGGTTGATGACAGTGCGATCGCCATGGCTCAGCGATGGTTGGTGTGGGCGCCCGCCGCGTCGCCGGCCGGCGCGGACCCCGACTGTGCCGGCGCGGTCGGAACCGGTCCGCCGTGCGGCGGCATCGCCCCGTTCTCGTCGAGCACGTGCAGCATCGTCGACATGCCCAGGTCCGAGTGGAACTGCATGTGGCAGTGCAGCATCCAGTGACCAGGTCCCACCGAGTCGCCGGCGAGGACCTGCACGCCGAAGCTGTCACCAGGGCCGAGCGTCCGGTTGTCGATGATCGGAATCGAGTCGATCAGCGCCTCGTTGGCCCCCTCGACCATGCCCGTCCTGGTGTCCGCCCAGGAGTGCCCGTGCAGGTGGAACGTGTGCATGTCATTACCGATGCCGATGACGATGAACTCGATCCGCTCGCCGAGCTTGGCGATCATGCAGGTCGGGCCGGGCTGCGGGTTCGCCTCGTCACAGTTGTCCGCGTCCTGGCTGCGCCGCAGGTTGATCGTCTGACGGTCACCGAAGGCGGTCACGTAGGTCCGGTCCGGCCGGACATCCCCCTGCCGGCGCACCACGAGCCCGCCGAACAGTCCCGCTCCGAGACCCTGGGTCCCGTGCGGCCCGCCGACCGTGTGGTCGTGGTACCACCAGTAGCCCGCCGTACCCTGCGATCCTCGACTGTCGCGGGGCTTGGCGAACCAGATGTACGTACGCGACGCGCCCGGCGGCACGTACGAGTTGCTGTGCACGGTGCCGTCGGAGAGCTGGGTGTACTTGATGCCGTGGGCGTGCAACGAGACCCCGAGCGGATGGGCGGGGTCGGTACGGAGCTGCTCCAGGGTCGCCACCGGCACCTGGTTGTGCAGCGTGATCGCGAGGCACTCCCCCTCGATCATCTCCATCGTCGGGCCCGGGTACGACGCCGTCTGCGGCGTCAGCCCGTACCCGAGCCGGATCTGGTTGGTCGCCGGGTCCCGGGGCAACTCCACCGCGTACAACTGGATCCGGCGATCGGGGGCGACGCAGCCCTGGGGCCGCTCGGCCGAACGCGCGCCCGAGTCACGGGCGAGCGCCAGCCCACCCGCGCCACCGATCGTCACCAGCAGCACCACTATCACCATCAGCGCCCGGCCGGCGCTCGATCCGAGGAGCCGGGCCGGGGCCGCCGGGCGAGCGCCCGGCGACTCGGTCACCGAGGTCATCGGCCACCTCCCGGAACAGCACTGTCCATTGGCTTGCTCAAAGGTCGTATCCAATCGCTCGGCCAACCGCGCTCACGCGGGTGGAAGGGGTCAGACGACGCGCCGTGCCGGCGTCACGGCGTGAGCGGGGCGATCCTGATGTTGCGGAAACTGATCCGGTCCGCGGCGCTGTGGTTCTGCAACCCGATGTAGCCGGTCGCGTTCTGCCGCCCGGCACCACCGGGATCGTCGGCGCGGGGCGGGTCGAAGACGGCCTCGGGCACGTTGACGTACTCGTTGATCAGCTCGCCGTTACGGAACACGGAGTAGTGCTGGCCGACGACGCGAATCTCGTAGTCGTTCCAGGTGCCCTTCGGGGTGACCTGCGCACCGTCGAGATCGACCCGGTCGAAGCCGTACACCGATCCGCTCTTGTACTGGTCGCCCGCGGGGCCGTCGTAGATCTGCAACTCGTGGCCGTACTTGATCGCCACCCACTCCGGGCGGGACTCCTCCGGGTGCTGGTGCACCTGCGGCGAACGGACGAAGACACCGCTGTTGGCGCGCCCGTCACCGGGAGCGTCGTCACGCCACTGGAGCTTCAGCGAGAAGTCGCCGTACGCCCGGACGGGGAACCAGAGCATGCCGAGACCGTCGACCGGACGGCTGGTGACCGAACCGTCGGCGTTACGGGTGAAGCCACCCGCGCCGACCTGCTCCCACAGACCGAACGAGGCACCCGAGCGGTCCAGCAGCACCTGGTAGCCCTGCTTGTCGTCGGACTTGCCGACGCCCGAATCGCTCGCCGTGCGGACCAGGTCGCCGTACTCACCCTGACGGATCACGCCCTTGAGCAGCAGGCGCTCGGCGACCGCCCGGACGTGCTGCACGAACTCGGTGTGGCTCGGCCAGGTCCGCTCATCCTCGATCAGGTCGTTGATCGAGCAACCGGCCTCGACCACCCGGTTCGCCACGCCGCTGTTCAACGTACCGATCCAGACCGTCGGTCGGGTGTCGGTCACCTTGCAGGTCGGCTTCACCGGGACGCTCTCCACCACCGTGAAGGTGGCCGACGCGGTGCCCGAGGTGTTACCCGCCCGGTCGGTGGCCCGGTAGCTGAACGTGTGCGCTCCAGGGGTGTTCACCGTGAGCGGCCCGGTGTAGAGCACGTAACCGTGCCCGTCGAGGGCGTACTCGACCCGGTGGAGACCGGACTCGGAGTCGGACGCGGTCAGCATGACGGTGGCGCTGCCGATGTACGCCCAGCTCCCGTTCTGCTGACCGGTGATCGCCGCGTTCACCGTGGGCGCGGTGGTGTCGGGGTTGGCGGGCGTGGCAACGGTGAGCGAGACCGACTGCGAGGTCGAGGTGTTGCCGGCGACGTCGGTGGCCCGGTACGAAACGGTGTGCTGGCCGGCCTGGTTGACCGTCACCGGGGCGGTGTACTCGGCGTACGGCCGTCCGTCGAGGGAGAACTCGACCCGGGCGACGCCCGAACCGGCGTCGGTGGCGGTGAGGGTCACCGTGGCGGCGCCGACGTAGGCACCGTCCTCGTCACGGTCGCCGGTCACGGCCGCGGCCACCGTCGGGGCGGTGGTGTCCGGGTCCGGGGGCGCGACGACCTGGAAGGCGACCGACTGCGGGGTCGAGGTGTTACCCGCCACGTCGGTGGCCCGGTAGCTGACCGTGTGCTGACCGACGGTGTTCACCGTGACCGGCGCGGTGTACGCGGCGTACGCCTGCCCGTCGAGGGCGTATTCGACCCGCGCGACGCCGGAGCCGGCGTCGGTGGCGGAGATCGTGACCGTCGCCGCGCCGAGGTAGGCACCGTTACCGTCGCGGTCACCGGTCAGCCCGGCGGTCACCGTCGGCGCGGTGGTGTCCGGAGCCGGGGTCGTCACCACCTGGAAGGCGACCGACTGCGGGGTCGAGGTGTTACCCGCCTGGTCGGTGGCCCGGTAGCTGACCGTGTGCTGGCCGGACTGGTTCACCACGACCGGGGCGGTGTACACGGCGTACGCCTGCCCGTCGAGGGAGAACTCCACCCGGTCGACGCCGGAGTCCGCGTCGGTGGCGGTGAGGGTGACGGTGGCGTCGTCGATGTAGGCGCCGTTGTCGTTCCGGTCACCGGTCACCGCGGCGGTCACCGTCGGCGGGGTGGTGTCCGGGTCCGGAACGGTGACGACCTGGAAGGCGACCGACTGCGGGGCGGAGGTGTTACCCGCCACGTCGGTGGCCCGGTAGCTGACCGTGTGCTGGCCCGGGGTGTGGACCATGACGGGCGCGGTGTACGTGGCGTACGCCTGCCCGTCGAGGGCGTATTCGACCCGCGCGACGCCGGAGCCGGTGTCGGTGGCGGAGATCGTCGCGGTCGCCATGCCGAGGTAGGCACCGTTGTCGTCCCGGTCACCGGTCACCGCGGCGGTCACCGTCGGCGGAGTGGTGTCCGGGGTCGACGGCTGCGCCACGCGGAAGTTCACGGACTGGACGGGTGAGGTGTTACCCGCCACGTCGGTGGCCCGGTAGTTCACCGTGTGCTCGCCGGGGGCGTTGACGGTGACCGGGGCCGAGTACGTGCCGTACGGCCCTCCGTCGAGCGAGTACTCCACCCGACCGACGCCCGATCCGGTGTCGCTGGCCGACAGGGTCACCGTCGCGGCACCCAGGTACGCGCCGTCGTCGTCGCGGTCGCCGGTCACCTGCGCCGTCACCGTCGGCGGGGTGGTGTCGCCACCGCCGCCGCTGACGACGAGCAGACCGGTCATGGCGCCGTGCCCGGGGATCGCGCAGAAGTAGCGGTAGGTGCCGGGCGTGAGCACCACGTCGACGGTCCACCGGCCCTGGTTGGCGTCGAACGGGTCGGCCAGGATGTTCACGTCAACATCGCGGTTGTACGCGGGATTGCCGGTGTCGAACGTCAGCGTGTGCTGCATCCCGGTGGTGTTTCCGGTCGCGGCGCTGTTCTCGAAGACGAGGGTGGTCGGCCCGGCGACGGCGGTGGTGGGGACGGAGCGATAGGCCTGGAAGTCGTTGCCCGCCGTCCAGGTGAGCACCTGGGCCTGGAGCTGTCCCGCCGAGGAGGTGCTGCCGGTGCCGTTGTCCGCCGGACGCGCGTTCACCGGAACCGCGGCCAGAGTGGAGCTGACCAGCATGATGGCCGCTGCCGCGAGCACCGTCAACGGTCGGCTGGGCCGACTCGTGGCGAGCCGGGTGAGCAGTCGCAAACGACGTGGCGAACCGCGTCGTACAGGGAAAGATGGCATGTCGCGCATACCTTTCGCGAGTCTTCCTTGAACTTCCGACGTTCCCGCAGCGGCGTTCGCGAGGATCGATGGATGACATGGCGGCGGACCACAGGCGCGCGCCTGGCCCACGCCGCTGGAACCGGAGTGGCGTGGCCACCCGGTGGAGCACTGTGGACAGACGGACCTGAGGTCTGGGACAGACGGGGACGTTGGGTGGGGGTCGGGTCTGTGGCCGGACGGGATCCGGCCGCGCATCAAAAGGTGTAGAGGGTCGACGTGGCTGCGGGCTTGGCGCGCGCCGACGCGCCAGGTTCGACCTGCCGGCACTGCTGACCTGGAGGAATGCCACTTCCCCCGGCCGAGCCGTGGCCCTCGGTCGGTGAGCTAACCGCGCCGCCGGTTACCTCGACGAAACAATTTGATGTTGCCCGACCCTAACGGGCTTAGCATCGACATGTCTACAACTTTCGACAGGAAGGGCCGCACTTTTATCCGTGGCGACAAAAGGTCGCGGCACTCCCTGCGCCCCGCGACAAAAGGTCGCGGCGCCCCCTGCGTCCACTCGCCCCGCATCGACGTCAGGCGTCGCCGAGCGGGCGGTCGGGGTGCTGGCAGACATCGGCGAGCAGGTCGACGTACCGGGCCGTCCAGCGGCGCGCGGTCTCGCCGGTGAGCCGGTCCAACGGGTACTCCAGGTAGCCGTCGAGCCGGTCCGGACCGGGCACCAGACCGAACATCAGCGCGCCCCGCTCGGCGTCGGTCGGCACGTCGTGCACCCGAACGGCCAGACCTGGCAGCTCCAGCCGCATGTCCAGGGTGTTCTGGAACGCGAAGCTCACCATCACGCCGGACGGCATCCCGCCGCCCCCCGGCCCGAGGAACTGCCCGTAGATCCAGGCGGTGGGCAACAGGTTGTCGATGCCGGCGAAGAGGCTGGCCGCGGTCTGGTCGACAAGTTCGGCGAAGGTCGGGGCAGCGGTCGTACGGACCCGAAGCGGAAGCGCCGTCGTCATCACGGTCACCGCCTCCTCGTACGGCCGGGGTGAGCGGTTCGCGTGCGGCACCGAGAGCGTGACGTCGGGCTGCCCACTGAGCCGGGCGAGCAGGAGCGCCATCGCGGCGGCCGTCACCGCGCCGACGGTGGCGCCCCGCGCCTGGGCGAGAGCCCCGGCCGCGAGCCGCACCTCGTCGGGGATCTCGAACCGATGCGTGGCGGCGCGCCCGGTGGGCCGGTCCGGGGCGGGACCGTCGAACGCCAGGTCCAGCGTGAGGGGTCCCTCGCCGAGGTGTTCCGCCCAGTGGGCGAGCCGCCGACGTCGGGTCGACTCGTCCCACTGCTCCCGCTGCCAGCGGGCGTACCCGGTGCACTGGGCGGCGGGCGGACCGAAGTCGGCCGTACCCCCGGCGTACGCGCTGCGGTAGCCGGCGGCCAGGTCGCGCAGCAGCACCGAGATGGCCCAGCCGTCGCAGGCGATGTGGTGCACGACCAGGACCAGCCAGGACTCGCCCGGGTCGAGACGGATCAACGCGTACCGCACCGGCGCCTCGTCCGCCAGTCCGAACGCCGGCTCCACCACCGCCCGGCACGCCTGCTCGGCCCGTTGGCGCGCCTGGTCGGGGGCGAGTGTGGTGAGGTCGACGACGGGCAGCGGAACCCGTTGGTGGGCGAGGATCCGCTGGGTCCGGACGTCGCCGTCGGGCGCCAGCCGGGCCCGCAACGCGTGGTGCCGGGCGAGCAGCCCGTCGACGGCGGCGTCCAACGCGGCGACATCCAACTCGCCGACCAGCTCCAGTCGCAGTCCGACGTTCCAGCCGCTTGAGTTCCCGGTCCGCTCGACGTTCTCCATCATCCGGTTCTGTTGGGCCGAGAGCGGTGCCCGCGTCACCTCACGCTCGTCGGCCGGGGCGGCCAGCCACCGCAACAGCTGACCCTTGTACGAACGCAGCGCCGCCACCAGCTCCGGGGTCACCGCGTCGGCCGGGGCGTCGTACCGCAGTGTGCCGTCGACACCGGTGAGCCGTACGTCGTGGACGGCGGCGTACTCCAGCACCTCCTCGAAGGTCACAGCGTGCCCCGTACCCGCCCGGGGTGGCTGTTCGCGGCCGGCGTGGCGTGCTCACACAGCCGTTCGACCATGGCGCCGACGGTCGGGGCGCGGAAGAAGTCCAGCGCCGGGTACTCGACGCCGGTGGCCTCGTGCACCCGGTTGAGCAGGCGCAGAGCGTTGATCGAGTGACCGCCCAGGGCGAAGAAGGAGGAGGTTTCCTCGATCGTCTCCGGTTCCTGGTCGAGTTCGGCGGCCCAGAGCGCGCGTACCGTCCGCTCGAGGTCGTCGACCCGTGGCACCGGTACCGAAGCCGGCGGCGGGGCCGGGATCGGAGGCGGGGGCACGCGACCGGACAGGACAGGGCCGGGCGGGACAGGGCCGGACAGGACAGGGCCGGGCGCGGCGGTCCGGATCGTCGGCTCCGGCAGGTTGGCCTGGTCGAACTTGTTGTTACCGGTCTGCGGCAGCACCGGCAGGAGCGCCCAGACCCGGGGAACCAGCACGTCGGGAAGCTTGTCGGACATCGCCGCCACCAGCCGCTCGGCGATCCCCTGGTGCGGTACGCCCGACGCGGGCACCACGTACCCGGCGAGGTACGCGTCCCCGTTGTGGTCCCGACGGGCCACCACGATCCCGTCGGCGACCAGGTCCAGCCCGCGCAGCACCGCCGACGACTCCCCCGGTTCGACCCGGTTACCCCGGATCTTCACCTGGTCGTCGGCGCGGCCGAGGAAGACCAGCACCCCGTCGGGGGTCCACCGGACCAGGTCACCGCTGCGGTAGAAGCGGGCGCCGGGCCCGCCGCTCGGGTCGTCCACGAACCGGTCCGCGGTCAGCTCGGGGCGGTGCAGGTATCCGCGCCCCACCCCGGCGCCACCGATGAACAGCTCCCCCACCGCGCCCAGCGGTGCCAGGTTGCCGTGCTGGTCGCGTACCTCGACGTGGATGTTGTCCAACGGCCGGCCGATCGGGATCGGACCGTCCGGCGCACTCGACGCGTCAGCCACCACGTCCACCACCACCACGACCGTCGTCTCGGTCGGCCCGTACACGTTGTGCACGACGTACGGCAGGTCGGGCCGTGGTCGTACCCGGAGCTGCTGGCCACCGACGGCCAGGTGGCGCAGGCGTGGCTGGGCCGCGACGGGCAGCGAGAGCAGCCCTTCGCCGATCGGCGTGGGCAACATCGCCACGGTCACCCCGGCGGTACGCATCCAGCGGGCGAGCGCCATCGAGTCCAGGCGCACCGCGTCGTCGGCGATGGCGAGGCTGCCACCGGCCATGAAGGTCGGCCAGATCTCCAGCATGGAGGCGTCGAAGCTCTGCCCGCAGACGGCGGCGCTGCGGTCCGCACTGGTCAGCTCCAGCTTGTCGTGGTACCACCGGGACAGGTTCAGCACGCTCCGATGGGTGATCACCGCGCCCTTCGGTGTGCCGGTCGAGCCGGAGGTGTAGATGACGTAACAGGGCGCATCCGGGTCGTCCGCCACCCGGGGCAGGCTGCCCCGCACCGTTGCCTCGTCAACCTCCACGTCAACGTGGAGTGGGCGGACCCCGTCGGGCAGGTCCGCCGGCTCGTTGCCCTCGGTGGTCAGCACCACGCGGGCACCACTGTCGGAGATCATGAAGCGCACCTGTCGGCCATTGAGCAGCGGATCCAGCGGCAGGTACGCCGCACCGGTACGCAGCACCGCCAGCGTGGCGACGACGAACTCCGGTGACCGGGGCAGCCACAGCGCCACGATCTCGCCCGCGCCGACGCCGAGCCGGGCCAACCGGTCCGCGAGCACCCGGGCCCGCTCGTCGAGCTGCCGGTAGGTCAACACGCTGCCGCCGCCGATCACCGCCACACTCTGGGGCGTCTCGACCGCCCAGCGCCGTACCGCGTCGTGGAGGCAGCCCTGCGGCGGTTCACGGCGCCGGCCGGTGCCCCAACGGGCCAGCGTGTCCCGGTCGGCGGGAAGAATCCCGACCAGCGCCGAGATCGGCGTACCGGGATCGTGGGCGGCCGCCTCCAGGATCGCCACCAGGTACGACAGCAGCCGCTCGATGCTGCCGCCGTCGAACAGGTCGGTGTTGTACTCCAGCCGGCAGTTGATCCCGTCCCGGTGGTTGGTCACGTAGAAACTGAGGTCGGCCAGGGCGCGCTCGGCCCGGTGGTCGAGCGTGCGGGCGTCCACCCCGGGCAGGTCGAACGGGAACGCGTCGTCGTTCTCGAACTCGATCATCGTCTGGAAGATCGGGTTCCGGCTGGTGTCCCGTACCGGCCGGACCGCGCGCACCACCGCGTCGAGCGGGACGTCCGCGTGGTCGTACGCGTCCAGCGCGGTGTCACGTACCCGGCCGAGCAGCTCCGCGAAGGTCGGATCGCCGGACAGGTCCAACCGCAGCGCGACCGTGTTGAGGAAGAACCCGACCACCCGCTCGGCACCGGCCGGCCGGTTCGACACCGGCGTGCCCACGATCAGGTCGTCGGTACGGGTGAACCGGCGCAGCGTCGCGGCGTACCCGGCCAGCATGGTCATGAACAGCGTGGCCCGGTGCACGCCACCGAGGCGGCGCAGCCGCTCGGAAAGCTCCGAATCGAGCCGGCGCCACACCGACGCGCCGTTGCCGGTCTGCGTGGTCGGGCGTGGACGATCGGTCGGCAGGTCCAGCACCGGCAGGTCGCCGGCCAGCCGCGCGCACCAGTAGTCCAGGCCGGCACCGTGGTCACGCCTGCCGTTGGCAGCGACACGGTCGCGCCTGCCGTTCGCGTCGGCGCCGGTCTGCTCGCCGCTGCCACGGCCCGCCTCTTCCCGGGCCAGGTCCAGGCAGTCCCGGGACACGTCGGGCAGATCGGCCGGTTGCCCGGTCAGCTCCGCCCGGTACAGCGCCGACAGGTCCCGGGCCAGCACGGTCGCGGAGGTGGCGTCGACCACGATGTGGTGGAACGAGAGCACCAGCACGTGCCGCTCGTCCGACCAGCGGAGCAGTCGGCTGACAAACAACGGGCCGGTGGCCAGGTCGAACGGGCGCCGGGTCTCGGCGGCCAGCGCCGCCCGTACGACCTCGTCCTCGTCCCGGCCGGTGTGCTCCTCGACCGCGAAGTCCACCGTGCCCCGCCCCAGTACGATCTGCACCGGCTCGCCGTCCTGCTCGCGGAACACCGTACGCAGCGCGGCGTGGCGCGCCACCAGCAGTTCGAGCGCGGTACGCAGCGCCCGCAGGTCCAGCCGCCCGTCGAGGCGTACGGCGGTCGGTTCGTTGTAGGCGCCCTGGCCCGGGTGCAGCCGTTCGAGGAACCACATCCGCGCCTGCCCGTGCGACAGCGGCCCGGACCGATCCGGCGGCGCCGCCGCCACGACCGGCGCGGCCGGCACCGGGGCGGCTTCGTGGTAGCGGGCGCGCAGGCGGTCGAGCTGAGACAGGCCGGCCCGCAACTGCTCGGGGCGTACCCCGAAGTCGACCAACGCGGCCACCTCGTCGACCCCCGCCGCCGCGAGCGCGTCGATCAGCCTGGCGCTCTCCTCCGGCGAGCCGATCAGCGCACGGGACTCGCAGTACCGGTCATAGGCGCGCTCGAACACATAGTCCAGGTCCTCCTCGCGGGCGCCGTCCAGGTCGACCTGGAAGCCGAGGCTGTTCGTCATCTGCCCGAACAGCGACAGCGAGGAGCGCATGTACGTCCGCAGCGGCGCGAACGCCTCGGACCGGGCCCGCCGCGCGTCCTCGCCGAGGTAGGTGTGCACGAGTACGACCACCCGCCCGGCCTGGGGGTCGAGTCCGTGCGCGGCCCGGGCCTTGCGGTACCGCACGATGTTGTCGGCCAACTGCTCCACCGACTGGCTCATCAGGTTCGTGACCACGCCGAGGTCGTGCTCGGCCGCACGCTGGTACGACTCCGGGTTGCCGACGACCGCCACGAACATCGGTGGCGCCGCCTGTACGGGGCGGGGCAGGGTGCGTACCTCGATGGTGTCGCCGGTGCCGGAACGGCGTCGCACCGGCTCCCCCCGCCAGAGGCGCCGTACCTGGTCGAGATGGCTGTACATCACCTCGCGGTGCGGGCCGAAGTTCTCCGGGGCGAGGACGAAGTCGCCCGCGTGCCAGCCCGGCGCGCAGCCGATGCCGACCCGCCCACCGGAGAGCCGGTCCACCATGGACCACTCTTCGGCAACCCGGATCGGGTCGTGCAGCGGCAGGACCACCGAACCGGCGTGCAGCCGGATCCGACTCGTCTCGCGGGCCAGCGCGGCGGCGAGCACCACCGGATTGGGGAACACTCCGCCGAAGGAGTGGAAGTGTCGCTCGGGTATCCAGAGCGCGTGGAATCCGTGCTCGTCCGCGTACCGGGCCGTGTCGACGATCGACTCGTACGGGTCGACGCCCTCCGCACCCCCCGGATAGTCCCCGAAGAAGTACACACTGAAATCCGGAGCCACCCGGGGAAGGAAGGGCCCCTTGTTATCGGATTCGGTAGAGGAAGGGGCCCTTCCTAACACCTCGGGCAGCGCGACAGCGGTGGGCGACGACACGGCGGGGGCGGTGGGGAGCGAGGCGGTGGCGGGTACGGCGGTGAGATGTGGCCGGGCGAGGAAACCGGCGCCGCGCATCTCCCGCAGTGAACGCTGGACCGCGTCGACGAGCGTGTCGACGTCGTCGTCGGTGTGTTCGGTGGAGAGGAAGAAGTTGCGCCACTCCCACACGTACACGCCCTTGAGCAGCAGGTGGTGGTAGAGCAGTTCGAGGTCGGCCCGGTGCTCGAAGCGGAGCTGCGAGCCGAAGTGGCCGAGGCGGACCGGGTACTCCTCCTCCTCGAAGAACGCGTTCAAGGTGCCGACCAGCCGGTCGGTCCGGCTGTTCAGCGCCTGCTGCAGCTGCGGGCTCTGCTCCTTCAACCGGGTCAGCACGGCACGGGCGGCCACCATCGACACCGGGTGCTGGATGTAGGTGCCGCCGAAGAAGGTCGTCTCGCGCTCCGGCCGGCTGTCGTCGCCGTACCGCCAGAAGCCGCCGTCGACGCCGTCCATGATGTCGGCGCGGCCGGCGATCGCCCCGATCGGGAAGCCGCCGCCGAGCAGCTTGCCGTACGTGGCGAGGTCGGGCGTCACACCGAACAGGCCCTGGGCGCCGCGCGGGTGCGGCCGGAACCCGGTCAGCATCTCGTCGAACATCAGCACGATGCCGTACCGCCGGGTGATCTCGCGCAGCCGGTGCAGGAACTGGGCCGGTTGGAGGGTGGGGTGGCGGCTCTGCACCGGCTCGACGATGACGGCCGCCAGCCGCTCGCCGAGCGCCTCGATCGCGTCCAGGCTCTCCGGCGCCCCGTAGTCGAGGACGACCAGGTCCGCGACGG
This sequence comes from Micromonospora pisi, assembly GCF_003633685.1. NCBI lineage: Bacteria > Bacillati > Actinomycetota > Actinomycetes > Micromonosporales > Micromonosporaceae > Micromonospora > Micromonospora pisi. Next base: position 7,378,924 of record NZ_RBKT01000001.1, on the reverse strand, counting down.
CGCTGGCCGGGATGCCGGTGGAGACCGGGACGGTGGCCCGGTCCGCGCCGGTGCCGAGCGAGCGGCCGAGCACGTTGTCGGCGTGCCCGTGGTAGGAGCCGTGGAACATGACGATCTTGTCGCGCCCGGTGGCGGCCCGGGCCAGCCGGATCGCGGCGGAGTTCGCCTCCGTGCCCGAGTTCGCGAACGCCACCCGTTGCATCCCGGTCAGCTCGCTGAGCAGAGCGGCCGCCTCGCCGGTGTCGACGCTGCGCGGGCCGAGCTGGACACCCCGGGACAGGTGCTCGCGTACCGCCTCGCTGACGTCGTCCGGCTCGTGGCCGAAGAGCAGCACGCCGAAGCCCATGGTGATGTCGAGGTACCGGTTGCCGTCCACGTCCTCCAACCACGCGCCCTTGGCGCGCTCCGCGGCGATCGGGTACAGCATCTCCTTGGTCGCGGTGCGGAATCCGACCACGGCTCGGCTGTCCGCCAGCACACCCCGGTAGTGCTGGGCGATCTCCTTCGAGCGCCGGGTCTTCGCCACGTACCGGCGTCGCAGGTCGTCGACGTGGTCCCGCTGACTGCCGGTGGAGACCGAGCCGGCCTGACCGGAGCCGTGGGCGACGGTCACCCTCGGCCCGTGCGGCTCGGGCACCGCCGGGGGCCTCGGCGCCGCGGTCGGTTCCGGCAGTTCGGGTACGACCACGGTGGCCGGCGCCTCGACCACGGGCGGCTCGGCCACCGGGGCGACGGGTACGGCCACCGGGGCGGCGGGCGCACGCCGGGACAGGATCAGGTGCGAGAGCCTGCGCGGGGTGTCCGCCTGCTCGAACAGTTCGCGCATGGCGATCCGTACGCCGAACTCGCCCTCGAACTCCCGCAGGGCGTTGATCATCGTCAGCGAGTCGGCACCCAACTGGAAGAACGGGCGCTCGGTGTCGATGTCGTCCGGGGCGCAGCCGAGGTGCCGGGCGCTGATCTCACGTACCCGTGCGACCACCGGCTCCAGTTCCGGCACGGCGGGCTCGCCGGTCGCGGCGGTGCCGGTGTCGCGGCCGGTGTCAACGTCAACCATCACGCCTCCAGGGTCGGTTCGGGTCAGCGGCGGTCCGGTCCAGTGGACCCGTCGTTGGAACGGATAGGCGGGCAGCGGCACCCGGCGACCGGCACCGGGGCCGAGTACGGCGGCCCAGTCCACGGCGACACCGTGCACGTGCAGCCGGGCGACCGCCTCGAAGTGCTGGTCGAGCCCAGCACCGCGATCCTGGGCGGCGAACACCGGCGATCCGGGCAGCGCCGACCGGAGCAGCCCGACCAGGCTCGGATGCGGGCTCAACTCCAGCACCGGGACGGCGGCCGATGCGTCGCCAGCCATCGCGAGCGCGGCCGTGACCAGGTCGAACCGGACCGGCTCGCGGGTCTGCCGGACCAGGTACGCCGGGTCCAGCCGGTGCCCGACCGGCAGCACGGTCCCGTCCACGCTGCTGACCACCGGCGTGTCCAGGGGTGCGAGCGAGATCCCGCCGCACACCTCGCGCAGCGGGGCGAGGACCGGATCGAGCAGTGCCGAGTGGAACGCGCGGTTCACCGCGAGCCGGCGCCAGCGCAGCCCGCGCTCGTCCAACCGTCGGCAGGCCGAGTCGACCGCGTCGACCGGCCCGGCGAGAACGTGGTTCTCCGGCGCGTTGATCGCGGCGAGGTCGAGACGCCGGTCGGTGGCGAGCAGTTCGTCGACCGCCGGCCGGGCGGCGAGGACCGCGACCATGGCACCTGGTTCGGCGTACTCACGCATCAGCCGGCCACGTACTCCGGTGAGCCGCAGCCCGTCCTCGATCGACAGTGCGCCGGCTGCGGCCAGGGCCGCGTACTCGCCGACGCTGTGCCCGGCGACGACGTGTGGCGTGACACCGAACGACCGCCACAGCCGGGTCAGCGCGGTCTGGAACGCGAACAGCGCCGGCTGCGCCACATCGGTCTCCCAGACCGCCGCCCCGGCGACGGGCGGATCGGCGACGGGATTCGTGCCCCGGTCGCCCCCGGCGTCGCTGAGCAGCGGCGTGAGCAGCGAGGGTCCGCCGGTCCGATGCTGGTACGCCTCGCACCGGTCGAGCACGGCACGGAACTCCGGGTACCGCCGGTAGAGCGGCGCGGCCATACCGCCGTACGGGGTGCCCTGTCCGCCGTACACGAAGGCCGGTGCGACTCCCCCGTCCGGAACCGGTGCCGCGGTCGCCACCCGGTACGCGCGCTGCTGTCCCGGTCCGGCGAGGTATTCGTCCAACGCGTCCGCTAGCGCCGCTGGCGTGGCGCCCGTGACGACGAGCCGGTGCCGCGACGGCGGTCGACCGATCGCGGCGGTGGTGACCAGGTCGGCCAGGTCGGGTCCGGGGTCGGCACGCAGGTGGTCGCGGAATCTGCCGGCGAGCGTACGCAGGCTCTCCGGGTGGTGGGCGGAGAGCGGCAGCGTCACGGGCTCGGCGGCCTCGGGTCGCCGCCGGGCGGCCGGGACCGGCGGTGGCGCTTCGAGGATCACGTGCACGTTCGTGCCGCCGACCGCGAGTGAGGTCACCCCGGCCCGGCGCGGGCCGGGCAGGTCGGGCCAGGGTTGCGCCTCGGTGGGGATGAAGAACGGACTGGCGGCCAGGTCCAACGCCGGGTTGGGCCGCTCGAAGCCGACCAGTGGCGGGACCTCCCCGTGTTTCAGCGCCAGTACCGTCTTGATGAGGCCGGCCATGCCGGCGCAGGCGTCGAGGTGGCCGAGGGCGGGCTTGGCCGACCCGATGGCGCAGTATCCGGTCCGGGTGGTGCGTGCCCGGTACGCCGAGGTCATGCCGTCGAACTCGATCGGGTCGCCCTTGTAGGTGCCGGTGCCGTGGGTTTCCAGGTAACCGATGGTCTCGGGCGAGACCCCGGCCACGTCGAGCGCGCGCAGGATGGCCCCGCGCTGCCCGGTCGCGCTCGGCGCGAGATAGCTCCGCTTCGAGGCGCCGTCGTTGTTGACGCCGACGCCCAGGATCACTGCGTGGATGGTGTCGCCGTCGGCGACCGCGCGGTCGTACCGTTTCAGCAGCACCGCCGCGACCCCGTTGCCACCGACCGTGCCGTCGGACGACGCGTCGAACGCACGGCAGCGGCCGGAGCGGGACAGGATCGTGCCCTTGACGTGGCGGTAACCCAGGATCTGCGGGGTGTGCACCGCCGACGCGCCCGCCAGGGCCAGGTCGGCGTCGCCCGCGAGCAGCGCCTGCCCGGCCAGGTGCACCGCGACCAGTGAGGTCGAACAACCGGTCTGCACGGTGATCGCCGGGCCGGTGAGCCCGAGACGGTACGCGACCCGGGTGGCCGCGAAGTCGTTGAAGTTCCCCACCGCCACCTGGAACGCGGAGGCGAAGTCGCCCTCCCAACGCGCCTCGGGCAGGTTGTTGCGCAGGTACGTGTTGAGCGGGTACAGGTGGTAGCCGACCCCCGCGAAGATCCCCACCCGTACGTCGGGCGGTGTTGCCGCGTAGCCGCCGTTCTCCAGCGCGTGGTAGCAGGTCTCCAGGAACAGCCGGTGCTGCGGGTCGACGGTGCGCGCCTCCTGCGGACTCATCCCGAAGAACTCGGCGTCGAAGGAGTCGATGTCGTCGAGCACCCCGCTGACCGCCACGAAATCGGGTGACTCGCGCACCTCGGCGGGCACCCCGGCGGCGGCCAGCTCCTCCTGACCGAACCTCCGTACGCTGGTCACACCGCTGCGGATGTTGTGCCAGTACGCATCCGGCGTGTCCGCGCCGGGGAGCCGGAAGGCCATGCCGACGATCGCGATCCGCCGGTCCTCGGGGTTCCGGTCGCCAGGGGTGCCGTGCATCGTGTCCCTCATTTCGTCGACCGCCGCCGGAGCGAGAGTGCGACCACCATCGCCAGGGCCAGCAGCACCGCGAGTCCGTGGAACGTGCTGACCACGGTCAGCGGGGTGAACCGCTCCAGCAGGAACGAGCAGGCCACCATGCCGACGCCGAAGCCGAGGTTCTCCGCCATGGCGGAGAAACCGAAGACGTGTCCGCGCTGCTCGTCGGGGGCGGACTGCAACCGCGTGGTGTACGCGATCTCGGTGAAGCCGTCCGCGACGCCGGCCATGGCCGCGACCACGATGGCCAGCGGCAACGGCGGTGCGGTGAAGGTGAGGATGAACGCGACCGACATGAGCGCGGCACCGACCGCGAACGCGCGCTCGCCGATGGTCCGCCCGGTACGGGTCGCCCAACGCGCGACGGCTCGCTGGGCGACGATGTTGCCGATCGCCCAGGTGGCCCAGAACTGGGACACGAACGTGGCCGGGTGCTCCGGGTCGAGCGCGGTGGAGAGCACCGGCAGGCCGACGTTGTGCGAGGCCGACCCGAACGCGTCGATGGCGCGCAGGCTGATCAGGGCGAGCAGGATCGGCGTGAGGCGCAGGTAGCGCAGGGCGGTGAGCTGTGCCGCGAGCACTCCCGACGGCTGCGACGCACGACCCGGTCCGGGCTCCGCCCCACCGCCGCGCGTGGTGATCGGCAGCCGGGCCAGGTTCGCGGCCGAGAAGAGGAACGCCCCGGCGTCGATGAGGAAGGCGCCCGAATAGCCGAGTGTGGAGATGAGCACGCCGGCCGAGGCGAAGCCGGCGACCATCGCGATCGAGCGACCGGTGGCGAGCAGCGCGTTCGCCCGTACCCGCTGGTCCTGGCCGACGATCTCGGGGATGCTGCTGCGCAGGGCGACGTTGGTGAGGGTGGCGCCGGCACCGGTGACGACGGCGACGAGGTACAGCAGCCATGCCTGGGTCACCGTCGGCGCGAGCACCAGGACGATGAGCGCGAGCGCCTGGGTGACATCGGAGGTCACCATGATCCGTTTGCGGTCGAACCGGGAGACGAGCGTGCCGGCGCCGAATCCGGTGAGGAAGCCCGTGGCGAGGCGCAGCGCCATGATCAGCCCGGTTTGCAACGCGCTGCCGGTGAGCGCGTACGCGAACAGGTTGAGCGCCACCATGTCCAGGTAGCTGCCGTACGCCGAGACGGCGTTGCCGACCACCAGGAACCGGAAGTGCCGCATTCCGTCGCGCGTACGGCCGACGCCCTGATCAGCGATCGTCACGGGCAGACAAAAAGCGGGTCAATGGTTACCGACGGCACGCATTCCACCCAGGGCGTTATGCCGAGACCAGCAGGGAAGAAATTGTACGGCAAATTGTGCCCCCAAGACCGGCGGAAGCCATTGGCGCGCATTCAATAGCTGTCTTCCGCGAGCCAGGGTATGGGAATGCGTGGATCTTAGCAAGGTCCACTTCGGAGAGTCACCGGGCCGGCCGATCAGCCCTCGCCGCACCAGGTTTCGGGTGGTGGCCGCCCCGAATCACCACCGCGAACCGGCAGCGTAAGTGCACCTGAAGCGAATCGTAAGCGGGTTACGGCAAGGTTCTGGGTGTCAACACGGAGCGCCACGGACAGCCAGGAGATTCCAGTGCGAAAGCTCATCAACTCGACCTACATCACCCTCGACGGCGTCATCGAGAACCCCGTCTGGACCATGCCGTACTTCGACGACGAGGCAGGTGCCTTCGCCGGCTCGCAGACGGACGGGGCCGACGCGCTGCTGATGGGCCGGGCCACCTATGACGGCATGTCCGCCGCGTGGCCGAACCAGGACGAGAGCGACCCGAGCACCGGCGCGGCCTATTTCAACAACGTCAAGAAGTACGTCGCCTCGACGACCCTGACCGACCCCACCTGGAAGAACACCGAGGTGCTGCAGGGGAACCTGATCGAGGAGGTCACCAGGCTCAAGGCCCAGGAGGGCAGGAACATCCTCCAGTACGGCTACGGGTCGGTCACCGCCCAACTGCTCCAGGCGGGCCTGTTCGACGAGGTCCGGTTCTGGATCCACCCGGTCATCGAGGGCGGCGACAGCGTCAGCACGCCACTCAAGGACGTCAGGGCGTCGTTCGAGCTGGTCGACACCAAGGTCATGAAAAGCGGCGTGATCATCGCCTCGTACCGACCGAAGTTGGCACAGTAGAAGGGGCCGAGTCACGCGGGCCCGTACCCCTGCGCTCCTGGGAGACAGGGGTACGGCGAAACTTGCCCGACTCACCCTAGGGTCGGCGGTCGGTCGACAGGACGATCGCCGCCGCAGGGCACAGGTCGACGGCCTCGCGAACCAACTCCCACGTTTCAGCGGGCGGCTCGGGTCGCAGTACGACCGCCCTGCCGTCGTCCTCACGCTGGTCGAACACCTCGCCGACCGTCAACACGCACATTCCGGAACCGACGCAGCGCTCGGCGTCCACAGTGATCCTCATCGGTCACGCATCCCAGGTGACCGGGAGGCTCTTCACCCCGTAGATGTCCGCGGTCTCCGGGCGCAGGGCGACCCCTTCGGGCGGTACGGCCAGGCGCAGCGTGGGGAAGCGGTTGACCAGCGCGGGGAACGCGACCCGCATCTCGACGCGGGCCAGCTGCTGCCCCAGGCACTGGTGGATGCCGTGACCGAAGGCCAGGTGCCCGCCGTCCTGCCTGCGCAGGTCGAGTACGTGGGGGTCGGCGAAGCGCTCGGGGTCACGGTTGGCGGTGTTGTACGACAGGATCACCCGCGAGCCGGCCTTGACGGTCTCGCCACCCACCTCGACATCCTCCAGCGCCGTCCGCATGAACGTCTTGGCGACACTGAGGTACCGCAGCAGTTCCTCCACGGCCCGGTCGGCGAGCGCGGGATCGGCGCGCAGCGCGGCCAGCTGCTCCGGGTTACGCAGCAGCGCGAAGGTGCCGAGGGCGAGCATGTTCGCGGTGGTGTCGAGCCCGGCCGCCAGCAGGATCAGGGCGATCCCCTGCAGCTCCTCATCGGTCAGATCGCTGTCGGTGAGCTCGCTGAGCACGTCGTCGGTCGGGTTCGCGCGCTTGGCGGCCACCAGCTCCGCGAGGTAGTTCTGGGTAGCGGTATAGGCCGCTATCAGGTCCTCGTCGCTTGTCTCCCCGTTCATGAACGAGTCGACCTGCTCCTGGAAGGACCCCCGGTCCCGGTACGGCACCCCCAGCAGCTCACAGATCATGATGGCGGGGATGGGCCTGGCGAACGCGGTCACCAGGTCCGTCGGCGGCCCGGTCTTCTCCATGGCGTCCAGGTGGTCGGCGGTGATCTGCTCGACGCGCTCGGTGAGCAGTCGCATCCGCCGTACGGTGAACTTGCCCATCAGGGGTTTTCGATAGCGGCTGTGCTGGGGCTCGTCCATGAGGAGGAACTCGCCGGGCGGCGCCGGGGGAATCTCGATGTCGCCGTAGTCGATGGTCGGATGGAGCATGAACTCCTTGCGTGAGCTGAACCGCGGGTCGGCCAGGACCGACCTGACCAGGTCGTATCCGGTAACCAGCCAGCCGGGTTTCCCGCCGGGGAAGGTGTAGCGGCTGATCGGGCTGTGCTGGCGGGCTTCGATCAGCTCTGCTGGTGGGTCGAAGGGGCAGCCGAGCTGACGCGCCGTCGGCATCGTCGTGACGGCATGCGGGGATTCACCCATGACCATTCCTCACTCGCGATAGTACGTGTTTGCCAATGCTCGAAAGCTACGTTGCAATCAGAATGGCTGTCAATCGGTCGAAAGCGGTTTCGGCAGGTCAGCAGCGATAAATTGATGCAATGACGCTGGACTCAAATGCAATGCCACGTTGCAATGAATGACAGCGAAGGCAATACTGGCAACATGCCAGGAGGACGGTTGACCCAGCAGGACCGCCAACACATCGCGGCCGGACTCGCCGCCGGGCTCTCCTACGCCGAGATCGCGCGGCGGCTCGACCGGCCGACCTCGACGATCAGCCGGGAGGTCGGACGCAACGGCGGCCCCGGCGGCTACCGGCCCCAGCAGGCGCACCAGGCGACGGCCCAGCGGGCGCGGCGGGGCACACCGGCACCCCCGCGCGCGGCCGGACCGCCGGCTGGCACGACGGGAGAGGAGATCATCGAGTTGGCGGTCCGGACGGGGCTGCCGAGGATGACCGCGCGCGTGCACGTCGACCTGCTGCTCTCCGAGGACGGCCGGCGCACCGCGGCCGAGCTGACCCGCAGGCTGAAGGTCAGCCCCGCCTCCGTCTCCGTGGCCGTGAACTACCTCGTCCAGCACGGCTATGTCCGGCGCGAGCGCGATCCGCAGCGGCGTCGCGACGTCTACGTGGTCGACGACGAGGCCTGGTACCACTCCGTCGTGATCGGCACGCGTCATACGCTCGAATCGGCGCAGGCCGCGATGGCCGCGGCGGAGACGTCCGGGACCGACAGCCCCGTGGGGCAGCGGCTGGCCAGGGCAGGGACGTTCCTGGAGCGGGTCAGCCTGGACATGTTGGAGTCGGCCGACCGTTGGCGCGGCCTCCTGGCCTGACGGGTCAGAGCCGGGCCCGGGCCTCGCCCGGACTCAGCCGTCCGCCCTCGGCGACCAGGACGTCGAAGCGCTCCCGCCCGAGGAGGGCGACCAGACGGTCGCTCACCCGGTCGGTCTCGTCCCGCTCCGCCGGGGCGGCCGGGGCCTCGGTCGCCACCCGGGCAGCGACCGAGGCCCCCAGCAGCCGGGCCGCCAGCTCGGGCGAGCGCACCGCCGAGGCCATTCCCTCCAGGGCGTAGGTCGCGTCCCGCGGCGACCCCATCGCCTGCGCGGCATCGAATGCCTCGACGTGCAGGGCCAGCCCGGCGGCCGGGTCGCCGTCCTGTTCGGCCGCGTAACCCAGCTCGACCAGGACCATCGGCAGGTAGAAGGCGGGCGGGGTGACACCTCGCCCCTGGTCGGCGAGGTGCGTCAGATGAACGGTGGCCACGTCGAGCTTGCCCTCGCGGCGGGCGGCCATGCCCAGACTCGTCTCCGCGAAAATCATCGCGCTCGGCGAATCCTGTTCCACAGCCAGTTTGTACGCGCGTTCGGCCAGCTCCCGGGCTTGCACATAGTCCCGGGTCTGGACCGCGATCCAGGCCAGCCAGGACAGCTTGCTGCCCACCTCCGGCCAGAGCGACAGTTCCTCGGCCCAGCGCAGCCCCTCCCGGTGCAGCGCCGCGGCGCGCTCGTGGTCGCCCCTCATCTCGGCCAGACCGCCCACCCAGTCGTTTGCCTGCAACGCACCCCACCGGTCACCGAGCTCGGCGAAGAGCGCGGCGCTGCGGTTCGCGGCACTCTCCACGGTCGCCAGGTCACCGGCAGCGTGCGCGAGCATGGCTCGTGAACTGAGCACCGCGGCCTCGGTCCAGCGGCCGTCGAAGGTCGTCGGCAGCAGCTCCAACGCCAGGTCGATGTCACCACTCCCGATCACCGCGTGCGCCGTGAACCACGTGGCCCGGCCGTCGACATCGCCGGCCAGGACGGCCCGGACGTCGTCCGGGGCGACCGGCTCGCCCTGCAACAGCGCGAACCCGACCCGCCATGCCACCGCACGGCTCTCCTCGGCCGGACCGCCGGAGCGCGCCAGCGCCCGCCGCGCCTCGGTGAGCCGGCCCCGCAGAAACCAGTACCAGGTCAGAGCGTTGGCCAGGCGCAGCCCACCGCCATTGAGCAGCGCCGCGCGCAGGTTGGCCGTCTCCTCATCGAGCCGGGCAAGCCACTCCTGCTGGCCGGGGCCACGGAGCTGGGGATCGGCGCGTTCGGCCAGATCGGTGTAGTACGCCGCATGCCGCGCCCGTACGTCGTCGGGGTCCTCCAGACGCTCGGCGCAGAACGCGGCGACCGACTCGAGCAGCCGGTAGCGGGGGCCCGCGCCCGAGTCGTCCATCACCACCAGCGAGCGGTCGACCAGCCGGGCCAGCACGTCGAGATCGGACTGGCACACCTGCTCGGCGGCCTCCGGCGTACAGCCGTCGCGGAACACCGCGAGCCGTGCCAGCACCCGACGGTCGGCCTCCGGTAGGAGATCCCAACTCCAGCCGATCACCGCGGTCAGCGTGCGCTGCCTCGGCGGCATGTCCCGCTGCGCGGTCGTGAGCAGCTTGAACCGGTCGTCGAGCCGGTCCACCACACCCTGCAAGCCGAGCGCGCGCACCCGGGTCGCGGCCAGTTCGAGCGCCAGCGGCAGGCCGTCCAGCCGCCGGCAGAGCTGCGCCACGGCGGGCGCGGTCCTCCCGTCGAGCCGGAAACCGCGCTGCTGCGCCGCGGCGCGAACGGCAAAGAGCCGGGCGGCGGCCGAACGGCGTACGGCATCAAGGTCGCCCTCCTCCCCCGGCACGGCCAGCGGCGGTACCTCCCACAGCAGCTCGCCGGTGAGGCCGAGCGGTTCCCGGCTGGTGGCCAGCACGGTGACGCCGGGCGCGTCCCGCAGCAGCCGGGCAACCAGCGCGGCGGCCGAATCGATCACGTGCTCGCAGTTGTCGAGCACGAGCAGCATCTGCCGCTGCCGGACCGCAGCGCACAGCCGGTCGACGGCGCAGACGCTGGCGCCCGCGACCTCGCGCATACCGAGCGTGGCCAGCACCTGCTCGGCGACGCGCGATTCACCCGCCGGCAGCGGGGCCAGCTCGACCAGCTGGGTGCCGTCCGGGAAGACGTGCTCGCGGGCGGCCTCGGTGGCGAGCCGGGTCTTGCCGACGCCACCCGGCCCGATCAGCGTGACCAGCCGCCGGGCCGGAATCAGCGCACGCAACTCGGTCAGCGCCTCGGCCCGTCCGACCAACTCGTCGAGCTGGGCCGGCACGCTGTTGCGGACGATCGCCGCCCTCGGCGGGGCACTCAGGCCAGCGTCCTGTTCGAGGATCCGGCGGTGCAGGGCGACCAGTTCCGGACCCGGGTCCAGGCCCAGTTCGTCGGCGAGGCGGTCGCGCAGGTCGGCGTAGCTGTCCAGTGCCTCGGCCTGGCGGCCGGCGGCGTACAGCGCCCGTAGCTGCAAGGCTCTCATGCCCTCCCGCAACGGGTGCCGGACAACCAACTCGGCGAGATCGGCGGCGACCCGGTCGTACCCGCCCCGGGCCAGATGCGCCTCGGCAAGCCGCTCGTGCACCGCCAGCCGCTGCTCGGCCAGGCGACTGGCCTCGGCACGGACGAACTCCTCGTCGGCCATGTCGGCGTACGCCTCGCCACGCCACAGGGTCAGGGCCGTGGTCAACCGGTCGACGTCGGTCGAGTCGGCCAGTTCGGTGAACCGGTCCGCGTCCACGGCGTCGGTGCGTAGCAGGTACCCGGGCGGGCGGAACTCGACCAGGTCGCGGGCGCCCGGCTCGACGTCGTTCAGCGCCTTGCGCAACTGGGACACACGTACCTGGAGGGCAGCGCCCGGGTTGGCGGGGGCGTCCTCGCCCCACAGGTCGTCGATCAGCCGGTCGGCCGAGACCACCTGGTTGCGGTGGGCCAGCAGGTCGGCCAGGAGCGCCCGGACCTTGGTGCCGGGAATGACAACCGGCTCGCCCTCGTCGGTGGTGACGGCGAGCGGCCCGAGTACGCCGAACTGCACGGCGGCCATCCTATCGGCGGTAAGGCGGGCCTCTCGGCGGTAAGGCGGGCTGAAGCGGGCCGTAAGCCGCCCCGGGGTACGTGACCCCGGGGCGGCGCGGGCAGCGCGGTCAGCGCGGGACCTGTCGGTCAGGCCTCGTACCTGGTGAAGTGCTGCGAGAACGCCCGGGGGCTTCCGCCCGTGCCGCCGACCGTGTCCCGCATGGAAAGGCTCCAGGTGCCGTCCACCGAGGACGCGTAGAGCGGGGCGAGCGGGGTGATCGACCGCCACTTGCAGCGCCGGGGCGGCCGGACGGAAGGCGTCGGCGGGTCGGCCACACCGTGCGATTAAGCCGGTTCTGTCGGACAACGCACGGAATCTCGGACCAGACATACGCTTAGTGGGAATGGCGTAGATCAGGTGGTTTTTAGGGAGATCAACCCGAAGCAGGCCACCGCAATCACCGGATGTCGATTCGCTTCGAAACAAAGCCTGACCTGCAATTATTCGACAAAGAGATCTTCCTCACCTCTTCTATTCATCTGATAACTATTGACTGTCACGGATCTGCCGACTATTGGGCACAGATCACCGATACTTTTTTATATTGCCTATTGTCATTCGCCGACAGCGCGCGCGATGATCTCATGCGGACCGGGCCGGACTCGCCCGAACCGGGGAAAGGATGCGCTCGTGAAGCAAAAGAACGATGGACCTACGCTTTCCGGCGAGGGTGCCACCGACTATGCGCGATACATGCGCACGGATGCACTGCTCGACCTGCAACGGCGCCCCGAGGAGGTGGTTCACCGCGACGAGCTGCTTTTTCAGGTGGCACACCAGTCCGCCGAACTATGGCTCAAACTCGCCGTCGCCGAACTGACCGAGGCGGTCGTCCGGATCGACGCCGATGAGCCCGCGCAGGCCGATCTCCTGCTGGCCAGAGCGACGCTCGCCGTGCGGCTCGTCACCGATCAGCTGGAGATGTTGGAACACCTGACTCCGACGGTTTTCCAGGCGCTTCAACCGGCACTCGGCAACGGATCGGGCGCGGAGTCTCCGGGCTGGCGGCAGGCCCAGGCCGCGAGCCGCAAGCTCGGCCAGGCGTTCGCCAGACTCCTCACCGCGCGTGACATCGACCTGGTGAAGCTCTACTCCGGGGAACCGTCCGATCCGGTCCACCGGCTGGCCGAGGCAATGGTGCAGTGGGACGATCGGGTTTCGCTCTGGCGGGTTCGGCACTACAAGCTCGCCATCAGGGTCGGCAGCCACGGTGTCGTCGGCACCACCGGCAGCCCCGCGAACTGGCTCGCCAAACTGATCGACCACCGCTTCTACCCCGAGCTGTGGCAGGCGCGCGCCGACCTCGCCCGGGTCGACCCGGCCGGCGAGGGTTCCGTTGCGTGAGCTCACGCACTGGCTGTCGACCGGGTCGAACTCCGGTGCCTTCCCGTACGCGGCGGTCGTGGCGCAGTTCCAGCGGACCGGCAAACATTTCGTCGCCCGCGACCTCCTGGTGCTCCTCGACCGGATCCGCACCGCGCTCGCCCCGTCGCCCGACGAGACGGCGGTGCTCCTGCGGAGTTTCCTCGACGTCGCGCTGGACAAGTGGGACGGACGATACGACTACCAGAGCTACCTGGCACTGAACCTGCTCCGGATGCCCCGTACGGAGTGCGCCGACGACCGGCGGATCGAGCTGCGACGGCAACACGACCAGCTCTTCCTGCACCTGATCGCCGATGCCCTCGCCTTCGAGTTGGCAGCCGAGGCCCGGACCACCGACCTGCTCCCGCAACAACGCCCCGAGCCGGCCCGGGTGGTCAAGCGCTACCGACTCGGAGTACGGGCGGCGGCCCCGGCACTGGCCCGTCTGGGCCAGCCGGCCGTGGTGGACCACCCGGAACCAGCGGCCACAGCGGCTGCCCTGCACGCCTCGGTGGTAGTCGAGCAGAGCGCCGCACAGCGACGGGACCTGCTCATCAGCATGCTCCCCGTCTACCTGGTGCACGACGAATACCTCTTCATCCGGGTGCTCCAGGCGTACGAGTCCACCTTCGCCCTGCTCGCCGGCGAATTGCGTACGGCGGTCGGCGCCCTGAGCGACGGACGTCCGCAGCCGGCCGCCGACTGCCTGGCGTACGCCCGGGACCTACTGAACGCCGCCGCGCCACTCTTCTCGCTGATGGCGAGCCTGCAGGAGGAGTCGTTCCGGGCGTTCCGCGTCTACACCGAGGGGGCCAGCGCCATCCAGTCCCGGTCCTACAAGCTGGTGGAATCGCTGTGCCGGTCACCGGAGGAAGCGCGTCTGGCCTCCGCCGCCTACCAGTCCGTGCCCGAGGTACGCGACCGGGTGCTGGCGGGACAGTCGTCGATCGAACAGGCGTACCGTGCGGCCTGCCAGAGCGGCTGCCTGGGGGAAGCGGATCGCCGTCTGCTCGACACCCGGATGGGCGAGTTCGCAAGCGCGCTGATGCAGTGGCGCCAGACCCATTACCGGATCGCTGTCCGGATGCTCGGCACCCGTTCGGGTACCGGTTACACCGAGGGCACGCCATATCTGGCGGCAGCCCGCACCATTCCGGTTTTCACCACGACAACAACCCGAGGCGAGCCAAGGTGAACCAGCCCCCACGACCCCACCCGGAAACGGGTACGGCAATCCGCGACCAGTTTCCCCTGCTGCAAAGCGGCATCTATCTGAACAACAACTCGACCGGCGCCGTTCCGCAGGGTGCGGAGCACGTTCTGACGCGCTACTGGGAAACGCTGCGTACGTGGCGCGACGACGCCTGGGACGGTTGGCACGACGGCCTCCAGAAATACGTCGACGGGCTGTCGGCATTCATCGGTGCCCCGCCGGGCAGCGTGATCACCGATGCCAACCTGAGTACGCTGCTGGTCCGGGTCGCCTCCTGTTTCGACTATCAGGAGCCCCGCAACCGGGTGGTGACGACGGACCTGGAATTCCCGACCATCCCGTTCATCTGGAACGCGTTCCGCCGATACGGTGCCCGCCTCGACGTGGTCAGCTCCGGCGGCCCGCGCTTCGACGAGGAGGCACTGCTACGGCGGATCGACGAACGGACGCTGCTGGTGTGCGTGCCGCACGCCAGTTACTCCTCCGGCGACACCATCGACCTGGCCCGCCTGGTGAAACACGCGCACGATGTCGGCGCCCTGGTGGTCGTCGACGCGTTCCAGACCGTCGGGATCATGCCCCTCGACGTCACCGCGCTCGGTGTCGACTTCGTCCTCGGTGGTGCCCACAAGTGGATGTGCGGCGTCGGGAACGCGTTCCTGTACGTCCGCCCCGACCTGCTACCCGGCCTCGAACCCGCGGCGACCGGCTGGCAGGCGGGCGACCGGGCGTTCACGTTCCAACCGTCGACGGGCTGGGCGCCCGACGTGCAACGGTTCGCCGGCGGGACACCGTTCCCCCTCACCGCGCTCATCTCCCAGGTCGGCCTGGACCTGCTGGGTGGCGTCGGTATCGAGACCATCCGGGCGCACTCGCTGGCGTGCACCGACCGGATCATCCAGCGGGCCGAAGCGGCCGGCATACCCGTGGTCAGCCCGGTGGAGTCGTGGCGGCGTGGCGGCGTGGTGTGCCTGGACGTGCCCGAGGGCGAGAAGGTCAAGCTCCGGCTGGCCGAGCGGAACATGATCTGCAGCTGGCGCGGCTACCTGCGGGTCGGCCCACACATCTACAACACCCTCGACGAGATCGACGAGTTCATGGACGCGCTTGGGCGAGTGTCACGAGAGGACCGACGATGACCACCACACCACTTTCCCCGCGCGCGCTCATGAGCCTGCTGTTCAACGGGGCCAAGGCGGTCGACGTGGTGGAGACCGCGCTCACCATGGGACTTCTCGACGCGTTGGAACCCGGGCCGGTCAGTCTCCGTGAGCTCGCCGACCGCTTCGGGCTACGGCCGCTGCGGCTCTACAAGTTCCTGGACTGCCTGGAAAGTCTCGGGTGCGTCGAGCGGCACGAGCCGAGCGACGACATCAACGAGGCCAGCTACCGGGCCGTTGCCGGGATCCGCGACGCGGCGGCGGCCGCGGTCGGGCCGGATTCGATCGAACGCGACCGTGACCGGTACCCGTGGCAACGGCTGCACGGCCGGTTGGCCGAGAGCCTGCGCGGCGACGTGAGCATGACCGACGACGACTTCGCCTGGCCGCCGAAGACCGACGAACAGACCACGGCGTTCGAGCGGAGCATGTCCGTCGGGCTCGGACCGGTCATCGAAACCTTCCACCGCCACGCGGACCGTCTGTGGCCGGGTCGGCGCCGCCTGCTCGACGTCGGCGGCGGTGCGGGCACGCTCGCGGCGCACGTCCTCGACGACGCCCCGGATCTGAGGGCCGACGTCTACAACCTGCCGGCTGTCGCTCCCCTGGTCGAGGAGACGCGGGGACAGTGCGGCAGTCCGGAACGACTGGGATTCGTCGCTGGCGACTTCCTCGCCGAACCGCTGCCGTCCGGCTACGACGCGCTGGCATTCGTACGGGTGCTGCACGACTGGCCGACCCCCGTCTCCCGCATGTTGGTGGAGAAGGCGTACCAGGCCCTGTCGCCGGGCGGGATGCTGCTCATCTGTGAGGAGTTCCGCACCCCGGACCGGCTGGCGATGCAGTTCTTCTGGTCCTACTTCCTCATCGGCGTCGACACCTGCGTCAGCCGACTCCGCGACGTCGACTTCTACACCGGTCTACTCACCGAGGTCGGCTTCGACGATGTCCAGGTCCTGCCCGGGGGTTGGGAACTCGTCGTCGCCTACAAGCCCCGCTGACCGCTGACCGCCACCGGTGTGGCGATGTTCGGTTGCCAGCCGTACAGCAGGGCGCCGAGGTCCGCCGGAACGGTCCACTGCGGGTACGGAAGCACCGCGTTGCTGCCGGTGTAGATCAGGCGCAGGAGCGGGCCGTCGTCGGTCTGGTCGAGCGCGACCTTCGGCTTCTGAACGGCGCCGACGCCTCCGAGCCCGAACAGAACGACGGGGTCCTGGGCCGGCAGTCCCAGGGCCTGTCGGCCCTCGCGCCAACCGTGGTACGCCGAGGCCAGCCGCCAGGGCGCGAGGTCGGCAAGACCTCGGTGCAGGTTCGCCACCCAGGTCGGGGTGAGTTCGGCGTCGGAAAGGCGGCACGGCACCCCGGCCAGGAGCGCGTCGAGCTGCGAATCGGTCTGTATTCCGGCGGTGGCCAGCCCGTCGGGCAACGCGCCACGGCGGAGTGCCTGGACCGCCGGGAGCGCCTGCTCCGCCCGGTCGACCTGCCAGCGGAGCGCCGCCGGGGTGTTCGCGTACCGGCGGTCCCACAGCCAGCGGGCACCGTCCCAGCGGTGCCGCTGGTTCGCCGGAATCAGCTCGTCGACTCCGATGATCAACGCGTCGCCGTCGACCCGGGCGGTGAGCCACCGGCTGCGCAGGTGCGGCCGGCGCTCACCGTAACCGGCCAGCGCGACGACCGCGGATCGCTGGTAGCGACCGGTGTGCCCGCGCGGGAAGTGCCAGCACAACCCGGCCTGGTCGATCGCGTCGAGGTCGGCGGCGGCCTCGTCGGGAACCACGCCGATCCGGACCCGGACCGCCGCCGCGGCGGCCTGCCGGTCGTCGAACTGGCGCCGCTCCCGGCGCTGCCGCAGCTCAACCCGTTCGACCGGCGGGCTGGTCGTGTACGCCGCCTTCTTCCCCGCCCACCGCAACACCTCTGCCCCGGCGGCTGGTCCGTCGCCCAGGAGCAGGAAGGCCAACAGTTCGTCCTCGTCGAATCCGACGTCCTCGGTGACCTGCACCTCGAACACCAGCTCGCCCGGAGAATCCAGGTCGTAGCCGGTGTGCGGGTCGCGGCTGAACTCGTTACCGACAAGCGAGGCGCCCGGCTGGTGGCGGCGCCCACGGACCACCGTGATCAGGGCGGCCCAGGAACCGTCTCCGTCCGTGCACCGCAGCGTGCGGACCGGGGTGTCACGCCACCTCGAGGGGATGTCCTCGACGCTGGTGGTCAGGCCGGCCCGTGCGCACTGTTGCGCGACCGGGGTGAGCAGTTCCGTCCGCCACGTCTCGTGGCGATCCTTGGGGGTGGGCATGAACGGCATTCTGTCGGTGACCACCGACAGAATGCCGTTCGAGTCCGACCGACGTCAGTGGATCATCACCGGTGCCGCCACGCGGTCACCACCGTCGGCGTCCGGTCCAACCGGGGGCTGCGTCCGCAGGCGCTTGCGGGGCAGGAACGCGACCGGGATGAAGGTTGCCAGGACCAGCGCGAATCCGACCCAGAACGTCGTGGCGAACGAGTCGGCCACGAACTCCAGGCCGCGTTGCAGGATCGACGGCTCCACCGGCAGTTGCGCGCCGTGCTGGGTGGCGATCGCCGCGCCGGCCTCGGTGATCGGCTCGCCGGTACGGGGATCGTTCAGGCCCGGGATCGGAGCCGAACCGTTCAGCTGGCTCGTCAGGATCACCGACATGATCGCGCCACCGATGGAGCTGCCGATCTGCTGGAGGATGTTCACCAACGTGGAGCCCCGCGCCACCTCGTGATTGGTCAGCGTACGCAGGGCGGACGTCATGATCGGCATCATCGTGCCGCCCATGCCGAGACCCATCACAAACAGCGAACCGCACAGCAGCAGGTACGAGGTGTCCGTACCCACCTGCGTGAACGCGAAGAACCCGGCGGCGATGAGCGCCATCGCGAACGGCACGGTGCGACCGACCGGAATCTTGTCGGCCAGGGCGCCGGCGATCGGCATCGTCAGCATCGCGCCGATGCCCTGCGGGGCCATCAGCAGACCGGCGTGCAGGGTGGATTCGCCCCGGACCTGGAGGAAGTAGCTCGGGAACAGCAGGCCGGCACCCATGAACGCGATGATGAACACGAACAGCGAGACCGACGCCACCGTCAGGTTGCGGTTGCGGAACAGTCGCAGGTCGAGCAGAGGGTGCCGCGGCTTGAAGGAGTACAGAACAAAACCGGCGACCAGGACAGCACCGAGCAGCATGGTGACCCAGACCTTCGGCGTGGCGATCGTGCCGGTCTCGGGCAGCGACGAGATGCCGTAGAGGAAGAGCGCCAACCCCGGCGAGAGCATCAACATGCCCACGAAGTCGAACGACTCGGACGGTTCGGCATTGTCCTTCGGCAGCGCGAAGTAGGCGTACACGAGCGCGATCGCACCGATCGGTACGTTGATCAGGAAGATCCAGTGCCAGCTCCGCGCCTCGATCAGCCAACCACCGAGGATCGGTCCGCCGATCGGGCCGAGCAGCATCGGAATACCGAGCACCGCCATCAGCCGCCCGATGCGCTCCGGGCCGGCCGCCCGGGTCATGATCGTCATGCCGAGCGGCATGAGCATGCCGCCGCCGAGCCCCTGGAGCACCCGGAAACCGATGAGCTGCCCGATCGAGTCGGCCGTGGCGCAGAGCGCGGAGCCGAGCGTGAACAGCAGGAGAGCGAGCATGTACAGCCGCTTGGTGCCGAACCGGTCAGCGGCCCAGCCGCTGAGCGGGATCACCGTGGCGAGGGCCAGGGTGTAGCCGGTCATGGTCCAGGCGACCTCGGCGTACGTGGCGTCGAACTCGGTCTGGAAGGTCGGCAGCGCGACGCTGACGACGGTGATGTCGAGGATCGACATGATCGCGCCGAGCACGACCACACCGGCAATCTTGAGGACGGCGCCGTCGAGTTTGTTCGGCACCGCTACGGCTTGATTCGTCACATGACTCTCCAGGTCCAGCTGGCCAGTGGGGATGTCGACCCAGTGCGTGTCAAGCTACGGAGGCTGTGCGGAATCCCATGGCCACGAGGTCCTCCGGTCGCCGATTTCCGAGTTCAGGATCACAGACCCTACTGACCGCACGGCTGGCTCCCCGCGCAGACGTGTGCTGACTCACCAACCGACCAATGGCGAATGTCGACCGGTGGGCCCACGCGACCTGTAGCATGCCAGGCTCAGCACGAGCGCCGTGTTGAGTTGCGGTTTCCCACCGCCCTGAAGCACGCCCGGCCTGGGCTGTACCGCACCGTCATCTCGTACGAAATTGTGGTGCGGCGGCGGGGCAAGCCGGTGATGCTCACCCCGTGAGGATGCACGCCAACCAGCTGACAGTGACGGTGGACATCGCGCGCGCGTTGGTGGTCGAGCAGTTCCCCGCCTGGGCGGATCTGCCGATCCGGGCGGTGGCCGCGCACGGGACGGTCAACGCGCTGTTCCGGATCGGTGACCGGCTGGCGGCCCGGTTCCCGATCGAGCCCGGTGAGGTCGGGGCGAAGCTCCGCTGGCTCGAATCCGAAGCGGAGGCTGCCCGCGAACTGTTCGGCCGTACGCGGTTCCCCACTCCGGAACCGGTCGCGCTGGGCCGGCCCGGTAACGGATATCCGCTCCCGTGGTCGGTGCAGACCTGGGTGCCCGGCACCGTCGCCACCGACGCGGATCCGGGTGGATCCGTCGGGTTCGCCCACGATCTTGCCGAGTTCGTCGAAGGCGTACGCGCCATCGACACCCAGGGGCGGACCTTCGCGGGGTCAGGTCGAGGAGGCGAGTTGACCTCGCACGACGAATGGATGGAGACCTGCTTCTCGCACAGTGGACGACTGTTGGACGTACCGAGACTGCGACGGATGTGGAGCGGGTTACGGAGGGCGCCCCGGCCCACCCAAGAGGACGTGATGACCCACGGCGACCTGATCCCGGGGAACGTGCTGGTGACCCAGGGGCGGCTCGCCGGGGTGATCGATGTGGGTGGGCTCGGGCCGGCCGACGCCGCGCTGGACCTTGTCGGCGCGTGGCACCTGCTGGAGGCCGGCCCGAGGCGGGTGTTCCGGGAGCGGCTGGAGTGCGACGACCGGGAGTGGGAACGGGGCAGAGGCTGGGCCTTCGCCCAGGCCATGGGGTTGGTCTGGTACTACGTCGAGAGCAACCCGACCATGTCCGCCCTCGGCCGCCGTACGCTGGATCGCCTCCTCGCCGACGACTGAACGGGCGGGACGCCGCGATCGAACGTCAGCTCCTCGACCACCGTTGCGAGGGCACGCTGGTGTCACAGGTCGACTGCTCGACCAGGGCGCCGTTGCTCGTGCCGGTCGCCACCACGTCCAGACACTTGCCGCTGCTCGCGTTCACCAGTTGCTGGTCGGCGTTGAAGGTGAACCGCTGGGCGGGGGTGGTGTTGCAGGTGGTGAGCTGGATCGCCGCCCCGTCGTCGCTCGACGCGGCGAGCACGTCCATGCACCTGTCGAGCAGCCTGATGCTGCCATCCGGGGCGAAGGTCCAGGACTGGTTCCGGGTACGGCTGGCGCCGCAGTCCCAGATCCGCAGCCGGACCGGGTCGGGTGAGTCGGGGTTGGCCACGTCCAGGCATCTGCCGCTCGCCCTGCCAGTGATCTGGTCACCGGGCAGGTCGGGGATGGCGCTCGGTGTCGCCGACCTACTGGGTCGCGTCTGCGGTGTGGTGCCGGGGGCCGGTGCCGGCCGGAAGCCAGCGGTGATCCGTTGGAAGTCTCGTTCGTTGCTGGCCCAGAGGGACTCGGGGGTCGACCAGGCGATGGTGTAGCCGCGCTGCTTCGCTGTCACGAAGGTGCGCTGGCGTACGTGGGCCGGTTCGCCGACCTCGCTGGTGTAGCTCCACTCCCAGTCGGCGGCGGCCAGGTGGTAGGTGACCCCGACGAGCGCGACCCGCCGGTAGTTCCGGTACTGCCCGCCCGTGGGTCTGGTCTTCTCCCGGGCGGTCAGTTCGGCGAGGGGGTCCGGCTTGGGGGACTCGGTCTGGCTCACCGCCAGCAGGCGCTCACCGTCGGGCTCCCGGAACTCGACCCGGGAGCCGGCGCGGCGAATCTGCCATTCCTGCGGCACGGGCAGGCTGAACCCGGTGCTGTCGGTGTGGACGGTCCAGGTCAGCGACGACGCCGTGGTGTCCGCGGCCGGCGTCATGACGGGCGACTGCGGACCTGCCGGTTCACCGCTGGACAGGGCCGAGTCGCTGCCGCCACTGTTCGGGCGGCCACGGCCGGCCATCGGTACGGCGACAGCGGCTCCGACCAGCAGCAGGGCGGCGAGGGTGCCGAGCAGCAGTCCACGTCGCGGTCGACGGGGCCGGGAGCTGGGCGCGTTTTCCGGGTAGGCCCCGGCGCCGAGAGAGTCCGTGGTCACCGGCACGATGTTCGTGGCATCGGTCGGCACGATGGTCATGGCATCGGTCGGCTCGGTGAAGGAGACTGCCGGTCGCGGGCGGGTCCGGTCGTGCTCGGTTTCGCCCCGACCGACCTCCGGCCGGTGGTCGAGGGGTTCGTCGACGATCCGGCGGAGCATCCGCTCGGCGGTCGCGATGTCGATCCGGGACGCCGGGTCCTTGCGGAGCAGTCCCTCCAGCACCGGGGCCAGCGGTCCGGCGTGTTCCGCCACCGGCGGCGGCTCGGTGACGAGCGCGGTGAGGCTCATCAGGCTGGACGGCCGGGCGTACGGCGAGCGACCCTCCACCGCCGCGTAGAGCGTCGTGCCGAGTGACCAGAGGTCCCCCTCCGGCCCGACGATGCCCGACATCGCCCGCTCCGGCGAGACGTACGCGGGTGAGCCGAGGACCACGCCGCTGAGCGTCAGGCTCGTGTCCTCGACAGCGGTGGCCAGCCCGAAGTCGGTGAGGACGATCCGACCGCCGAGGCCGAGCAGTACGTTGGCCGGCTTCACGTCGCGGTGCATGATGCCCGCCCGGTGGGCCGCGCGCAGTGCGCCGAGCAGGCCCAGTCCGATCTCGGCGGCCCGTACGGGCAGGAGCGGGCCGTCGGTGGTGATCATCTCGTGCAGGGAGCGGGAGGGGACGTACTCCATCACGATCCACGGCTCGCCGTCGCTGGTCAGTACGTCGAAGACCCGGACCACGTTGGGGTGGTCGAGCCGGGCGATCGCCCGCGCCTCACGCAGTGAACGTTCGCGCAGTTCCTGCCGCGACTCGTCGGTCAGGCCGGGTGGCGCGACGATTTCCTTGACGGCCACGTCTCGCTGGAGCATCTCGTCCCGGGCCCGCCAGACGCGCCCCATTCCGCCCTGACCTATTCGCTCTACCAGAACGTACCGATCGGTAATATGGCGCGGTAATATCTCCCCCATTCCCTAGACGGTACCCGCCTTGCCGATCAGTCGATTCTGGCAGGCAATGTCACATCTTTGATAATCAATTCTGTGGACAATTGTGGTCGCGTCGTTACGCTTTGCCACACTCATTGCCGAGGGCACCCACCATTGTGGTGAATCCGAAAGTGCCCCGTCGACCTCAGGAGCCGGTGGGTTTCCAGATCGTCGCCCGCACCAGCAGGGTCGGATTGCCGTACCTGCGCGGCTCGGTGAATGCCGTGACCCGGATCCACGCCACGGTCCCCTGGGCGGAGACCACGCAGATGTTGCGCCCGACCTCCGGCACCCCTCGTGCTGTCCCAGTGCCTGCAACTCGACTTCGCCAGGCACTGGTCAACCGTCACGTCCCCGGCCGACACGTACCCGACCCGGGCGAATTCGCTGGTGTGCAACGTGGAGAACTCGCCGTTGGAGTCGTACTCGAGGTCGGCCTGGGTTCCCGCCTCCACATCGTCCACGTAACTCGGCACCTGGAACACCCGCGGCGGGTCGATGTCCAGCCAGGTCGACGTGCCGACAGAGGGAGCGGGCAGTCTGAGTTCCTCGGTCACCGGATCCGCGTACGTCGACCCGGTCGGCGTGGCGGTGGGGCCGGTGCTCGGCGAACCGGACGCCACCGAGGTCGCCGGACCGGATACCGCAGGATTCGGCGGACCGGGAGCCGAAGCGCTCGCCGCCTGCGGCGACGGCTGCGGCGACGGCCCCGGCGACCCGCCGGGAGTGTCCGGCCGCTGATCGACGAGGGCGGCGATCGCGACGATGACGCCCCCGAGAAACGCGAGCGAGATGCCGACCGCCTTTCGGCTCGGACGGCCCGCCGTGACCAGTTCCCGCCGCAGCGACGGCAGCGGCTCGCCGAACTCCGAGGCACGTCGGCAGTGCGCTTCGTAGACTCGCTGCATGCCGGAGATCGTCCAGTTGCTGGCCTCGCCCGTGCACCGCTACCAGGGCCGCCCGGCTGACGGCCCGGCGCCGGCGCCGCCGCACGAACTGGTCGAGGAGATCCGGATCCGGGCGGATCTCGGCGTCGTCGGCGACCGATACTTCGGCAAGCCGGCGCACCGTGACGCGAGCGTCACCGTGATCGCACGGGAGTCCCTGCCACCCGGCGTGGATCTGCGCCAGGTCCGACGCAACGTCCTCGTCGCCGGCATCGACGTGGACAACCTGGTCGGCACCGTGCTGGTGCTTGACTCGGGGGACGGACCGGTCCGGCTGCGGGTCAACCGACGGGCGCACCCGTGCGCCTGGATGGACGTCGCCATCGCCGCCGGCGCCTGGCGGGAGCTGCGCGGCAAGGGTGGCGTCCGGTGCCGGCCGTTGGACGACGGGGTGCTGCGGGTCGGCCCGGTCGAGGTCACGATCGTCGACCACAGAGGGTGAAAGCACGTCCCCGCTCGCCCGTCCACGGTGAGAGGATGCATGGATGTCGACCTATGGGCGGGCCCTGGTTCTGGGTGGCGGTGGCGTGACCGGCGTCGCATGGGAGATCGGCCTGCTACATGGGCTCGACCAGTGCGGTGTTGACCTTTCCCTCGCGGACACCGTCATCGGGACCTCCGCGGGTGCGGCGGTCGCCGCGCAACTGACCGGCAGAACTCCCCTGGCCGACATCTACGCCGCGCAGCTCGACAACGGGTCCGGCGAGATCCCTGCCCGGATCGGTGCGGGGCATCTCGTCCGTTTCATGGTGGCTTCCGCGTGGCCGGGCGACCGGCGTCACGGCCGCGCCTGGCTCGGGCGGGCGGCGCTACGGGCCGGGACCATCTCCGAAGCCGAGAGGCGCGCGGTCATCGAACGACGCGTGCCGGACCGGCGATGGCCCGATCGCCGGCTTCTGGTGACCGCCGTCGACACCGAAACCGGCGTGGACGTCGTCTTCGACGCGGACAGCGGGGTCCCCCTGATCGACGCGGTCGCGGCAAGTTGCGCGGTCCCGCTGACCTGGCCTCCCGTCACGATCAACGGGCGGCGGTACATGGACGGCGGCGTACGTTCGATCGCCAACGTGGACCTGGCCACGGGGCACAGCCGGGTCGTGGTGATCGCACCCGCCAGTTCGGCCCTGCGCCGCTCCGATCGGCCCCGGACCCAGGCGGAAGCTCTCGGGGTGCCGCACATCGTCGTGACACCGGACGCGACGGCCCGTGCCGCGATCGGCCCCAACATGCTCGACCCCACGCGGCGCCCGGCGGCAGCCCGCGCCGGACACGACCAGGCCGCATCGATCGCGGACCAGGTCCGTACAGTCTGGTCGTGAACGGTCGGAGGGATTTTGTCCCGGTACGCCCCATCAGCGAGCCAGGTCAAATCGACGACGGGCACGTACGCGTGGTGCTGCGCCAGGGTCTGTCGACCGTTCGCCAGGTGACGTACTGGTATCACGGACAGTTAATGCCTGGCCACGCACACGGTATCGACGACCACTGGCGCGGACCACGGATTCGCAGATCCGCCCAGGGCCGACACCAGGTGGCCACACCGGGCAAGCGGGTGATGTTCACCGCCAAGCCAACGGATCTTTGGTGGATGGAGGCCGGAGTGGATAACTTCGAGCCCCGAGGCGCGGGGCGACGGACGGAGGCCGGATGACAGACGGCAATGCTGATTACCGCTACACCAACACAGCGGTGCTGTCAGTGACGGCCCTGGAGGCACCGGTCATCGTGACCTCTGAGCAGATCGACGAGGAGTTGAGCGACACCCTCCAGCGGCTGCGGCTGCGGACGGGGATGCTGCAACGAATCGCCGGCATCCAGGAGCGGCGTTGGTGGCCGGAGGGTTTCAGCTTCGCCGACGGGGCGGCGATGGCTGGGGCGAAGGCATTGTCGGAGGCTGGCGTCGACGCACGCGACGTCGGCCTGCTGATCAACACATCGGTGTCCCGAGCGCATCTGGAGCCGTCGACGGCGGTGGCCATCCATCACGCGCTGGAGCTGCCACAGTCGGCGATGAACTTCGACATCGCCAACGCCTGCCTCGGATTCGTCAACGGGATCCAGGTCGCGGCTAACATGATCGATGCCGGACAGATCCGGTACGCGCTGATCGTCGCGGGTGAGAGCTCGCGGCAGGCCCAGCAGGCGACCATCGACCGACTGCGCCGCCCCGACGCCACCCGAGCCGACATCCGGGAGCAGTTCGCCACGTTGACCCTCGGTTCGGGCGCGGCGGCCATGGTGCTCGCCGCCGCCGACACCCACCCGCACGGCCACCGGCTGATCGGCGGTGTGGGCCGGGCGGCGACCCAGCACCACGAGCTGTGCGTCGGGGACAACACGAGGATGCGCACCGACGCGAAGGGTCTGCTCGACGCGGGTGTGGACCTGGCGGAGGCGACCTGGGCCCACGTCGGTCCGTGGGACTGGCAGAACATGGACCTGTACGTGATGCACCAGGTGTCGGTGGCCCACACGCGTGGCGTCGTCGACCGGCTCGGCCTCGACCCGCGCCGGGTCCCGGCGACGTTCCCGCTGCTGGGAAATGTCGGACCGGCATCGCTGCCGCTGACCCTGGCACACCACGCCGACTCGCTCAGCTCCGGTGACCGGGTCCTGTGCATGGGGGTCGGCTCCGGCCTGAACACCTGCGCGTTGGAGATCGTGTGGTGAGCGGTCGCCAGGAGGTGCTGCCGCCCGTACTGCCCGGACTGGATCGCGCCTGGTCCCGATCGGTGACCGCGCTGGACAGCCAGGGCGTGGAACGCACCTGGCATGTGCTGGACACCGGCAGCACCCCCCAGCAGGTCGGCACGCTGCTGTGCGTACACGGCAACCCCACCTGGTCGTACCTGTGGCGGCACCTGCTGGCCCGGTTCAGCCAGTCCGACGCGCTGCCGTGGCGGGTGGTCGCCGTCGACCACCTTGACATGGGGTTCTCGGAGCGCACCGGGACGGTACGGGGACTGGCGCAGCGGATCGCCGACCTCGGTACGGTCACCGACGCCCTGGGCCTGACCGGACCGGTGGTCACGGTCGGGCACGACTGGGGTGGGTCCATCTCGTTGGGTTGGGCGCTGCGCCATCGGGACCAGCTACGCGGCATGGTGCTGACCAACACGGCGGTACACCAGCCGAGCGGCTCGCCTGCGCCCGCGCTCATCCGACTCGCCGGGCTGCCCGGCATACTGCCGGCGGCGACCGTGTGGACCCCGACGTTCCTCCAGGCAACCCTCGCGTTGGCGAACCCGCGGCTACCGGAGCCGGTCCGGGACGGCTACCTCGCTCCGTACCGGACGCCGGACCGACGGGCGGCGATCGGCGGCTTCGTGGCGGACATCCCGCTCAGCCCGCAACATCCGAGCTGGTCGGCACTGGAAGACGTCGCGCAGCACCTCGACACACTGGCGGAGGTACCGGCCCTGCTGCTGTGGGGACCGCGCGACCCGGTCTTCGGCGACGCACACCTACGGGACCTGCGAGCCCGGCTGCCACACGCGCGACTGCACCGGTTCGAGGGGGCGGGTCACCTGCTCGCCGAGGACGCCGACGTCGCCGGTGCGGTCTCCCAGTGGCTGACCGACCTGGACCGGCCCACCCCCGCTCCGACCGCGACGGCGGAGCCGGCAGCGGCATGGCGTCCGCTGTGGGCGGCGTTGGCGGAGCGCTCCGAGAACCGGTCGGCCGCGCTGGTCGAGCTCGCCCACCGGGGCCGACAGGTGAGCTGGTCGCTGCTGTGGCGACGGATCCAGGAGATCGCGGCCGGGCTGTCCGCCTCAGGAGTACGCCGCGGCGACCGGGTCGCACTGCTGGTACCGCCCGGCGCCGACCTGACCGCCGCCGTCTACGCGTGTCTGCGGATCGGTGCGGTGATCGTGGTGGCCGACCCAGGGCTGGGACTGGCCGGCATGAACCGGGCTCTGCGCAGCGCCGCCCCCGCGCACCTCATCGCCGTCGACCGCGGACTCGCCCTCGCCCGGGCCCTGCGCTGGCCGGGGCGGCGATTCGGGGCCGGGCCCGGCGCCGCCGTACTGGGTGCGCTGACCCTGGGCAGACTCGCTCGTCTCGGCGCCGGTAACCAGGACCTACCCGCCGCGCCCGACCCGGACGACGACGCGGCCGTGTTGTTCACCTCCGGCTCCACCGGGCCGGCGAAGGGCGCGGTCTACACCCACCGTCAGCTCGCCGCGATGCGTGACGCACTCGCCGAGCTCGGCTTGGGCGCCGACGCCCGAATCGTCGCGGCGTTCGCGCCGTTCGCACTGTTCGGACCGGCCCTCGGAGCCGCCTCGGCGATCCCGGACATGAAGGCGACCGCGCCGCGAACGTTGACCGCGAGCGCCCTCGCCGAAGCGACGGCCGCGGTCGACGCCTCGGCGGTGTTCGCCTCACCGGCGGCGTTGCGCAACGTGGTCGAGACGGGCGACACGTTGGACGCCCGGCAGCGCACCGCGTTGGAAGGGGTGACCCTGCTGCTCAGTGCGGGCGCGCCGGTACCCACCGCGCTACTCACACGGGCGCAGGCGCTGATGCCGAAGGCCCAGCCACACACCCCGTACGGGATGACCGAGGTCCTGCCGGTCACCGACATCACCCTCGACGGGATCGTCGACACCGGACCGGGTGACGGCGTCTGCGTCGGCCGGCCGTTGCCCGGTGTGCAGGTGGCAATCGCCGCCCTGGACACGACCGGCACGCCCGCCGAGCAGTCCGATCCCGCTCCTGGGCCGACCGGCGAGATCATGGTCCGGGCCGCCCATGCCAAGGATCGCTACGACGCCCTCTGGCTCACCGAGCGGGCCAGCTCGCGCAACCCGGGCTGGCACCGCACGGGCGACGTCGGCTACCTGGACCCGGACGGCCAGCTGTGGGTACAGGGCCGGCTGGCTCATGTGATCGTCACCTCTGACGGCGTGCTCACCCCGGTCGGGATCGAGCAGCGGGTGGAATCGTTGCCGCAGGTCGTGCGGGCCGCCGTGGTCGGTGTGGGACCCCGGGGTCTGGCGCAGGTCGTGGTCATCGTCGAAACCCTCCCCCCGGTACGCCGGGCCGGGCTCGCGAGCCGGGAACTGGCCGACGCGGTACGCGCGGTGGCCGCACCACCGGTAGCGGCCGTGTTCGTCGTCCCGTCGATGCCCACGGACATCAGACACAACTCGAAGATCGACCGCACCCGGCTGAGTCGATGGGCGGAACGGGTGGTCGCCGGCGGAAGGCTCAACGGATGGTGAAGGTCCTTGTCACCGGTGCCAGCGGCATGCTCGGCGGCGCCGTAGCCACCGCCCTGGTGCTGCGCGGCGACAAGGTCCGCATCCTGCAACGCCGACCCAGCGGCCTGACCGGGGTCGACGAGCAGCGCGGCGACATCACCGATCCGGGAGCCGTACGCGCGGCCGTGGACGGTGTCGACGCGGTGATCCACCTGGCCGCGAAGGTGTCGATAACCGGCGCGTGGCCACTGTTTGAACGGACCAACATCGGCGGCACGGCCGCGCTGCTCGACGCCGGCCGGGCGGCCGGCGTGACGCGGTTCGTGCAGGTCTCCTCGCCGTCGGTCGCCCACCACGGCACCGCGCTGGTCGGCGCCGGTGCCGACCCTGCCGATCCGGACCGGACCCGGGGCAACTACGCCCGCAGCAAAGCCTGCGCCGAGCTGCTCGCGTTGGCCGCTGACTCGCCCGGCTTCGCCGTCGTGGCGGTCCGCCCGCATCTCGTCTGGGGACCGGGTGACACCCAGTTGGTCGCGCGGGTCGTCGAACGAGCCCGCTCCGGACGACTGGCCCTGGTCGGCAGTGGTACGGCGTTGATCGACACCACGTACGTGAGCAACGCCGCCGACGCCATTGTCGCCGCGCTCGACCGGGCCTCCGACGCTGCCGTACACGGGCAGGCTTTTGTGGTGACCAACGGCGAGCCCCGGACGGTGGCCGAGCTGGTCGACCGGATCTGTGCCGCCTCGGGGGCGCCCTCACCAAGGCTTCAGGTGCCGGTGGCCGTAGCGAAGGCAGGCGGCGGCGCGGTGGAGCGCCTCTGGTCGGCACTGCGGCGGACCGAGGAACCGCCGATGACGCGCTTCCTGGCCGAACAGTTGTCCACCGCGCACTGGTTCGACCAGCGGCGGACCCGGGAGGCACTGCGCTGGTCGCCGACGGTGAGTCTGGATGAGGGATTCGCGCGGCTGGCCCTCGCGTACCGTCCTGACCCGGTATAACGCTGCACCCCAGCTACGACAGAACCCCTAGATGGTGCTTCGGATAGGGGTTGTCCGGCGGGGCTCGAGGCCCAGAGGATGAGCCCGTCGCGATAAGTCGCCAGCCGGCCGGAATCGACCCGACGTGCTCACTTCGCCGGCAGGTGCTGCTGCTGGCGCCCGTTCGTCGGCTGCTTCGGGCCTGGCCTGGCGGTCCGAGGAGGGATCCGCATGGCGAAACACACACTCACCGAGGGGCCTCCGAGTCAGGAGGATGGTGGGCAGAAGTTGCTGGACTGGGCCCGCGGTCTACGCGAGACCAGCCCGGTCTGGCAGGAAGAGCAGACCGGGGCGTGGCACGTCCTCGGGTATACGGCCGTACAGCGTGTCCTGTCGGACTACGCCGCATTCTCCTCTGACCTCGGCGTGTTTCTGTCGTCCGAGTCCTTTCGGGAGGGCAACTACCAGTTGATGGATCCTCCGCTCCATCAACGGTACCGGGGGCTGGTGAATCAGGCGTTCACCCCACGTGCGATTCGTCGCCTGACTCCACGCGTCACCTCCATCGTCAACAGTTTGCTCGACGCCGCCGGCGATCCCGAGCGGTTGGACCTTGTGGAGACCCTCGCTCACCCGATGCCGGTCACGGTCCTCGCGGAGCTGCTCGGGGTACCCGCCGCTGATCACGGCCTGCTGCGGGGTTGGGCCGACGACCTGTTCCGCCTGAACTTCGACGACCGATTCGACCCGGAGAAGGCGAAACTGGTCGACGCCGCGGTCCAACCGATGCACGACTACCTGCTCGAGCTGGTCCGCGAACGCCGGAAGTCACCCCGCGAGGACCTCATCAGCGACGTCGTCCAGGCCAAGGTCGACGACGAGAGTCTGGGTGATGAGGAGGCGGTGACCGCGGCGGGCGGGCTGCTCTTCGCCGGTCACCTCACCACCACGCTGCTGCTCGGTAACGCCGTGCGCTGTCTGGACGAACATCCGGCGATCACGGACGGCCTACGCGCGGACCCCGAGGGCATCCCGGCAGTGGTCGAGGAGGTGATGCGTTACCGTCCGCCGTTCTCGATCGTCGTGCGATTGACCAAGACCGAGGTAACCCTGGGTCCGGAGACGATTCCCGCCGGGAGCATGGTGGTCCCTTCGCTGCTCGCCGCGAACCGCGACCCGGACCACTTTCCAAATCCCGAACTGTTCGACCCGGGCAGGAACAATTCGCACGTCGCGTTCGGACACGGGGCGCACTACTGCATCGGAGCCTCGCTCGCCCGACTCGAGGGCAAGATCGCCCTGGGTATCCTGTTGAAGCGTTACCCGAAGCTTCGGCTCGACGAGTCCGGCACCCCCGAGTACTACGCGGCGCCTGGGCTGTTCGGTCCGAAACGTCTGCCGGTCGTCCTGCGCTGACGCGGGACGGCGACTGACTCGCACCAGGGCGGGGTGCCAGCTGTGCTGGCACCCCGCCCGCTGTCCGACGTCGACCGCCGCAGGGGCCGATCGAGAGTGAAGGACGATGTTCCCCGCCGAAACCGGCCTGTCCGTCACGGGCAGGCCGGCAAGCCACATAAGGATGTGGATGAACGGCGACGGCCGAGGATCGCTCGGCCGTCGCCGTCGGCATCACCTCACGATCGGTGTCCCCGTGGGGACGGGCATCGGCGATCCCTTGCAGGTGACATCCCTACCTGGCGCTTGACCCCCCACCAGGAACCGTGTCCCGATCTGGTCGACACACTGGTTTCCGAAGCCGAACTGGCCGTGGTCACCGTTGTCGGTGACCGTGACGAGTCGCGAATTCTCGAAATTGCGGTGGGCGGCGAGCGCTCCGGGATAGGGGGTGGACGGGTCATCAACCGCGTTGATCATCAGTACGGTCGGCAGCCCCTCACCGGTTATCGGCTGCTGAGTGTTCGACCGGTAGGGCCAGAACCCACAGGGCTGGAGCAACCAGCCGTACCCGAGGAAGGGGTACTTGGCGCCGAGCCGGTCGGAGAGCTTCACGTAGTGCTCGCCACCCCGGGGCCACGGCGTGTCGTTACACATCAGCGAGTAGAACGCGGCGAGCGGCGCCGGGTCGAAGTACGGCGACGGACCGAGAACACGTTCGATGAGCGCCTTGTCCTCGGTCGTCGCCGTCTCGAAATGCTCGATGACACTGAGCACCCTGGCGAGGTCGGGGAACTGTGCGGAGGTGTACAGCCCGGCGATGGCACCGTTGTCGAAGTTCCCCGCAGTGAGGGTGAAGGTCTCGGAGATCTTCAACGGATGGGTCACGAGATGGGCTCGCCTCGCCTCCCACCTCGCTCTGGCCGACTTGACCGTGGTGCCGTAGCCGTAGTGCCCGTCGTAGCGAGCCATCCAGCCGAGAAAGTCGACGAAACGCTTTTCGAATGCCGCCGGAGCCAGATTGAAGGCGTGGTACCAGGTCGTGGTGAAGTCCACGCTACTGTCGAAAAGGAAACGGTCCACCCGGCGGGGAAAGGCGGTCGCGTAGTGCGCGCCGAGCCACGGCCCGCCCGCCACCCCCAGGTAACTGATCTTCGACTCGCCGAGGAGGAGACGGATCAGATCCATGTCCCGTACGGTCTGCTCGGTGCTGATGTACCGCACCTGGTCGCCACTGCGCTCCAGACACGCAAGGGCGATACCACGCGAATAGTCGATCATCGCCTGGATGTTCTGCGGGGAACGGTCCAGGACGTCGATCCGAAGCGATGCCTCGTACTCGCTGGCGTTCTGACAGTCGAGTGGGACGTTCGGGTCGTGCCTGAGCTCGAAGCCGACCAGGTCGAAGGCGGCCGCGACCTCGCCGAGACCCGTGTAGCGCAGGGGCATCAGCGTGCCACCTGGGCCTCCCGACGACAGCAGCATGACTCCGCGTCGGGCGGTCGTGTCAGGAGCCTTGACGCGGGAGATCTCGACCTGCATGTCGGGACCGGTCCCAGGCCGGGCCCAGTCACGCGGAACCGTGACGGACGCGCACTGGATGACGCTCGGGTCCTGACCCGGGCACGCGCTCCAGGTCAACTGTTGATCGCGATAGCGGCTCGGCGTTCCACCGGATGCCGCTGCCGCCTCACCGGCCACCGCGGTCGATAGCAGCAGTACCGATACCGCGACCGGAGCAAGAACGGCCTGCATCGTTCGGCGCACAAAACCCCCCTGTCCTGAATTCAGATTCCACGGAGAACGACAGCACCTTACGAATGTTCTTCGCGTCGGCACATGAGTTGAGTCTTTGTGGTGGCCGAGGAAGGGGTCAACCCCTATCCCTCCTCACCCCTCGACCCAGCCGCGCCGCTGCGCGATTTCGCTCAGGATCTGCCGGAGTTGGGTGATCTGCGCACCGGTCAACGACGGCACACGTTCCAGGAACATCTCGGTGACCTCCCGCTGAAAGGCCGCCGCCGGCACGTGCTGCCCGATGTCCCGGCCAGGGCCGGCGGCCTTGACAGCACTCGCGCCCGAGATCGTCACGGCAACGGGTCCCGCCGCGCCAGCGCTCCCACCCTTCAGCACACGTACCGCGAGCGCCTTCAGCCCACGCTCACCCTCCACCGCCTCGAACTCGACCGGAAGGCCCGAGGTGAAGGTGGACTTGTCGTCGCCGAGCACATTGGCGTGCACGAAGACGTCATCGCCCCCCTCGTCAGGTGCGATGAATCCGTATCCGCGCGTGTCATCGAAGGTCACGACCTTGCCCGTCAGCATGAAGCACCACTCCGCTTCCACCAGAATCGACATACCGATGCCTACCGGCGGCCCAACGGTCACGGGCCACAGGTTCATGATGGATGCCATTTCGCTGCGGGGGTAACCCTTACCACCCCCTATCCCTGCGGGCGGTCACACTCACACCCGCGGCGTTCTTGCAATTGTCGAAAGGCACCGACGATGCTGGGGGATCAGCCCATCCCGAAGTGGTCCGGCCCGGACCCTCCGGGGGATCAACGAAAGGACCGCCAGTGCGCACCAGCGAGCATGACAACCTGTGGCTACGTAGCTATCAGCCGGCGAGACAAGACAGTGTCCAGTTGGTCTGCCTGCCGCACGCCGGTGGGTCGGCGAGCTTCTACTACCCCCTCGCCCAGGCACTCGCTCCCCAGGTGGACGTGCTGGCGATCCAGTACCCGGGACGTCAGGACCGACTTGGCGAGCCGGCCATCACAGACCTTCACGCGCTGGCCCGGCAGGTGTTCGAGGCGCTGCGTGGTCGGGTCGACCGTCCCACCGCCCTGTTCGGGCACAGCATGGGCGCCTCCATCGCTTTCGAGGTGGCGCGCATCCTGGAGCAGGAGGAGGGCGTCTCGCTCCGGCACCTGTTCGCCTCGGGGCGTCGCGCTCCGTCGGCCCATCGCCACGAGCGGGTACATCTCGAA
Organism: Micromonospora pisi; assembly: GCF_003633685.1. Classification (NCBI taxonomy): domain Bacteria; kingdom Bacillati; phylum Actinomycetota; class Actinomycetes; order Micromonosporales; family Micromonosporaceae; genus Micromonospora; species Micromonospora pisi. Next base: position 7,344,881 of record NZ_RBKT01000001.1, on the reverse strand, counting down.
GACGACCAGACCCTGGTCGCCGAAATGCACCGCCTCGACGGCCCCGGTCGCGACCTGCTGCACGACGACGAGATCCTCCGGATGATCCTGCCCGCAGTACGGGCCGACTACACGGCCGCGGAGACGTACCTGTACCAGCCCGGCCCTCCATTGCGCTGTCCGGTGACCGCCCTCGTCGGGGACGTCGATCCGAAGGTGACGCTGGACGAGGCCCGTGCCTGGGGTGAGCACACCACCGGCCCTTTCGATCTGCGCGTCTACTCCGGTGGTCACTTCTTCCTGAGCGCGCACCAGGCGTCGGTCCAGACCGCCATAGCCGACCTGCTCGTCGACGGTCGCGCCTCCTCCGTCAGCCTGCCCTGGCTGCGGTAGCGCCGGGCCGCCCCACGGCGCCGGGTTCACCTCATTAGGGGTTGCCACCACCGACCCCGCCGGTCACGGTGAATGCAACCCAGATCACTGACGACGGTCGCCCGCTCGGCCGGGCCGCCCCCTTCGAGTTCGGCGCCCGCCCCCGATGACGCTCGGCCCGCCGACCGCCCCAACGAGCCCGTGGAGGACCTCGATGACCATGACGGCAGATAGGGCGGTGCGGGAGGGCGATGGGGTGGCCGACCAGCGTGAGCCGCTGATACGCCTGTCCCACCTGCTCGACCCGGACTCGGTGACGCTGCTGCATCCCGGTGACGCCAGCGGTGTACAGGCGGTCCGTGGGGCGATCGGCGGCTCCCGTGTCTACGCGTACTGCACCGACGGCACCCGGATGGGCGGGTCCATCGGCGCCGAGGGCGCGGCGCACATCGTCACCGCCATCGAGGCCGCCGTACGCGACCGCGTACCGGTCATCGGGATCTGGCACTCCGCCGGCGCCAAACTCGCCGACGGTGTCGAATCGATGGACGGTGTCGGACGCATGTTCACGGCGATGACCAGGGCCTCCGGTAAGGTCCCGCAGCTCTCGGTGGTCGTCGGTCCGTCCGCTGGAGCCGCCGCGTACGGTCCGTCGCTGACCGACCTCATCGTGATGTGCCGGGCCGGACGGGTGTTCATCACCGGGCCGGAGGTGGTACGAAGCGTGACCGGCGAACACATCGACATGGAGTCGCTCGGCGGCACCGAGGCGCACGGCCGCAAGTCCGGGCTGGTCCACGTGACCGTCGAGGACGAACTGGAGGCGTACCGGAGGACCAGAAGGCTGGTCCGGCTGCTCGCCCAGCCGGGGCGGTTCGACCTGTCGGCTGTCGGCGCCCCTGTCGACCTGCGGCAACTGCTGCCGGCGAGGACCCGACGGGCGTACGACGTGCGTCCGCTGGTTCATCGGCTCCTGGACCACGACGAGGTCGAACCCTCCCTGGAGGAGCTACAGCCGAAGTGGGCACCGAACGTGGTGACGGGTCTGGGCCGGCTGACCGGACGGGCAGTTGGTGTGATCGCCAACAATCCGCTCCGCAAGGGCGGCTGCCTCGACTCTCTCAGCGCGGAAAAGTCGGCGCGCTTTGTTCGCATGTGCGACGCACTCGGCATCCCGCTCGTCGTCATCGTCGACGTGCCCGGCTACCTACCCGGCGTACGCGAGGAGTGGGAGGGCGTGGTGCGTCGTGGTGCCAAACTGCTCCACGCGTTCGCCGAGGCGGTCGTACCTCGGGTCACCCTCATCACTCGCAAGTCCTACGGTGGCGCCTACATCGCGATGAACTCACGCTCGCTCGGCGCCACCGCCGTGTTCGCATGGCCCGACGCGGAGGTGGCGGTGATGGGGCCGGAGGCCGCCGTGAACGTACTCCACCGGCGCAGGCTCGCGGCCGAGACCGAGGCGACGCGACCAGCGCTACGGGCGCGCCTGGTCGAGGAGCACGTGCTGACCGCAGGAGGCGTGCAGCGGGCCATGAAACTTGGCGTCGTAGACCAGGTGGTGGAGCCGGAGCACACCCGGCGACGCATTGCCGAGGCGCTGGCCGAGGCGCCGGCCGGCCGGGGTCACCACGGCAACATCCCGCTTTGAGCGACGGCCGCCCCGGTCGCCAGCCGGGTTGGCCGGCCCGTCAGACGCCGCTCGACAGGTCGGCGAGGTAGACGGTCTCTCTCGCCAGCAGGCCCGCCACCACCGACGCCAACTCCTGCGCCTGACGGTAGTTGAGCCGTGGGTCGCAGGCGGTTCGGTACCGCCGGGGCAGGTCGGCCTCCACCACGTTCTGGCTGCCACCCAGACACTCGGTGACGTCCTCGCCGGTGATCTCCACGTGGAGGCCGCCGGGGTAGGTGCCAAGGGCGCGGTGCACCTCGAAAAAGCCCTCCACCTCGTCGACGATGTGCTCGAAATACCGGGTCTTGTAGCCATTGGACGAGGTCTCGGTGTTGCCGTGCATCGGGTCGCACTGCCAGACGATCTCGTGCCCTGTCGCGGCGACCCGCTCGACGACCGGTGGGAGCACGTCCCGTATCCGGGCATGTCCCATCCTGCTGATCAGGGTGAGTCGTCCGGGTGTTCCGCTCGGGTCGAGCCGCTCCACGTACTCCGCCGCCGCTGCGGGCGTCACGCCCGGGCCGATCTTGAGGCCGATCGGGTTGGCAATCAGTTCCGCGAAGGCAAGATGGGCTCCCATCGGCTGCCGGGTCCGTTCCCCGACCCAGAGGAAGTGCGCCGAGAGGTCGTACAGCTTCGCGTGCCGACCGGCGCCGGCCAACCGCAGCATCGCGCTCTCGTAGTCGAGGACCAGGGCCTCATGACTGACGCAGATCTCCGGCATATTCAGATCAGCGTCGTCGGCGTGACGATCGTGCAGTCCACCGGATGATGCGGCCGGCCCGGCACCGTCGTACCGCAAGGGCGGGTACGTGGGCATCGGCTCTACCGCGACCTCTTCCCTGACGTACTCCATCGCGGCCGCAGCGTTGAGATAGGCGCGGATCATCCCGAATGGTTCGTGTTCCCGCGCCTCACGAGTCGGAACCAACGAATTGATCATGTCACCGCGGTAGGCGGGTAATCCCGAGGGATCGGTCTCGGACGATCGCGGCTTGGCATACTGCCCGGCCATCCGCCCGAGCCGCACCACCGGCGGCCCACCGGCCGCCGCGATCGTCGCCGCCATCCGTGAGAGGGCACGGAGATTGCCACGCACGTGATCCTCGGTGCTGTCGGCAAACGTCTCCGCGCAGTCCCCGCCCTGCAGGAGGAATGCGCGTCCACGGGCGACCGCGGTCAGTCTCCTCCGCAGTCGCTCCACCTCCGCCACGGTGACGATCGGTGGAGCGTCCCGCAACGCGGAGCAGATCTCGCGTGCCCGCTCCTGGTTCCCCCAGGTTGGCTGCTGCGCCGCCGGTCGCGCCAATGCGTCGACCAGGTCGACCCGCGAGTCGACCGGCAGGGAGTGACACTCCACGACGTCGGGAACGGTAAGGCGGGTGGATCGATCGGATGGCTTGTTCACTGTGAAGTCGCTGAGCATCGGTCACCTTCGAGCGAGTATTGCTTCCGGCCAGCCGACGAACCATTCAAATTGCCACGCTGCGCACGTCACCGGTACACCGGCGGCCACGGCCAGTTGTTGGTTCGCCCGGAAACCGCCCCGGTTTCCGGGCGAACCAACAACTGCGCCGGGCCCGCGCAGCCCACCAGAAGATCCGCGAAACACCCGCTAGCGGGCGGCCAACTCGCGAACCGTACGCACGGCCTGCTCACGAGAGGTGTCGGCCAGCTCCTTGAACTGCTCCAGTGCGGGCACCGAGTGGGCCAGGGTCATCTCGGAGTGCACGAACGTGAGATCCTTGTCCAACCCGATCTGGCTGAGCAGCGCCCGCAGGTACGGCTCCTGGAAGTCGAAATCCTGACGAGGAGTGCCCGGGCCATAGGACCCGCCGCGCGCGGTCACCACCACGGCCCGCTTCCCGACGAGCAGTGTTCCCTCGCCGGTGGCCTCATTGACCATGTGTTCCTTGACGGTCACCCGGTCCATCCATGCCTTCAGCGAGGACGGAATGGAGTAGTTGTACATGGGTACCGCCAGCAGCACCGTGTCGGCGGCCCGCAGCTCGGCGAGGAGCGGTTCGGTGATCGCCCAGCCGGCCCGCTGCGTCTCGCTCCACGACTCCGGCGGCAGGAACGTCGCCATCAGCGACTCCTCGTCCAGGTGGGGAACGGGTGACTTCCCCAGGTCCCGGTGGGTGTAACCGCCGCCGGGGTTCGCCGCTCGCCACCGCTCGGCGAAGATGGCACTGACCTCGCGGCTCACCGAGCCGTCCTGCCTGATGCTGCAGTCGATGTGTAGCAGGTTCGCCATGACTCTCCCCTCAGAGTGTTCGATCTGACCGGGTGGTACTCAGCGATGCGCACGCATCGCGGCGATGAGCCAGGTGAAGGCGGGTACCGCCGCCGGTGGGGGCGTCTGCCCATTGATCAGGCTCAACAGTTCCCAATACCGTTCCACCCGTGGTTCCGCGACTGTTTCCAGCCATTTCAGGAGGTCGGCGACCTCCTCCTCGACGAGGTCCGCGGGGACGATCTGCCCCAGAATCCTCTTTCCCTCGGGTGACTCGGGCACGATTGCCTCGTCGACCGCCCGGCCCGCGTGCTCGAGCACAGCCGGTCGGATGTTGAGGCCGAACTCGAGCCGATTGTCAACCTCGCCGCTCAACACCAGACGGCGCACGGTCTGCTGAAAGTCCTCGTCCGCGACCAGCTCGGCCAGCTCCATCCAGGCGTCCACCTGATCCGAGGTCGGATCGTCCGGCAACGTCGGAGGTAGCTCGCGCATCCATCCGGCCACGACCGCCGCGTCCTGGTCCTCGACGCCGGCGAAGGCCCGGTCGACGAAGTCGTCGATGATCTGCTGCCGCTCTCGCGCGGACAGCCGGGCCAGCTTGTGCATCAGTGTCATCTCTCCCTCGGTGATCCCCCGTCTGGTGACGGCGCGGAGGATGGCACGGCGTAGCCGCAGGGTGCGGATCTCGGCGTCGAGCGCCTCGATGTGCACCTTCGCGACATCCACCAGCGTGGTCTGTCGCGACACGACCTGCTGTACGGCCTCCAGCCCGAGTCCCAGTTCGCGGAGCGTACGAACCAGGTCCAGGCGGGCGACCGCCTCCACGTCATAGAGCCGGTACCCACCCGGCGACCTCCCCGCCGGCGGTACTACACCGCTGTCGGACCAGAACCGGATGGTGCGCGCCTGTAGCCCCGTGCGACGCGCGAGCTGCCCGATCGTGTAGAGCTCCGTACCGCCGTCCATGTAACCAACCTGCACCTTCCACCTACTGGAGACTCAAGCGCTGGCGGTGGGCCACCACCGACACGATGTCCTCTGCCGCGTTTCACCCTCGGCCCAACGCTCGGACGGCTTCCCGGGAGACGTCCGAGCGTCACCAGCGGCGGTCTCGTACCGCCGCCCGAGGCGAGCTCTGGTCCGATCGCGGCATCGCCGCGAGGGTCTCTCGCACGAGATCCTCGGATACGTCGCGCACCAGCTCGGCCCCGTCCGGGCCGTCCAATACGAACGTGAAACCGCCTAGCGTCTTCTTGTCCCGCCGCATCAGGGTGAGGAGTTGTTCGGGTAGAACGTCCACGGGCAGGCAGGGCGAGAGTCCGTAGCCCTCGACCACCTCCCGGTGCTCGGCTACCCGCGCGTCGTCGATCCGGCCGAGCCTCCCGGCCAGGCGCCCGGCGAACACCGTCCCGATCGCCACCGCCTCACCGTGCCGCATTCGGTAGTCCGTCCCGCGCTCGAGAGCGTGACCGAGAGTGTGGCCGTAGTTCAACAGGTGCCGTGGGCCGTCGTCACGTTCGTCGCGGGCGACAATGGCCGCCTTGAGCCTGACGCTGGCCTCGATCTGCTCGATCAACGGCAGTGCGGCGAGGTTGGGGCACCCGATGAAGTGGGCCCGGGCGAGCTCACCGCAACCATTGACAAATTCCCGGTCCGGCAGCGTACGGAGGTAGTCGGTGTCGCACAGCACGGCCGCCGGCTGCCAGTAGGTCCCGACCAGGTTCTTGCCCGCCGGCAGGTTCACCGCCGTCTTCCCACCAACGCTGGCATCGACCTGCGCCAGCAGCGACGTTGGCAGATGCACGACCGGCACGCCGCGGTGGTACAGCGCGGCGGCGAGGCCAACCACATCGGTCGTCGTACCGCCGCCGCAGGAAACGACAGCGTCGTCACGGGTCAGCCCCGCCTCGGCGAACTGTTCGCAGAGCGCCGCGACCGCCGCCAGGGTCTTGCCCGCCTCACCATCCCGGATCTGGATGAATCGCGCGGGCACCCCCGGGTCGGGCACCCACTCCGGCGGCCGAGCCGACACGACTGCCACCCGGCTCGCGCCGAGCCTGGATATCACCGCCGCGAGTTCGTGCCGCGCCGCCGGTCCGATATGGACAAGGTACGTCCGGGCACCCAGCGGTACCTCGACGATCCGCTGCGCTGCGGGCACCGGGGATCCGGAGGCGTTCCCCACCGGATCCGGATCAGCACCGTTCATGCCGACGCCGCAACGTCGAACCGCAGCTCCTGTGGCAACTCGGTCCTGCGGCTCACCTTCAGTTTGCGGTAGGCACTGGTGAGGTGCTGCTCCACGGTGCTAACCGTGATGTGTAGTTTGCTCGCGATCTCGCGGTTCGTGTCCCCGACCGAGGCGAACGCGACAACCCGCCGCTCGGCTCCACTGAGAGCGGTGATGCTGCCACCGGCACGAACGGGACGGACATCCACCGGTCCGGTACATCCCTCCGGGTCCGTCAACTGCCTGCGCAGCGGTTCGGCCCGGCACTCCGTGGCCTGCTGGAGCGCTTGTGAGCCGATCACCTGCGCGTGTTTGAACTCGCCGAGTTCCTGATGTGCCTGGGCGAGGTCGGCCAGAGCCCGGGCCAGCTCCAGCCGATCACCGCAGGAGTGCAGCACATCGACTGCTCTCTTGAGCAGAGCCAGTCGTTTCTGTGGAATCTGAGCTGCGGCGAGCAGACGCAACGACATGCCTCGCGTACGTCCCTGGTTGCCGTTGGGGCGGACGAGTTGATCCTCGACGAGTTTCCGGGCCCGGGCGGGGTCAGCCCAGTGCAGATAGACCTCAGCGGCGCCGAGCCGCCATGGTACGAGCCCCGGATGGTCGATCCCCCACCTTGTCATCAGTTCGCCGCAGGTCAGGAAGTCGTCGAGTGCGGCGTCGGCGCTGTCGGTCGCCAGGTGGTAACGCCCTCGGGCATAGAGGTAGTGCAAACCAGCCGTGGTGTGGAGCATCGCCTCCAGCACCGGTTGGTTGAGCTGCTCACCGGCCTCCTTGTACTTTCCCATCGCCGTGTACGCGGAGACCTGGGTGGCGAGCGGCAGGCCGAGCGCGGTGCCCCAGCTGCGTAGCGGAAAGTAGGAAAGGGCCGTACTCGCGTGTCGTTGCGCGGTGAGGAGGTTGCCCCGTCGCAGGGCGAGTTCCGCGCGAACCGTCGCCAGCAGCGCCTGCCAGGTCGGTACGCGCCGGGCCACGGCCTCTCGGAACAGCGCCTCGCACCAGCGGGCCGCCCTTTCCGACTGCCCGGCCCAGACGAGCGTGAGCAGAATGGAGTGGATGAAGTCCACGGTGTGGTCGCCGAGCTGGATGCCACGCAGGATTCGCTCGGCCCCGCCCAGCGCTGTGTCGTCCTGCGCGCGCGTGAGCACGCCCACCAGCATCGCGGCCAGGTGCATCTGCTTGCCGGCCGCCGGTGGGATCAGTCGCCGGTCCACCTGCACCGGCGGGAGGTGCTGGGCTGCCACCGGATACGAGCAACGCAACCAGTCCCGGGTGGCGGCGAACATGCCCCTGGTGACCGGGTCCAGGTCGTCGACGGTCCCGGCGATCCGTTGGAGCACCTCAACGGCCTCGTCGTGCTGGCCGTGCCAAAGTTGGTACCGGGCGAGCGCGAGCGCGGACCGGGGCGAGAGACGATCCTCGCGCAACGCGGCGGCGAGTTCGGCAAAGTAGCGGGCGGCGGAGGACGGGTTCAGCCGCCACTCTGCCTGAGCGAGGGCTGACGCGATCTTGGCACGCTGTTCCTCGCCACCCCCCGACCGGTAGGCCAGTTCGAGGCTACGTACAGCCAGTTCGACCTCGCCCTCCGACAGGGCGTGTTCGGCGGCCTCGCACAGCACCGGCAGCATCCACGGTTCACCGACGTCCGCTGAGATCAACTGCCGGACCACCGTGATCGCCGACGCGCCGTCGTGGTGCAGTCGCTCGGCCGCCCGGCGCCGCAGGTCGCGGCACTGCTCGGGGCTCATGTCGTCGAGTACGACACCGGGAACGAGGGGATGGCGGAAACACCCGTCGGCAAGCAGGCCGACGGACTCGAGTTCGTCGAGCAGCCGTTGCGTGGTCGCGACCTCGAATCCGAGCAGACCACTGAGCAGACCAGGGTTGGCCGGGTCGCCGAGCACGGCGAGCCCACGGGCGAGTTCGAGCAGGGGCGGAGTGCTGCGGTGCAGACAGGTCAGCACGGCATGGCCGAAGGCGCGGCCGGCAGCCGGTTCGACGGACTGCCGCCGTGGTTGTCCCTCCTGGGCCGCCCGGTGGTCCTCCACCAACGCCCGAAGAAGCAACGGGTTGCCGCCGGTCGCCTGCCAGAACGCGACCGCGAGCGGGCCGTCCGACCAGTTCAACCGCTCGGCCAGCACCTGAGCCACACCTTGCTGCGACAGCATGGCCAGCCGCATGCTGTGGCAGTACGACTGGCGCAACAACTCGGTGTGGAAGATGGGTGGCGTCTGGAGCGCCTGGTCGTTCTCGCTGAGAACCATCATGATCCTCGCGGACCGGGAACGACGGATGAAGTACAGCAGGCACTCCAGTGACTCGGGGTCTGCGTACTGGATGTCGTCCACGAGCAGCAACAACGGCTGATCCTCGGAGTGGTTGAGAAGCGCGGCCCACGCCTCGTGCATCAGCTGGACCTGTTGCACCACCTCGGCGGACGAGCTCCCTTCGGGCCGTGGCACCAGTTTGATGTGCGACATCGTGGACGCGAGTCGCGCACCGGCTCCCAGTGGGAGCGCCGCGTCCTGCAGAAGTTGTGAGAGCAGGCTCAGCGGTACGCCCCGCTCGCCCCTCTCGGCAACCGCGCTGACCACCAGCACCCCACGCTCCGCCGCAGACTGGGCAAACGAGAGGAGCAGCTCACTCTTGCCGCTCGCGACCGCACCCTTGACCACCACCACCCGCCCCTGACCTGCGCCGGATTCGTCGAGCAGCCTCCTCAGATGACCCAACTCTTGCCCGCGTTCGACCAATGACATGAACAACCCCCGCGAAGTTCGTCAATGGGCCCACAATTCCCGCACAATTCAGACTATTTCAAGGTATCACTGTCTTCTACGACATGCAAGAGACTGCATGAACCCGCAAAATGCCAGGCCATGACCATTGCCGAGGAGCCCACACAGTAATAAATCCAGGCCCCGTTCAGCGCGACAAACATCTTCAGCAAAGCCGGCAGGCAATTACGACGAACGTATTTCCACCAGGTCGAGCGTACATATTCGTCGTCAATTCCCAGCCGTCCAACCGCGTCCGCCGACAGGTCGAGCTCGTGATGCTCCCACCCCGGCACGGCCGAGGATCTCCTCATCTCCCCACTCCCGACCGGCAGAGGGTCAGCAGGTCGGCAGGCCCTGTGAGAACGACATCCGGACCTGCCGCGCGCAGTTCGTCCTCGTCACCCTCGCCCCAGATCGCGGCGACCGCGGTGACACCGGCCGCCCGCGCGCTCGCCAGATCGGTCGGCGCGTCGCCAACCATGATCGCGGCGGACGGTTCGACCCCCAACCGGGTCAGCGCCGCCCGCACGATGTCCGGTGCGGGCTTGGGCCGCGGGACCTCGTCCGAACCGATGACGCACCCGAACATCGGCAGCAGGTCCAGGGTCGCGAGCAGAGATCGGGCCCGGGGGCCGCTCTTGCCTGTCGCAACCGCCAGTGCCAGATCACGCTCCCGCAGTGTCCGCAGCATCTGCGGGATGCCGTCGTAGACCGTGACCTGGTGTTCCAGCCGGTAACTCTCCCGCACGAATGGCTGCTCCATCGCGAGCGGCAGTCCCATCATCCGCATGATGTCCGGGAAGTACCGGCCCAGGTGACGGCTGTACTCCTCGAACGGCGCCGGCCCGTCACCGACCACCTCCGCGTAGGCGACGCTGAACGCCTCACGCATCACCTGGAAACTGTCCACCAGGACGCCGTCAAGATCGAATACGACCGCGCGCACGTCCCGCGCACGCTCAGGCGACGCGCCGGAGATCAGCTTCCCGGATGGTTCCACTTCGGCTCTCATCGGCAGACTTCCTCGCTCGGTGGCGGAAACAGGGCGGTAGGCCGAGGCGGGTCACGAAAGCGCGCACCGGCCCGGTCAGGTCGCATGGGCCACCCTGGCGTCGGACGATCCCTCGGCGACGACGGGCGCCGACCGGCCGTAGATCCTCTCCAGCGCATCGATCGCCCAGCCGGCCCTGATGATGGCGCGACCGGTGTTCCCGGGGTCCCGCAGCATTCCGGACAGGTCGTCCAGTTGCCGGCCGTACTCCGCGCCGACCGGTTCTTCGGGCAACGGTATTTGCGCACAGCGACCGCCCCGCGTGACGGTCAGCGTCGGTCGCGGCAGCCGGTTGGGGCTGAAACCGAAGGTGGTTCGCAGCACCGCCGTGCCGGCGCTGCCCTCCAGCGCGATACGGGTGACGTCGCACGCCTCGTGCGACGCCCAGCTCGTACGCAAGGAGATCCCGACCCCCTCGTCGGTGACCAGGAAGCCGTGCGCCGTGTCCTCGACGTCGAGCCCGACGTCGTCCAGATCGGCTGGCTTGTCCTTGCGCCACGCGGCCCGCCAGGACTGGTTGTTGATGAAGTGTGACGAGGTCGTGCCGATGGCCCGTCTGATCCCGGTGGTGCCGAGCAGCTCGGCACCGACATCGAGCAGGTGCGCGCCGAGGTCCACCAGTGCTCCCCCGCCCGCATACCGGCGCTGGGTGAACCAACCGCCGGCGGCCGGCACGCCGCGGGCGCGTACCCAGGCCAGCTCGACATGTTGCAGCCGTCCGATCGAGTTCTGCACCTGCCGCAGGGCACGCAGGTCCGCGCGGTACAGGGCCGCGCTGCCGGCCAGCAACATCGCCCCGCCGGTCTGTTCCGCCCGCGCCAACTCGAAGGCTTCCTGCGACGTGAGACAGACCGGCTTCTCCACGAACACTGCTATTCCCTTGACCAGCAGCCGGCAGGCCACCTCACAGTGCAGGTGATTCGGTACCGCCACGACCGCGAGATCGACCGTCGCCGGGTCCAGCTCACCGACGTCGGCGAGCACCGCCACCTCCGTCCCGAGCTCCTTCGTCGCGCGGGCGGACGGATCCGGGTCCACTACCGCGGTGAGCCGGAACGCGTCGCGCCCGCGCAGCAGCGGGAGCCAGATCTCCCGGGTAGCCCACCCCATGCCGACGACCGCCACCCGTACCGGCACCGGGTCGGCGTTCAGCCCGGCTGCGTCCAGCCCTCCTCCTCGCACAGGCGCGGAGCCGGTGGCACTCATCGCGGCGACGAGCCGAGCAGGTCGGCCAGGAGCGTCGCGACGGCGTGTATGGTCCGTTCGCTGGCGAGCAGAACCCGATGGTGCAGCCAGACGCAGTCCTGACTCACCGCCTCCGAAACAGGGCAGCGGGCGGCGATTTCCTCGGCCGTCTCGTCCGGCCTGGGGCCCTGCCAGAACCCGTCGGTGCGGTAAATGGCTCGGAACGCCGCGAAGGCGGGGACGCCCCGCGCGACCAGCTCGTCGACGAGAGCGTTGCGCCGGTCCTCGCCCCAGCCAGGCAGCCGGAACATGGCCATGTAGTGGGGGTTGACTTCGCAACGCTCGTCGCGACCCTGAGGGCGGACGCCGGGAATCTCGGCGAGCAGCCCACGGAGCAGACGCCATCGTCGCTCCCGCAGCTCGACCTGCTCGTCCAGTCGCATCAGCTGAGCCCGCAGGATGCTCGCCGAAAACTCGTTCAGCCGGTAGTTGGAGCCGCTGGTGCGGTGGAAGTAGCGACGATCCTCGCGCGGGCGCCCACAGCTATGGCGCAGGAACGCCGCCTCGAACAGGTCGTTGTCGGGCAGGAGGAGCGCACCGCCCTCCCCAGCGGTCATCAACTTGCCGTTCTGGAAGCTGAACGCCGCGATCGAGCCCAGTTCCCCGACCCGACTGCCGGACCACCGGGCGCCATGGGCATGCGCCGCATCCTGGATCACCTCGACGCCAGCGTCCGAGGCGAGCTTCGTCAACGCGTCCATGTCGGCGATCTGTCCCGCCATGTGCACCGGCATGATCGCCCGGGTGCGCGGGCTGATCGCGGCGGCGCAGGCGGCCACGTCGACGCAGTAGGTTTCCGGGTCGATGTCCACCGGAACGGCGACCGCCCCGAGCCGCTGCACCGCCAACGAGGAGGAGATGAACGTGAAGGCCGGCACGATCACCTCGGTGCCGGGCCCGACACCGAGGACCTCGAGGCCGAGTTCCAGGGCGTGGGTACCGTTCGTCACCGCGAGCGCGTGCGGCGCACCGTGGTACTCGGCGAACTCGCGCTCGAAGGAGTCCACCTCACTGCCGCCCATCCGCCACCACTGACCCTGTTCGAGAGCGCGGATCAGCCCGATACGCTCCGCGTCGTCAAATTGGGGCCACGCCGGGAATTCAAACTCCGCTTCAGGACGAGAATCCATGTTCCCCGTTCTCACTTCCCCTAATTGGAATACGTCGAACAACCTGGCCGAATGATCGAAGCCAGCACCGACAGGCGCCATGGCAAAATGAACATCGCTTAGGTGGACGTGAATTGACGCTAGCTTCGAGCGTCTGCTGGATCAACCCCTAGCCGGCCGGCCCGCAATCCAACCCCTACTCGTCCGGCTACCCCCGTAAGCCGCCCTGACCGGGGCGTGGCTGCGGCGAGGGCCAGCCCGCCCACGGTCGATCATCTGGTCGGGCCGGGCCCGTAACAGAATGGCAACTTCACGGACGCAGCCGCTGGCGAGGCCCCTGCTGGAAGACGATCGCGCGGAGTGACCTCCTTGCACGGCAGCGGCGCGGGGCCGCGTTCGGACACCCGTGCCCCGCGTGCGGCCCGCGACGACCGCGACGAGTGGGCCGCGCGGACCTCCGAGATTCCATGGGGACAACAGCGTTCCCAGGATTTCGCCGTGCCACCGCCGATTACCCCTAATTCACCTCGAGATCGCGATTTCCCGCCGCAAGGGCCTCGTCTTGTTGCCCTGCATTGACAATACTGCAACAACAGATGTCACATCGATCCGCGAGGTGAGTAATGGCCGAATTGCTGCTACTGAACGGACCCAATCTCGGCATTCTGGGGCGACGTGAGACCGAGATCTACGGCACCGACACACTGGCGGACATCGAGGCCGCCGTCGCGGAGGAGGTGTCCCACCGAGGCTGGAAGGTCGTCGCGGTCCAGCAGGACGGTGAGGGCGAGTTGGTCAGGGCCGTCCAGGGCGCGTACGACACGGTCGGCGCGATCGTGAATCCCGGTGCGCTGATGATCGCCGGGTGGAGTCTGCGGGACGCACTGGCCAACTACCCCGCTCCCTGGATCGAGGTGCACCTGTCGAACGTCTGGGCACGCGAGAAGTTCCGGCACGAGTCGGTGCTCGCCCCCCTCGCGTGCGGGGTGATCGCCGGGCTCGGTTCCCTGGGGTACCGTCTCGCGGCCCGCGCGCTGCTGGATCGGGTCGCCGGCAGCTAGGCGACCCCACCCGACCGCGAGCGCGGGGCCAGTCGAACGACTGGCCCCGTCAGGCGTCCCCCTTGGCGAGCAACACGGCACCGTACAGCGAGGAGAGTCCCTCGAGCGCGGCCGGCTTGACCGGCGTCTCGCTCCGCTCGGGACGCAACCCACCGGCCATTCGGGCCGCCACCGTGGCGGCGAACCCGGAGATCGGCGCCGCGAAGCCTCCACCAATCACGACCATGGACGGGTGCAGCAGCTCACAGACGTTGGCGACGGCGATCGCCAAGGCCGCACAGCTCTCGTCCACCGCCGCCGACGCCCACGACTCACCGCGACCGATGCCACGGACCAGGTCGGCGAAGCTCACGCCGCTGCCCCTCATACGCTGCGCGCGGGCCAGGGTGGCAGGGCCCGACGCCACGGCCTGCACGCAGCCCCTACGCCCGCAGGCACAACGGGGGCCAAGCCGGTCGATGGTCATGTGCCCGATCTCGAACGAGCCCCGCTCGGACCCGGGACACAACCGGTCGCCAAGCACCATCCCACCACCGATCCCGGTGCCGACACCGACATAGAGCAGGTCGGCCTGATTCATCGTTCGCGCCTCGGCCAGAGCGGCAAGATCACCGTCGTCGGCCCAGCACACGTCCGCACCGGGAAAGAGTGGTGCCAGGGCCTCACCGAGCCACAGTCCCTGCCAGTGCGGCCGATTCGGCCAGGCGAGTACCTGGCCGGATCGGCCGACGGTTGCGGGCATGGCGACACCGACCGAAATGACCGGCTCGTCGCAACGACGCAACAAATCCCGTACGCAACGGCCAAGCGCCTCGAGATCCTGGCCGACGCCGTCGGCGGACGGCCAACGAAGGAACGCCTCGTATTCGCCGTGGTGTTCGGTCAGCATGCGTAGCGCAACCTTGCTGCCTCCGACGTCGACGCCGAGGTAGGCCATCGGCTCCTCCTTCGGGCGGGCCGGCCGGACCTCAGGCGGGAAGCGCCTCGATCACGTGGAAGTTCGGGTGCTCGGGAATCGACACCACCTCTCCCAGCCGTAGCCCCGCATCGGTGAACAGCTTCCGGAACTCGTCGACCGTCCGTTCACGGCCGGAGTGGAACGCCATCATCTCCATGTCGCTCATGGCGAGCACCTTCAGCTCCATCGGATCGGTGACGCTTCCCCGATCCGGTACGACCGAGGTGAGAACGAGCACCTTCCCCCCGGGGTCGACCGCTTCCGCGCAGTTGCGCAGGATTCGCACCGACGCCTCGTCATCCCAGTCGTGCAGGATGTGCTTGAGCAGGTACGCGTCCGCCCCACCGGGAACCGACTCGAAGAAGTCGCCGACCCGCACGTCGCACCGGTCGGCAACGCCGGCGTTGGTGAGCACGTCCCGCGTCTGCCGCAGAGCCGGTTCGATGTCGTAGACAGTGCCGCGCGCGTGCTCCGTACCGGCCAGTACGGTCGCCAGCAGTGATCCGTCGCCACCACCGATGTCCACGATCGTCTTGAACGGCGAGAAGTCATAGTGGACCAGCACCGCCGGTGCGAGCATGGAGGTCGTCACCTTCATGGTGCCGTAGATCCGGGACGCCAGCCTCTGGTTGTGTCGGAGATGATCCCAGATCACCTCGCCGAACGCGTGGTGGAATCCGGTGTCGCCGTGCCGAACGGCCTCCTCCAGCGCCCCCCACGCCTGCCAGAGGGTGGGATCGCCACACATCAGCGCGGCACCGTGGACGGGGGTCGGAGTGTCCTTGCAGAAAAGCACGCCCAGCCCGGTCAACTCGAAGAGGTCATCGCCGGAATCGGTAAGTACGCCGAGCGCGGCCAGCGCCCGGAGCAGACGGTGCAGTGACGGCGGATGTGTCTCCGTGGCGACCGCGATGTCGTGCGCCGATTTCGCACCGTCCGTCAGCTGGTCCAGTACGCCGAGTCGTACCGCGGTCGTGACCACCTGGGAATAGGCGTGTCCGAAGAAGAGAGGGAAAATGTCTTCCAGTTTCGGCTGTTCGGATTGCGTGTCGGTCATTGGGTGCTTCCCCTTACGCGCTGAATCTCCGAGGTGTCGTTTCCACTTTCCCGTCAGCCATGGCGGCAGACAACCCCTACCACTGCGGACCCCTACCGGTATCCGGACCCGAAGGGTCATTCACCGCTCATTGAGATAATTACTCAGCCCCTTGATAATCGCGCTCTGGATCGCGGTGATGGAGACGCCCCGGCGGGAAAGTCTCAGCAGCGGTGGCGGGGTGCCGGTCTCCCGAACCCCCCGCGCCGCGTACCGATACAGCCGGCGGACCCGCCGCCGGCGAGCCCGCTCGTACTCCTTCAGGGCGGCAACCGGGTCGCTCCCGCCGTTTATCGCCCGAGTCAGTACCCACGCGTCCTCGAGCGCCTGGTTCGCCCCCATGCCGGCCCGGGGTGGGACCGCATGCAGCGCATCGCCCAGCAGGGTGATCCGGCCACGGCTCCAGCTCTCCGGGATACGGTGCAGCACGTGCGGAAAAATCGTGATGTCATCGTCGGTGATCACGTCCAGGAGCTGCGGCATGGGATCGGCGAAATCCGCGAATCTGGCCTTGAGATTCGCCGCAGGCGACATCTCGGCCTGACCGACCAGACGGGCCGCCACCCCGTCCGCCAGCGCGCCGGGCGGGCTGGACTCCCCTACTTTCCACGGCGTCTCGAAGGCCCAGTAGACCAGGTCGTCGCCGAGCGAGTGCATCACACACATCGCGCCCTTCGCGGTGAGCGTCTTGACCCGTCGGGAACCGGTGAGTTCGGTCCGCACCCTGGTCACACCGTGCCACGTGGCCCAACCCGTGTACGTTGCCCGGTCGTCGTCGCCCAGCAGGTGCCGCCGCACCCTGGACCCGAGTCCGTCCGCCCCGATCAGGATGTCAGCCTCGGCAGTACTGCCATCGGCGAACGACAGCGTCACCGGAGCGGACCCCCGGTCGGCCGACTCCCGGATCGCGACCAGCTGCCGCCCGAAGCGCAGACACCCGTCGGGCAGACTCTCACTCAACCGGCCGAGTAGCTGGGCCCGCAGGAACACGAGATTGGGTGCCCCGTACCGACGCGCGATGCGGTCCAGGTCCAACCGGATCAACTGCGAGTCGTCCGATGCGTGGATCGCGAGTTTGTCCAGCCGGTAGCCCATACCCGTGGTGTCGAATCCCATGTCGCGCAGGATGCCCGTACCACTCGGCCAAAGGATCAGACCGTACCCGCTGCTCGGCATTCGCTCGGCCTTCTCGAACACCGTGACGTCGTGCCCCGCCCTGGTCAGGGCGTAGGCAGAGGCGAGGCCACCGAGGCCGGCACCGATGATGACAATCCTCATGCTGTTAGCTCCTCCGTCAGGCTGGGCAACCAGTTGTGCACGACCTCGGCGGCCGCTTCAGCGTGCTCCTCCAGCAGAGTGAAATGATTGCCGGGTACGTCGAGGCCGACATGTGGCAGATCCCATCGGGCCTGCCAACCGTCGTGTTCGCCGGCCATCTCGAGCACCTCGTCCGACCAGGGCTCGCTGGCCCTGAGGAAAAGTGTCGGCACGCTGGTCGGTGACGGTTTCCAGTCGGCCATCAACCGGTGGTACGCACCCATCGCCGTGAGCCGGACGTCGTTGAGCAGGGTGAACTTGCTCTCCCGGTCCAGCATTTCCCTGGTGATCGATCCGTTGAGCCACCCGTATCCCAACGTCGGGGAGTAGCTGTCGATGAGAACGACCGCGGCCGGCGGCCGGCCCATCTGCTCGAGTCGGGTGGCTACGGCGTGCGCGATCCAGCCACCGGCGGAACGGCCGACCAGCACGAACGGCTCGTCACCGGCATAGCGCAGTGCGGCGGCCGCGTGCGTGCTCGCGAGCGCTGCCATGCTGGCCGGCAGCCGCTCGCCCTCGATGAACCCGGGTTGCGGAAGCACCGCGACGTCGCGGATGCCCCGGTAGTACCCGGCGAACTTGGCGTACTCGTGCGGCCCGGCCACCGGTGTCGCCGAGGGGAGACACAGCAGCCGCGGCACGGTCGCGCCGGTCGAGAGGCGGACCGGCTCGGGAGCGGCGTCCAGTCCCGCCGATTCGTCGAACATCGGCGACAGTTGCGCCGCGACCCGCAACATTTCCGAACCCTCGTCATATTTGCCGAGTTCACACGCGCGCCAGTAAAGCGACGCGACAGGGCCGAGCGAGTCCGGCTCGGCCGGCACCTGTTGCCCTTGGGTGTCGACCGGTCCGAGCCGCGAGCGGAGATATCCGGCCAGCGCGCCGACCGTGGGACGGTCGAAGACGACCCCTGTCGGCAGCCGTAGTCCGGTGGCCCGGCTCAGTCTGTTGCGCAGCTCCACCGCCGTGAGTGAGTCGAGTCCCAGTTCGAGGAAGGGCCGCTCGACCTCGATCCGGTCGGGCGCGGCATGTCCCAGCACGGTCGCGAGGTGACCGGCCACGACCTCGGCGACGATCGCCTCCCGCTCCGTCTCGGTGGCCGCGGCGGCGAGTTGGCCGGTGAGGCGGTCGTGTTCGCCCTCGGCCGCCGGCCCGGTCGCCGCTCGACGCCGCGCCGGCCGCACCAGTTCCCGAAGCAACGGTGGCACCTCGGCCCCGGTCCCACCCAACCCTGCGACGTCCAACCGCATCGGCAACACGACCGGGTCCGCCGCGTCCCACTGGGCGTCGAACAACGACAACGCCTCGGCGGACGAGAGCGGCTCCACGCCACCACGCGCGATCCTGCTCCGGTCGCCCTCGCTGAGCCGGGCGGTGATTCCGCTCTCCTGCGCCCACAGTCCCCAGGCGAGCGACTGTGCGGGCAGTCCCTGCCCACGGCGGTACGCGGCCAGCGCGTCGAGGAACACATTGGCCGCCGCGTAGTTCGCCTGTCCCGGGCTGCCGAGAATCCCGGCCGCGGAGGAGAACAGCACGAAGGCGGAGAGGTCCATCGCGCGGGTCAGCTCGTGCAGGTTGACTGCCGCGTCGAGCTTCGGCCGTAGGACGGCGTGCAGCCGTTCCGGGGTCAGCGACTCGATCACACCGTCGTCCACCACCCCTGCCGCGTGCATCACCGCCACCAGCGGACGCGTCCGTGGAATTCGCGCGAGCAGCCTGGCGAGGTCGTCCCGGTCTGCCACGTCGCAGGACACGACCTGTACGTCGGCGCCGAGGTCGGTCAACTCGGCCACCAACTCCGCGGCGCCATCGCCGTCCGAGCCGCGGCGGCTGACCAGTAACAGGTGCCGGGCACCGTGGACGGTGACCAGGTGCCGCGCGAGCAGACCACCGAGGGTGCCCGTACCACCGGTGATCAACACCGTACCCGAGACGTCCCAGGTCGCCGGCAGGGTCAGCACGATCTTGCCGATGTGGTTCGCCTGGCCCATGAACCGGAACGCCTCCCCGGCCCGCCGCACGTCCCAGCTCGAGGTCGGCGGTGGCCGGAGCACCCCGGTGTCGATCAGCGTCACCACCTCGGCCAGGATCTGGCCGAGCCGCTCGGGGCCCGCCTCGGTCAGCTCGAACGTTCGGTAGGACACCCCGGGGTGACGGGCGACGACCTCGTCCGGATCACGAACGTCGGACTTGCCCATTTCCACGAACCGCCCCGCCGGTCCCATCAGTCGCAACGACGCGTCGACCATTTCGCCAGCGAGGGAGTCCAGCACCACGTCGAGACCACGGCCACCGGCCGCCGTGGCGAACCGTTCCTCGAACCCGGTGTCACGGGAAGAGGCGATATGTTCGTCGTCGAGGCCGAGCGCCCGCAACGCGTCCCACTTCCGCGGGCTCGCCGTCGCGAACACCTCCGCGCCGAGATGCGCGGCCAACTGCACCGCGGCCATACCGACGCCACCGGCACCGGCATGCACCAGCACCGACTCGCCGGGCTTCAGGCCGGCGAGGTCGCACAACCCGAAGTAGGCGGTCAGAAAGGCCACCGGCACCGACGCGGCGCGAACGAACGACCAGCCGTCGGGGATCCGCACCAGCAGCCGGTGGTCGGTCACCGCCAGGGGACCGAAGGCGCCCGGCAGCAGTCCCATCACCCGGTCGCCGGGCACGCAGCTCGTCACGTCGGGGCCCGTCGCGACGACGTACCCCGCCCCCTCCAGCCCCATCAGGCCGGCGTCGCCCGGGTACTGCCCGAGCACGTTCAGGACATCGCGGAAGTTCAGGCCGGCCGCGCGCACCGCCACCCGTACCTGTCCCGGCCCCAACGGCTCCAGGACCTGCGGACACGGCACCACGGCGAGGCCGTCGAGGGTTCCCACGGCACCGACGTCCATCCGCCACGCCGTGCCTGCTGGTGGGGCGAGGACGCCCGCGCCGGTGCCGCGCGACAGCCGAGGAGCGAACAGTCGGCCCAGCCGGATCGCGAGCTGGGGTTCGTCGGCCGCCAGGACCGTCCCGACGAGGTTGGTCGGGAGTACGGTTCCGCGCGGGTCGCCGTCCACGATGACAATTCGTCCCGGGTGTTCCGACTGCACCGACCGCACCAGGCCCCAGACGGGTGCCGCCACCGGGTCGGTGACCCTCGAGCCGGCGCCCGCGTCGACGGCGCCCTGGGTGAGCACGACCAGCCGGGACGCCGCGAATCGCTCATCCGCCACCCATGCGCGGATCAGTGCGAGACAGTGTCCGGCGGTTTCGTGCGCGCCCGCGACGTCGAGGAATTCCCCGGTGAATTCGCTGACCCATCGCACCAGGACGGCGTCGGGTACCGGCATACCCGAATCGACCGTCGCGCCGAGCGTGGCGAGATCGGGGTACGAACGTACCTCCGGGTCAAACGGACCGTCGCCCAGCCCGACGGCGGTCGTGGCCTGCGGCGGCGACGCCGGAAGTTCGGTCCACTCGAGCTCGAACAGCGCGTCGGACCGCACTGGTCGGACTTCCGGCGCGACGGCCGGAGCGGGCCGCAGGACCAGTTCGGCCACCGCCAGTACCGGCTTCCCGAGCGGGTCGGCGACCTCCAGCGACACCGCCCCGGCTGTTGCCGACGTGATCCGCGCCCGGACCGCGGTCGGCCCCGACGCCCACAGCCGTACGCCCGACCACGCGAAGGGGACCCGGGCGGCCTCCGGGTCGTCACCAAGATGCCGGTAGCCGGTCGCGTGCAACACCGCGTCGAACAGCGCGGGATGGATGCCGAACTCCTCGGCGTCGTCGGTGGCGGATTCCGGGAGTGCCACCTCGGCGAACACCTCGTCGTCGCGCCGCCAGACCGCTCGTAGACCCCGGAAGGTCGGACCGTAGTCAAAGCCCGCACGGGCGCAGTCCTCGTACAGACCGTCAACGTCGAGCCGCCGCGCCCCCGCTGGCGGCCACTGCCCCAGATCGAACCGGCTCGCCTCACCGTCGCCGCGCTCAAGCACCCCGTCCGCGTGCCGCGTCCACGGCTCGTCCGTACCTCGGTTCTCGATGCGGGAGTAGATCTCCAGTGACCGGCTCCCGGACTCGTCGGGGAGCCCGACCTGAACCTGGACAGCCACGTCCGCATCATGCGGAAGCAGCAGCGGGGCGTGCAGGGTCAGTTCCCGCACCACATCGCAGCCCACCTCGTCGCCGGCACGCATCGCCAGGTCGACGAACGCGGTGCCGGGCAACAGACGCCTGCCCGAGACCACGTGCTCGGCGAGCCATGGCTGCGCCCGCCTCGACAGTCGCCCGGTCAGCAGCAGCCTGTCGGATCCCGCGAGCGTGACGACTTCGTTCAGCAGCGGATGACCGAGGGCTCCCCGGCCAGCGTCGACCGGTGGCACGGATTCCAACCAGTAGCGCCGGTGCTGGAAGGCGTACGTCGGCAGTTCCACGACCCGCGCCCGGTCCGGGACCAGCGCCCGCCAGTCGGGACCGTGTCCACGTACGTGCAGCTCCGCCACGGCTGTCAACGCCCACCGGTCCTCCGTCTGCCCCTTGCGGACCATCGGCACCACCCCAACCTTCGGGTCGGAGCCGGACTCGGTCAGGCACTCGGCGACCATCGGCGCCAGCACGGCGTCCGGCCCGAGTTCCACGACCACGTCGACGCCGGCGGCGAGCAGGGTCGAGATTCCGTCGGCGAAGCGCACCGGCTCGCGTACCTGCCGCACCCAGTAGTCCACCGAGCGCATCTCGTCCGCGCCGAGCTGCTGACCGGTGGTGGTGGAGACGATCGTCAGCTCGGCCGGTTGGAACATCAACCGCTCGACCGTACGCCGGAACTCGGCAAGCATCGGCTCCATCCGGTACGAGTGGAAGGCGTGGCTGACGGCGAGTCGCTTGCTCCGGCTGCCGCGCTCCCGCAGCGCCTCCGCGACGAGGGTGATCGCCTCCTCGTCCCCGGAGAGCACCACGGACGACGGGGCGTTGACCGCCGCGATTGTCACGCCATCGCTCAGCAGTGGCGTGATGTCCGCCTCCGACGCCTGCACCGCGAGCATCGCGCCCCCAGGGGGCAGCGCCCGCATGAGTCCGCCCCTGGCGGCGACGAGCGCGCACGCGTCCGGCAGTGACAGCACACCGGCGAGATGTGCGGCGGCGATCTCGCCGATCGAGTGCCCGAGCAGCAAATCGGGTCGGACCGCCCAGGACTCGAGCAGGCGGAACATCGCCACCTCGAAGGCAAAGAGCGCCGCCTGGGTGAACAGGGTGTCGTCCAGCAGCGCCCGGTGCGCCGGGTCCGTACCGAACATGACCTCCCGTAGGGGTCGCTCGGCGCCGGCCGTGGCGAGACGCGGGTCCAGCTCGTCGCACACGGCGTCGAGCGCGGTCGCGAACGCTGGGAAGCGCTGGTGCAGCTCGCGGCCCATAGCCGAACGCTGGGCACCTTGCCCGGAGAAGACGAACGCCACCTTCCCGGGGGTGGTCGGGACGACTCCCTCGATCACCCCGGCGTCCCGGTGGCCCTCCGCCAGCGACGCCAGACCGCCGGTCAGCTCGTCCACACCGTCGCCCAACACCACCGCCCGGTACCGGAACGCGGTCCGTGTCGTCGCGAGCGCGAGCCCGACGTCTGCCGCACCCGGCACCGGCTGTCGGTCGAGGTACGCCCCCAGACGCCGGGCCTGGTCACGAACCGCCTGCGGATTCTTGCCCGACAGGGTCCATGCGACCGGCCCGGAGTCCGTCTCCTCCGCCGTCTCGGGTGCCTGCTCGGGTGCCTGCTCGAGAATCACGTGCGCGTTTGTGCCGCTGATACCGAACGACGACACACCCGCCCGACGTGGCCGATCCACCACCGGCCAATCACACAACTCACGAACCAACTCCACCCCACCCGACGACCAATCCACCTCCGGCGTCGGAACATCCACATGCAACGTCGAAGGCACCACCCCACGCCCCAACGCCAACACCATCTTCATCACACCAGCCACACCAGCAGCCGCCTGCGTATGACCAATATTCGACTTCACCGAACCCAACAACAACGGACCACCAACACGACCCCGCCCATACGTCGCCAACAACGCCTGAGCCTCAATCGGATCCCCCAACCGAGTCCCCGTACCATGCGCCTCCACCACATCCACATCCGACACCGACAAACCCGCCGACAACAACGCCCGCCGAATCACCCGCTGCTGCGACGGACCATTAGGCGCCGTCAAACCATTCGACGCACCATCCTGATTCACCGCCGAACCCCGCACCACCGCCAACACCCGACGACCACCCCGCACCGCATCCGACAAACGCTCCACCACCAACACACCCACACCCTCAGCCCACCCCGTACCATCCGCCGCACCCGCGAACGCCTTACACCGCCCATCCACCGCCAACCCACGCTGCCGACTGAACCCCGTGAACGTCATCGGCGTAGCCATCACCGTCACACCACCGACCAAAGCCAGATCACACTCACCCTGCCGCAACGCCTGCGCCGCCAGATGCAACGCCACCAACGACGACGAACACGCCGTATCCACCGTCACCGCCGGCCCCTCCAGACCGAACGCGTACGACACCCGACCCGAAGCGATACTCGCCGCGTTACCGGTGAGCAGATATCCTTCGATCTCTTTGGATGCTCTGTGCGGGCGAGTGGCATAGTCCTGGTTACTCGTGCCGGTGAACACACCGGTCTGGCTGCCCTTGAGCGTCGACGGGTCGATGCCGGCCCGCTCGAACGCCTCCCACGACGTCTCCAACAGCAACCGCTGCTGCGGATCCATCGCCACCGCCTCACGCGGCGAGATACCGAAGAACTCCGCGTCGAAGTCACCCACGTTGTCGAGGAAGCCACCGAACCTCGTGTAGCTGGTACCCGCCGCTTCCGCATCCTCGTCGAGCAATGCCCCGAGATCCCAACCCCGATCCTCGGGGAACTCCGACACACCGTCCGCACCACGGGCCAGCAGGTCCCACAGATCTTCCGGGGAACTGACCCCGCCCGGGAAACGGCAGGCCATTCCCACGATCGCGATCGGGTCACCGGCCTGCACATCCGACGACGTCGGCGCCTCCATGTCGATTGCGCCGATCAGTTCCGCGCGGACGTACTCGGCGAGCGACGCTGGCGTGGGATGGTCGAAGATGAGCGTGGCCGGCAGGCGCAGCCCGGTCACCTGACCGAGCCGATTACGAAGGTCGATGGCGGTCAGTGAGTCGAAGCCCAGTTCCCTGAACGCCCTGTCCCGATCGACCGCGTCCGCACCGGCGTACCCCAGTACGGCAGCGACCTGCGCCGCTACCAGATCGGCGACGATCAGCCGTTGCTCCCCGACGTCCGCCCCGGCCAGTCGTCGCATCAGGTCCGTTTCGGCGTTCACGGGTGCCGCCGCTGCCGCCACAACGGCCCGCCGCGCCGGCACCAGGCCCCGCAGCAAGGCCGGGACCTCGCCGCGTGTTCGTCGCAGCGGCGCCAGGTCCAGATGCATCGGCACCATCAGCGGGCGGTCATACGCAAGCGCCGCGTCGAAGAGGGCGAGACCCTGGTCCGTCGACATCGGCAGGAGGCCGCCGCTGTTGATCCGGCGCAGGTGCGAGTCGGTCAGTTTCTCCGTCATGCCACTGGTTTCGGCCCACCAGCCCCAGGCCAGCGAGTGGGCCGGCAGACCCTGCGCCCGTCGCTGGGCGGCCAGCGCGTCCAGGAAGACGTTGCCCGCCGCGTAGTTCGCCTGACCGGCGCCGCCGAACACCCCAGAGGTCGAAGAGAACAGTACGAACGCCGACAGATCAAGATCACGAGTCAGCTCGTGCAGATGCCACGCCGCGTCGACCTTCGGGCCGAGCACCGCGGTGAGCCGTGACGTGGTCAGTGACTCGACCAGGCCGTCGTCGGTGACCCCGGCGGTGTGTACGACCGCCTTCAGCGGGCGGTCAGCCGGGATACCGGCCAGGATCGCGGCAGCGGACGGTCGATCGGCCAGGTCGCACGCGACCACCGTGACGGTGGCACCCAGGCCAACCAGTTCGGCCTCGAGTTCCGCAGCTCCCGGCGCGGCCGGACCTCGGCGGCTCACCAGCATCAGGTGCCGAACACCGTGCTGCGCGACCAGGTGCCGGGCAAGCGCCGCACCCAACGTACCGGTGCCACCGCTGACCAGGACCGTACCGTCGGCGTCCCATCGCACCGTGCCGGGCGACGCCGGCAGGCGCACGAGTCGGGGCGCGTGCATCCGGCCGCCGCGCCGCGCGAGTTGTGGCTCGTCGGGCACGAGCAGCTCGGCGATCCCGACCGCTTCCTCGTCGGGATCGAGATCGAGCAGGACCAGCCGACCGGGGTGCTCCGACTGCGCCGAGCGCACCAGGCCCCACACCGGTGCCAGCGTGACCTCAGGCGCCTCGGCACCGACGGACACCGCGCCGCGGGTGACCAGCACCAGTCGCGTACCGGAGAGACGCTCATCGGCCAGGAACTCCCGCAACAGGGCGAGGGCCCGTTGGGTGGTCTCGTGTGCGGCCGGTACCACCCCGTCGCTGGGCGCGTCGACCGTGGCGATCACCGTCCGGACAGGCGCTCTGCCAGCTGCGACGGCCGCTGCCAGCGTCTGCAGGTCCGGGTAGCACCCGTCGGCCGTCCCAGCGGCGGGCAGTACCGCAGCGACAGGGCCGACGAACGCGGCGGCCAGCTCAACCGGGTGACCGTCAACGGGGGTCCAGTCGACGCCGTACAGCGAATTGTCACGTTCCCTCTGGGCGCCGTCGACGGGTGCCTCGGTCACCGGGCGCAGCACCAGGGAACCCACGGCAGCGATGGCGTTTCCCGCGACGTCTGCCACCACCGCCGACACACCACCCGCCGGGGCAGGCGCCAGCCGGGCGCGTACGAACGAGGCCCCGGACGCCCACAACTGCACGTTCGACCAGGTGAAGGGCAACCAACCAGGCACGGTGGGGTCGACGAACCCGCCGTAGCCGACCCCCTGCAGGACGGCGTCGAGAAGCGCCGGATGCAGCCCGAACCTGGTGGCCTCGTCGGCTGCGGATTCCGGCAACCGGGCCTCCACGAACAGGTCACCGTCGCGCCGCCAGGCCGCTTGCAGCCCTTGGAACAGGGGGCCGTAGTCAAAGCCGGCCGCACCGGCCCGCTCGTAAAGTTCGCTGACGTCGACAGAGGTGGCGCCGGGCGGCGGCCAGGTGGCCAGATCCGACGACGGCCGCGGGTCGCCACCATCAACAAGTACGCCGACGGCGTGCCGAGTCCATGGCTCATCCGGATCAGCCTGGTCGGGGCGGGAGAAGAGGGTCAGTGATCGGCGTCCGGAGTCGTCGGGGGCGGCGAGATGGACCTGTAGTTGGACGGCGCCGTGCTCGGGCAGGACCAGCGGCGCTTGCAGAGTCAACTCCTCCACCAGAGAGCAGCCAACCTGGTCCCCCGCCCACATGGCCAATTCGAGGAAACCGGTGCCGGGAAAGTAGATCGATCCCATGACCCGGTGCTCGGCCAGCCAGGGGTGTGACCGGATGGAGACGCGACTGGTGAACAACATGCCCTTGGCTTCGGCGACGGCGAGCGCCGCACCCAGAAGCGGATGGTCGGCCGCTCCCAGTCCAGCCGCTGAAACGTCACCGGGTGCCGATCCGACCGCGTCCACCCAGTATCGGCGTCGTTGGAAGGCATACGTCGGAAGCTCGACCACACGACCACCCGAACCAGCGAACACCGCCTTCCAATCCGGACGATGCCCCGCCAAATCCAACTCACCCAACGCCATCAACGCATGAACATCATCAACCCGACCCCGCCGCAACACCGACACCACCCGAACACCCGAACCACCAACACACTCCTCCACCATCGGCGACAACACCGCATCCGGACCCAACTCCAAAAACGTCTCAACACCACACTCCCTCAAACACGCCACACCATCCGCAAACCGCACCGTCCCCCGCACCTGACGCACCCAATAATCCACCGACGCCAACTCCTGCCCCGACGCCACCCGCCCCGTCACATTCGACACCAACGGCACCACCGGAACACCAAACTCCAACCCACCCAACACCTCAGCAAAACCCGCCAACATCGGCTCCATCAAAGGCGAATGAAACGCCCGAGAAACCCGCAACCACCGAACCCGAACACCCCGCCCCACCAACACATCCACAACCTCACCCAACGCCTCCCGCTCCCCCGACAACACCACCGACAACGGCCCATTAACCGCCGCCACCCCCACCCGCCCCTCCCACCCAGCCACCAACGACAACACATCCCCCTCACCCAAACCCACCGCCACCATCGCCCCACCCGCCACCAACCCCTGCATCAACAACCCACGAGCCGCCACCAACCGACACGCATCCGACAACGAAAAAACCCCCGCCACATGAGCCGCCACCACCTCACCCACCGAATGCCCCAACAAAAAGTCCGGCACCACACCCCACGACTCCAACAACCGAAACAACGCCACCTCAACCGCAAACAACCCCGCCTGCGAAAAAACCGTCTCATCCAACAAACCACCCACCCCACCACCCAACCCAAAAACAACATCCCGCACCGAACACCCAAACCCACCACCACCCAAAAAACCATCCAACAACACACACACCTCATCAAAAACACCAGCAAAAACCGGAAAACGCTCATACAAAACCCGCCCCATACCCACCCGCTGCGCACCCTGCCCAGAAAAAACAAACCCCACCAAACCCCCAACACCCGCCACCCCACCACCCACCACACCCACACCACCCACACCCGAAACCACCGCATCCAACCCCGCCAACAACTCATCCCGCCCCGAACCCACCACCACCGCCCGACAACCAAAACCCGACCGCGACGACACCAACGACACCGCCACATCCACCGGCCGCAACCCCGGCCGCTCCACCACAAAATCCCGCAACCGACCCGCCTGCGCCCGCAACGCCCCCACCGACTTCCCCGACACCACCCACCCCACCGGCCCACAACCCAAACCCGAACCCGACTCGAGCTCCGAACCCGAACCCGACTCCAAACCCGGCTCCGGCTCCGGCTCCGGCTCCGGCGAATCAACCCCGCCAACCAACACCGGAGCCTGCTCCAAAATCACATGCGCATTCGTCCCACTCACACCAAACGACGACACCCCCGCCCGACGCGGCCGACCCACCACCGGCCAATCACACAACTCACGAACCAACTCCACCCCACCCGACGACCAATCCACCTCCGGCGTCGGAACATCCACATGCAACGTCGAAGGCACCACCCCACGCCCCAACGCCAACACCATCTTCATCACACCAGCCACACCAGCAGCCGCCTGCGTATGACCAATATTCGACTTCACCGAACCCAACAACAACGGACCACCAACACGACCCCGCCCATACGTCGCCAACAACGCCTGAGCCTCAATCGGATCCCCCAACCGAGTCCCCGTACCATGCGCCTCCACCACATCCACATCCGACACCGACAAACCCGCCGACAACAACGCCCGCCGAATCACCCGCTGCTGCGACGGACCATTAGGCGCCGTCAAACCATTCGACGCACCATCCTGATTCACCGCCGAACCCCGCACCACCGCCAACACCCGACGACCACCCCGCACCGCATCCGACAAACGCTCCACCACCAACACACCCACACCCTCAGCCCACCCCGTACCATCCGCCGCACCCGCAAACGCCTTACACCGCCCATCCACCGCCAACCCACGCTGCCGACTGAATTCCATGAAGACACCTGGCGTCGACAACAGACCGATGCCACCGACAAGTGCGAGCGAACACTCGTCCTGCCGCAACGCCTGCGCGGCCAGATGCAACGCCACCAACGACGACGAACACGCCGTATCCACCGTCACCGCCGGCCCCTCCAGACCGAACGCGTACGACACCCGACCCGACACCACGCTCGCCGCGTTACCGGTGAGCAGATATCCCGCGAGCCCTTCGAGCGCCTGGCCGGGCCGCGTGGCGTAGTCCTGGCCACTGGTGCCGGCGAATACGGCGGTACGGCTTCCCCGCAGTGTCAACGGGTCGATCCCCGCCCGCTCGAACGCCTCCCACGACGTCTCCAGGAACAGCCGCTGCCTCGGGTCCATGCCCAACGCCTCGCGCGGTGAGATACCGAAGAACTCCGCGTCGAAATCCGCCACACCCTCGACAAAGCCGCCCGACCGCGTGTAGGTCTTGCCCGGCCGGTCCGGGTCCTCGTCGAACAACCCGTCCAGATCCCAACCCCGGTCCGTCGGAAAGTCGG
Organism: Micromonospora pisi; assembly: GCF_003633685.1. Lineage (NCBI taxonomy): Bacteria > Bacillati > Actinomycetota > Actinomycetes > Micromonosporales > Micromonosporaceae > Micromonospora > Micromonospora pisi. The sequence goes on along the minus strand of NZ_RBKT01000001.1, from coordinate 7,315,525 downwards.
AGATACTGTCCCGGCCCTCGACCAACTGCTGCCACAACTTCTCGGGGGTGTTCACCCCACCCGGGAACCGGCAGCTCATACCGACGATCGCAATCGGCTCGCTGGCCGCGTCGAGAAGCTGCTTGTTGCTCTCCCTGAGCCGGGTGACCTCCTTCAACGAGCCGCGCAGAGCCTCGACGATTTCTTCGGTGGACGCGTCCATGGGTTCTCCAGTCGTACGAGACATCGCGGTCAGGGACGAAGGTTTTCGCGGGCCATCTGCAGCAGGTCACCGACGTCCATCGCGTCGATCGCCGCGGTCCGGGAGGGCTCGGTGGTCGTCGTGCCACTGGGCTCGGCGAGCCGCAGCAACGTGTCCAGCAAGCCGGCGTCGCGCAACTTGTGCAGGGGTATCGATTCGAGCAGCCGCCGAGTCTGCTCCTCGGACGGATCCGCATCCCCGTCGTCTTCGGGCTGGCCGAACAGGTGAGCGCCCAGGTGTCGGGCGAGCGCCGTCGGAGTCGGATAGTCGAAGATCAGGGTGGCCGGAAGCCGCAGCGCCGTCGTCGCCCCAAGATGGTTGCGCAATTCGACCGCGGTCAGCGAGTCGAACCCGATCTCGCGAAACGCCCGACCCGGATCGATGTCCTCGGGGCCTTCGTGCCCGAGCAGGGCAGCGGCGTGTTCACGCACCAGGTCGAGCACCGCGCGGGAGCGCTCCGCGGTGGGAAGGAGTTCGATCCTCCGCCGCCACGAGTCGTCGACCTCGGTCTCGCCTCCCGCCATCAGCCGCCGTACTTCGGGTAGGTCCGCGATCATCGGACGCTGTCGCGCGGATACGAGACCGGCTGCGAACGACTCCCACGCGATGTCGGCGACCGTCACAACCGCAGGCCCCGAAACGGCCCTCGCGAGCGCGGTGACCGCCACCTCGGGATCCATCGGCACGAGCCCGGAACGGCGCAGCCGGGCACCGCCCTTACCCCGGGTGGCCTGGTTCTCCCCGCCCCAGGCGCCCCACGCGATGGAGGTCGCCGGGAGACCCTCACGTCGGCGACGGTCGGCCAGCGCGTCCATGAACGCGTTGGCCGCCGCGTAGTTCGCCTGCCCTGGGCTACCGAAGGTCGAAGCCGCTGAGGAGAACAGGATGAACGCGGACAGGTCCATGGACCGGGTCAGCTCGTCCAGGTGCATGACCGCGCCGACCTTCGGCGGGGCGACACCCGCGAGCCGCTCGATCGTCAGCGAATCGATGGCGGCGTCGTCGATCACCCCAGCCGTGTGCACGACCGCGGTCGGTGGATGCTCGGCCAGCAGTGCTGCCAGCGCGTTCCGGTCGGCGACGTCGCAACTCACGACGGTCACCCGTACGCCGGTCGCGGCGAGCTGCGCCTCAAGTTCGGGGGCTTGACCACCACGACTGACCAGCACCAGGTGCTCGGCACCGTGGCTCGCGAGCCACCGTGCGACGTGTCCGCCCAACGCGCCGGTGCCACCTGTCACCAGCACCGTTCCGTGGGGCCGCCAGTCACCGTCCGCTCCGGCCGAGGGGAGGGTGGTCCGGACCAGGCGCCGGGCGAACAGGCCGTCGGGACGGATCGCCACCTGGTCCTCCGACCGGTCGCCGAGCACGCCGATCAGCGACGCCACCATGTCCTGACCCGGCTGTTCCGGCAGATCGACCAGACCGCCCCACCTTGATGGATTTTCCAGGCCGAACGTCTGGCCGAATCCCCAGAGCTGCGCCTGGCCCACGCCCGGAAGCCGGTCGGTGGGGCATGCTCCGACCGCGCCACGGGTCATCAGCCACACCGGTGCACCGACCCCCGCATCCTCGAGTGCCTGCACCAGCGTCAGCGTGGCCGCCAATCCCACCGGTACAGCCGGTGCGGCGGGGTGGGGTTCCTCGGCGAGAGCCAGGAACGACAGCACTCCGGCCACCGCCGGCTCGGTGCCGACCCGTGCCGCCAGTGCCGACCGGTCCAACTCGGAATCCGTGATGTCGAGCCGGGTGACCCCGATGCCCCGCTCGGCCATTGCGTCCACGACCGCGTTGATCCACGGGTCGTCGGCCCGGGCGACGACCAGCCAGGTACCGGTCAGTTCCGGCGCCCGCCGATCCGCGATCCGGGCCCAGGTCGTCTCGTAACGCCAGGAATCGATGGCGGCCTGATTCAACTTGCGGCGCCGCCAGGCGGACAGGAGCGGGAGGACCGTGCCCAACGGCGCCGCCCCATCCGCACTGTCGACGTCGAGCGTCCGGGTCAGGGCGGCCAGGTCCTCCTGCTCGACGGCGGTCCAGAATTGCTTGTCGATCTCGTCTGAGCGGCGCTCCGACTCCGTTACCGGCGGCCTCTGATCCAGCCAGTACCGGCGCCGCTGGAAGGCGTACGTGGGCAGCTCCACGCGTCTCCCGGTGGGGAACAGCGCGGCCAGGTCGACGGGTACACCATGCGCGTGTGCCTCCGCCAGAGAGGTGACGAACCGCTGCATGCCTCCCTCGTTCCGGCGCAGCGTGCCGACCACCGCCCCGTCGAGCTCGCCATTGTCGAGAGAGCCCTGGACGTCGGCGGCCAGGACCGGGTGCGGGCTGACCTCGATGAACACGGCACGTCCGTCCTCAGCGAGGGCACGGACCGAATCGCCGAAGTGCACGGTCTGGCGCAGGTTGCGGTACCAGTACGCGGCGTCCAACGACGCGGTGTCGATCCACTGCTGGTCGATCGTCGAGTAGACCGCGATTGACGAGCTTTCCGGCCGGATCGGGGCGAGGGCGGCCAACACGGACTCGCGGATCGACTCGACCTGGGGTGAGTGGGAGGCGTAGCTCGCTGCGATCCGGCGGGTGCGAACGCCCTGCTCCGCGCAGTGGGCGAGCATTTCGTCGAGTGCCTCGGCGGCGCCGGACACGATCACGGAGCGGGGGCCGTTGATCGCCCCGAGCGACAACTGCCCGTGCCATCGCTCCAGAAGTTCCCGGGCCCGGTCCTCGGGCATGGCCACCGACGCCAACGCGCCCAGCCCCGACAGCGACTCCGCCGCAAGGCGGCTGCGGAAGACCACCACCCGCATCGCATCCGACAGCGACAGTGCACCAGCGACGTACCCGGCGGCGATCTCGCCCTGGGAGTGCCCGATCACCGCGTCGGGCCGTACGTCGTACGACTGCCACAGGGCGGCCAGCGACACCATCATGGCGAACGACACCGGCTGCACCACGTCGATCCGCTGCATCGAGGGCGCACCGGGAACTTCGCACAGCACGTCGATCAGTGACCAGTCGACGAACTCCGACAGCGCCTCGTCGCAGGCTTTGATCGACGCGGCGAAAACCGGAGCGGAATGGAGCAGCTCGCGTCCCATTCCCGCCCACTGGGCACCCTGCCCAGGGAATACGAAGACCACCCGGCCAGCGCCCGCATTGGTGGTGGCCCGCACGACACCGGGCCTCGGCTCGCCTGTGGCGACCGCCGCCAGCCCTCGTAACAACTCGTCCCGGCTCCCGGCGACCACGGCGGCGCGATGTGCGAGCGCCGACCGGGTCTGGAGCAACGACAGCCCGACATCTCTGTGATCGAGTTCGGGAGCCGTGTCGAGGTACGACCGCAGCCTGCTCGCCTGGGCGCGCAGTGCCGCCCCCGACTTGCCCGACAACGCCCACACGACCGGTAGGCCCGATCCTGATCCCGGCTCCGATCCCGACTCCGAACCCGATCCCGGCTCCGGCTCCGGCTCCGGCTCCGGCTCCGGCTCCGGCGAATCAACCCCGCCAACCAACACCGGAGCCTGCTCCAAAATCACATGCGCATTCGTCCCACTCACACCGAACGACGACACACCCGCCCGACGCGGCCGACCCACCACCGGCCAATCACACAACTCACGCACCAACTCCACCCCACCCGACGACCAATCCACCTCCGGCGTCGGAACATCCACATGCAACGTCGAAGGCACCACCCCACGCCCCAACGCCAACACCATCTTCATCACACCAGCCACACCAGCAGCCGCCTGCGTATGACCAATATTCGACTTCACCGAACCCAACAACAACGGACCACCAACACGACCCCGCCCATACGTCGCCAACAACGCCTGAGCCTCAATCGGATCCCCCAACCGAGTCCCCGTACCATGCGCCTCCACCACATCCACATCCGACACCGACAAACCCGCCGACAACAACGCCCGCCGAATCACCCGCTGCTGCGACGGACCATTAGGCGCCGTCAAACCATTCGACGCACCATCCTGATTCACCGCCGAACCCCGCACCACCGCCAGAATCCGACGACCACCCCGCACCGCATCCGACAAACGCTCCAGCAAAAGCACACCCACACCCTCGGAAAGACCCGTACCGTCCGCCGCACCCGCGAACGCCTTGCACCGACCATCCACCGCCAACCCACGCTGCCGACTAACCCCGACCAGCACTCCCGGTGCCGACATCACGGTCACACCACCGGCCAGGGCAAGGTCGCATTCACCCTGCCGCAACGCCTGCGCCGCCAGATGCAACGCCACCAACGACGACGAACACGCCGTATCCACCGTCACCGCCGGCCCCTCCAGACCGAACGCGTACGACACCCGACCCGACAGCACACTGGCGGTGCTACTGGTGGCGAGGAACGCCTCCAACCCCTCGGATCGACCATCCGACCGGGCGGAGTAATCCTGTCCGTTCGTGCCGGCGAACACCGCCGTACGACTGCCATTCAAGGAGAGTGGGTCGATCCCAGCCCGCTCGAACGCCTCCCACGACGTCTCCAACAGCAACCGCTGCTGCGGATCCATCGCCACCGCCTCACGCGGCGAGATACCGAAAAATTCGGCATCGAAGTCACCCACGTCGTCGAGGAAGCCACCGAAGCGGGAATAGCTCTTCCCCGGTGCATCGGGATCCTCGTCGAAGAGCGCTGCCAGGTCCCAACCGCGATCGCTCGGCAACTCCGAAATCGCGTCACCGCCGTCGGCGAGCAAACGCCACAACTGCTCCGGAGAGCCGATCCCGCCCGGGAAGCGACAGGCCATTCCGACAATCGCGATCGGCTCGTCCCGATGCGTTGCCGGGGCAGGATCCTCGGGGCCGGGCGCGTCGGAACCTCCGAACTCGTCGAGGATCCGCCCGGCGAGCGCCTCGGGAGTCGGATGGTCGAAGACCAACGTCGCCGGCAGCCTCAGCCCGGTGAGGGTGTTCAGGCGATTTCGCAGCTCCACCGCGGTCAGCGAGTCGAACCCCAGGTCCTTGAACCGACGGTCGGCAGGGATCGTCGCCGTCGTCGGGTGGCCCAGCACCGCAGCCGCCCGTTCCCGTACCAGGTCGACCATCACCCGTCGCCGCTGCTCGACGGGGAGTCCGGCAAGCCGGCGCTCCAGCGACAAACGGCCGTCATCGGCGTGCCCGGTGCCGGCCGTGCGCCGGGCCGGCACCGGTACGAGGTCATGCAGTAGCGCCGGCAGAACCCCGGCACGGGCCTGTGCCCTGCACTTCGCGATGTCGAGCCGGATCGGCACCAGCGCGGGCGCCGGATCATCGAGCGCGGCGTCCAGGAGGGCGAGCGCCTCCTCTGGGGGAAAGGCGGCCACCACCCCTCGTGACACCCGGGCCGCCTCCGTCGCGCCCAGCCGGCCGTACATGCCCTCGCGCTGCTCCCAGGCTCCCCAACCGAGCGAGAGCGCCGGCAGGCCGGCCGCGTGTCGGTAACGGGCGAGCCCGTCCAGGTAGGCGTTCGCCGCGGCGTAACTTGCCTGGCCGGCTCCACCGAACGTGGCAGCGGCCGAGGAGAACAGCACGAATGCGGAGAGTTCCAGGTCCCGGGTCAAGTCGTGCAGGTTGACCGCGCCCTCCACCTTTGGCCGGAAGACCCTCGCGAGCTGTTCCTCCGTGAGCGACGAGACGATGGCGTCGTCGACCACGGCCGCTGCGTGCACCACCGCCCGTAGCGGGTGTTCCTTGGGGATACCGGCGATCAGCCGGCCGAGCGCCGCGCGGTCGGCGACGTCACAAGCGGCGACGGTCACCCGGGCGCCCAGCTCGGTCAGAGCGGTGGCCAGCTCGGCCATGCCATCGGCCGCCGCGCCTCGCCGGCTGACGAGCAGCAGGTGCCTGACCCGGCGACGCGTGACGAGATGGCGGGCGAGCAGCGGACCGAGCCCTCCGGTCGCACCGGTCACCAGGACGGTGCCGTCAACCTCCCAGCGCGCAGCGACCGGCGCGGCTGTGGCTACCCGGGTCAACCTCGCTCCGAATACCCGCCCGGCACGGATCGCCAACTGCGGCTCGCTCAGCTCGATGGCCTCGGGCAGGCCGCCGGCGTCAACGTCGACCAACACGAACCGGCCGGGATGCTCGGCCTGCGCCGACCGCACCAGCCCCCACACCGCCGCGTACCCCAGGTCCACCGGTTCATCGCCGGTCGCCGTCACTGCCCCCCGCGTCACGATCACCAGACGGGAATGGGCGGACCGCTCGTCGGCTACCCACGACCGGACGATTTCAAGCACCTGTCGGGTTGCCTCCAGAGCACCCTCCGGGTCGGCTCCGGCCTGCGGCGGTGAGGCGCACGCGACGAGGACAGTCTCCGGGACCTGGTCACCGGAGTCGAGCAGACTCTCCAGGTCGGGATAGGTGTCCAGCGGTTTCGGCCCCAGCAGACCGTACGGATCGGCCCCCAGTGCGACCCGGCGTCCGACATCGCCAGGCGCCGGGGCCAGTTCCTTCCACCCAAGTTGAAACAGTGAATGGCCGCTACGGACGGCGTCCAACTGATTCGCCGTCACCGGTCGCAGGGCCAGCGACCCGATCGTCGCCACCGCCCGGCCGTCGGGGCTCGTGAGGTCGACCGACACCCGGTCTCGCCCGACAGCGGCAACACGCACCCGCACTGCCGAGGCGCCGGTGGCGAACAGTCGCACTTCTTCCCATGAGAATGCCAACCGGTTACGCGTACCAACGGAATCGTCCGGGACGAGTAGGGCCGCCGCGTGTAGCGCCGCGTCGAGCAGCGCGGGGTGCAGGCCGAATCGATCGGCCCGCTCCCGTTCACCCTCGGGCAGGGCGACCTCGGCGAAGACCTCTCCCTCGCTCGACCAGGCCCTCGTCAACCCCTGGAAGGTCGGTCCGTACTCCAGACCGGCTGCGGCGAGGGCCTCGTAGAAGCCCTCCAGGTCCACGGCGGCGGCTCCGGGCGGCGGCCACGGTTCGGTCCGTACCTCGACGGGTGCCGACCGGCCCGATCCGAGCACGCCGGACGCGTGCATGGTCCACGGGGTGCCCACCGGGGCATCCTGCGGCCGGGAATGTACCGTCAGCCGGCGGCGCCCCGTATGGTCGCCGTCGCTCGCCTCACCGAGGCGGACCTGGACATGCACCTCCCCCCGGTCGGGCACGACCAGCGGCGCCTCCACAGTGAGCTCGACGAGTTCGTCGCAGCCCACCTGGTCGCCGGCTCGCACGGCCCATTCCACGAAAGCCGAGCCGGGTACGAGCACCGCGCCCAGCACGGCGTGCTCGGCCAGCCATGGCTGGGTCCGCAGCGACAGCCGGCCGGTGAACACCGTCCCGTCCGCGTCCGCCAGACCGATCACCGCTCCGAGGAGTGGATGGCCCACCGGTTCCAGTCCGAGGTCGGCCGCGGCGGGTGTGACCACTCCGTCCAGCCAGTAGCGTCGCCGCCGGAACGGGTATGTCGGCAGGTCGACACCGCGGGCGTCGGCGAACACCGTCGCCCAGTTCAGCCCGACGCCGCCCACGTGCGCCTCGGCCAGCGACGTGAGGAACCGTTCCATGCCGCCCTCGTCGCGGCGCAGCGTCCCGATGACGACGGCCTGACCGTTCTCCCGCTCGACGGTGTCCTGTACGGCGCCGGTCAGGACCGGATGCGGGCTCACCTCGATGAACGCGCCGTGCCCATCGGCAAGCAGCATCGCGGTCGCCTCCGCGAAGCGAACCTGTTGGCGCAGGTTGCGGTACCAGTACCCGGCGTCGAGCTCGTCGGTGCTGATCCAGTCGCCGTCCACCGTCGAGAGGAACGGCACCTTCGGTGACCGGGGCTCGACCGGGGAGAGCGCCGCGATCAGCTGCTCCCGGATCGCCTCGACCTGCGCGGAATGTGACGCGTAGTCCACCGGGACCCGGCGGGCGCGTACTCCGTTGGCCTCACAATCGGCCAGCAGTTCCTCGATCGGCTCGATGTCGCCCGAGACGACAACCGAGGAGGGGCCGTTGACCGCGGCGACGCAGAGGCGCTCCGGCCAGCGCTCCAGAAGCTGATCGACCTGTCGGGCCGACAGCGACACCGAAACCATGCCCCCCGCTCCGGAGAGCGAGTCGGCGATCATACGGCTGCGTAGTGCCGCCACCCGTGCGCCGTCGCGCAGCGACAACGCGCCCGCCACGCAGGCAGCGGCGACCTCGCCCTGGGAGTGCCCGACGACGGCCGCCGGTTCGAGCCCGTACGACGACCAGAGCGCGGCCAGTGACACCATCACCGCGAACAGGGTCGGCTGGACCACGTCGACCCGGTCCAGCGAGGGGGCGCCGGGCACATTCCGCACGACGTCGAGGACGGACCAGTCGACGAACTCCGCCAGGGCCTCGTCGCACTCGGTCAACCGGTCGAGGAAGGCCGGGGACGAGTCGACGAGTTCCGCGGCCATACCGATCCACTGCGCTCCCTGCCCGGGAAAGACGAACACCGGCCGCGCGGCCGCCTCCACGGTCACGCCCTCGATCACCCCTGCCCCGGTGTCCCCGGCCGACACCGCCGTCACGCCATGCAGGAGCCCGTCCATCCCGTCCGCGACAACCGCCGCCCGGTGCGCGAATGCCGATCGTTCCGTGGCCAGTGACCGAGCGACGTCCTCCGGACGCAGGTCGGAGCGATGTCTGACGTACGACGTCAGGCGCGCCGCCTGAGCCCGCATGTCCGCGTCCGTCCTGCCGGACAGCACCCACACCATGGGCCCGGAGCGCTCCGACCGCTCGGTCGGCTCCCCCGGTGGCGCTTGTTCGAGGATGACGTGCGCGTTGGTTCCACTGATTCCGAAGGACGAGACAGCGGCACGCCGTCGCCGCTCGGTACCCGGCCAGTCGACCGTCTCGGTGGCCAGCCGTACCGCGCCTGCGGTCCAGTCGACCTGCGGGGTGGGCAGGTCCACGTGCAGGGTCTTCGGCACCACGGCGGCGCGCAGGGCCAGCACCATCTTGATGATGCCGGCCACCCCCGCCGCGGCCTGGGTGTGCCCGATGTTGGACTTCACCGAGCCGAGCAGCAGCGGACGGTCGGCGGGCCGGTGCAGGCCGTAGGTAGCCAGCAGGGCTTGCGCCTCGATCGGGTCGCCGAGCGTCGTCCCGGTGCCGTGCGCTTCCACCACGTCGACGTCGGAGGACGCCAGCTGGGCGTTTGTCAACGCCTGCCGGATCACCCGCTGTTGCGACGGTCCGTTCGGGGTGGAGAGGCCGCTGCTGGCGCCGTCCTGGTTGACGGCAGAACCCCTGACGACCGCGAGCACCCGCCGGTTGTTGCGCAACGCGTCGGAGAGCCGCTCCACCAGGAGCACCCCGACGCCCTCGGACCAACCGGTACCGTCGGCGGCCGCGGCGAACGGCTTGCACCGGCCGTCGGCGGCCAATCCCCGTTGGCGACTGAACCCGACGAACATGCCCGGATTCGAGAGCAGGCTGACTCCACCCGCCAGCGCGAGCGAGCACTCGCCCTGACGGAGAGCCTGAACCGCCAGGTGCAGGGCCACCAGCGACGAGGAGCACGCTGTGTCGACGGTCACCGCCGGTCCCTCGAGCCCGAGGACGTACGACACCCGACCGGACACGACGCTGCTGGCGTTGCCGGTCAGCAGGTAGCCCTCAGCTCCCTGTGGCACCTCGTGGGAACCGTCGGCGTACCCCTGCCCGCCAGCTCCGACGAACACGCCGGTCTGGCTTCCCCGCAACGACAGCGGGTCGATGCCGGCCCGCTCGAACGTCTCCCACGACGTCTCCAGCAGCAGTCGTTGCTGCGGATCCATTGCCACCGCCTCGCGTGGCGAGATACCGAAGAACTCGGCGTCGAACTCTGTCACCGAGTCGACGAATCCACCGAAGCGCGTGTAACTCTTCCCCGGCGCGTCCGGGTCGTCGTCGAACAGGTCCGTCAGGTCCCACCCCCGGTCGGTGGGGAACTCCGTGATGCCGTCGCCGCCGCCGAGCACCAGGTCCCACAGATCCTCCGGCGAGGTGACACCCCCGGGGAGCCGGCAGGCCATGCCGATGACCGCAATCGGCTCGCGGGCCCGCTCCTGCGCTTCTTGGAGCATCTGACGGGCTTGACGCGCGTCCACGATCGCCCGCTTGAGGTACTCCCGGAGCTGTTGCTCGTCCGCCATGTGTACCAGCTCTCCCAGATCTGCATCGTTCGGTCAGGACGGGTCGAATGCCTGGTCGACGAGTTGGAACAGCTCGTCGTCGGAGGCGGTCGCGAGATCCTTTTCCGCGACCTGGCCGCCGTTCTCGTTGTCCGTGACGGACCACGCGGACCAGATCGCCCTCAGCCGGACGCTCACCTCGGCCCGCGCGGGATCGTCCGGCGCCAGCGAGGTGAGATCGGCTGCGAGTTCGTCAAGCCCGGCCAGCACGGCCGCGGCGCCCGCTGGCTGTTCGGTAGCCAGCCGGGTACGCAGGTACGCGGCCAGCGCCACCGGGGTCGGATGGTCGAAGACCAGGGTGGTCGACAGTTGGAGCCCGGTGGCGCCGTTGAGTCTGTTGCGCAACTCCACTGCGGTCAGGGAGTCGAATCCGAGTTCCGTGAAGCCCCGGGTTCGCTCGATCGAGTCCGGGTCGTCGTGACCGAGTACGGCCGCGACCTGCGTCCGGGTCAGTTCGAGCAGGATCTGGTGCTGGGTGTCGGGATTGCGCCCGGCCAGACGCTGCGCCAGGGAGACGCCTTTCGACCGGTTCGACGGCACCCGGCGGGTCAGCGGCCGGACCAGTTCCCGCAGGATCGCGGGCGGCTCGCCGGACGGTGTGGGGGTGGCCAGCCTCATTGGGACGACGAGCGGAGTGACCGCGTCGCCGACGGCTTCGAGTAGTGCCAGTGCCTCGGCCGTCACCAGCCCTTGGATGCCGGACCGCGCGATGCGTCCCTGGTTGTTCCGGTCGAGCCCACCGGTGATGCCGCTGGTCTCTTCCCACAGCCCCCAGGCCAGCGAGAGCGCCGGCAGACCGTGTGTCCGACGGTGCGCGGCCAGCGCGTCCAGGAACGTGTTCGCGGCCGAGTAGTTGCCCTGTCCGGAGGCGCCAAGCACGCCGGACGCCGAGGAGAAGAGCACGAACGACGAAAGGTCCATTTCCCGGGTCAGGTCGTGCAGGTGCCAGGCCGCGTCGAGCTTCGGCGCGAGTACCGCGTCCATCTGGTCGCCGGAGAGCGACTCGATGGTCGCGTCGCGGATCACGCCGGCGGTGTGCACCACTGCGCTCAGGGCATGCTCGGCGGTGATGTCGGCGAGGGTCTCCGCCAACGCGTCACGATCGGACACGTCGCACGCGACGACTCGGACCGCAGCTCCCAGGGCGACCAACTCGTCGCGCAGCTCGACCGCCCCGGCCGCGGCAAGACCACGCCGGCTCGCCAGTACGAGTCGACGGGCACCGTGGTTCGTCACCAGGTCCCGGGCGACCGCCGCTCCGAGGGCGCCGGTACCGCCTGTGATCAACACCGTGCCGGTCACGTCCCGGCTCCTGGGTACGGTCAGTACCACCTTGCCCACATGGCGCGCCTGACTGACGAAGCGGAGCGCCTCGCCGACCTGGCGAATGTCCCAAACCGACAGTGGCAGTGGCGTCAGGGCGCCTTCGGTGAACCCTGCCAGCACCTCCATGAGCATCGACCCGATCCGGTCGGCGCCCGCGTCCATCAGGTCGAACGCACGGTAGGACACGCCGTACCGGTCCGCCGTTTCGGCTGGATTCCGGAGGTCCGCTTTGCCCATCTCGACGAATCGACCACCCGGCGCGAGCAGCCGCAACGAGGCGTCGACGAAGGGACCGACGAGGGAGTTCAACACCACGTCGATCCCACGGTCCCCGGTCGCCGCGCGGAACCGCGCCTCGAACTCGGTGTCCCGGGAGGAGGCGATGTGGGCGTCGTCCAGGCCCAGGTCCCGTAGGGCATCCCACTTCGCGGGGCTCGCCGTCGCGAACACCTCGGCGCCGAGTCCGCGGGCTATCTGCACCGCAGCCATCCCGACCCCACCGGCGCCCGCGTGGATCAGCACCGACTCCCCCGCCCGCAGCGCACCGAGGTCCCGCAGTCCGTACCACGCCGTGAGGAACACCACCGGCGTCGAAGCGGCGGTCGAGAAGGACCAGCCCGGCGGCATCGGCCGCACCATCCGGTGGTCCGTGACGGCGTACGGGCCGAACGCGCCGGGCATCAGCCCCAGGACCCGATCGCCCGGTACGACACCGGTGACCCCGGGGCCGGTCTCGGTGACGACGCCGGCACCCTCGAGGCCGGGCAGGCCCGCATCGCCCGGGTACTCGCCCAGCACGTTCAGGACGTCGCGGAAGTTCAGGCCCGCCGCACGCACCGCCACCCGCACCTGGCCCCGACCGAGCGGCTCCATGACATCCGGGCACGCCACCAACGACACCCCGTCGAGGACACCCTGATCGGTGATTCCCATTCGCCAGGCCCCGGTGTCGGGAACAACCAGCTCGTCGTCGCGGGTGAATCGGGTGAGTCGGGGTACGCGTATCGCGCCCTGGCGTACGGCGACCTGCGGCTCTCGCGCGGCCAGTACGGCACCGAGCAGTTCCGCGGTGAGCCCGCCCGCTGCCGGATCCAGATCGAGCAGGATCACCCGGTCGGGATGCTCCGACTGGACGGACCGGACCAGTCCCCAGACCGGGGCCGACCCGAGGTCCACACCGCTCTGGCCGGCGGCGGTGTGGACGGCTCCCCTGGTGACGACCACCAGTTGCGACTCCACGCACCGCTCGTCGGCAAGCCAGAGTTGGATCGACTCGAGGACCCGCGCGGTTGTCTCATGTGCCGTGGCCACGGTCGGAACCGTCACCCCGGCGCAGTTCAGCGTCACCACCTCTGGCACCTGCGCGGTCAGCAACAACTCGAGGTCGGCGGCGGTGTCGACCACCGCCCACGAGTCGATCGGCGCGGCGGTGTGCGGCGGCGTGTCGACCCAGGTCACCTCGAACAGGGACTCGTCCTGACGCGCGGGCACCAGTCCGGCCGGCGCGGGACGGAGCAACAGGGACTCGACCGAGATCACCGGGGTACCGGTTGTCTCCGCGACCAGCAGCGACACGGCGTCCGGCCCGGCCGGGGCGAGGCGAGCCCTCAGTGCCGACGGCCCCGACTCCCAGAGGCGCACACCGGACCAGGCGAACGGCAACCAGCCGCGCGCCGTGTCGGCGAGGAACGATCCGAGTCCGACACCCTGCACCACGCCGTCGAGCAGCGCGGGGTGGACACCGAATCCTCCACCAGCGGTTGCCGTATCGGGGAGGGAGACCTCGACGAACACCTCGTCGCCTCGTCGCCAGGCCGACTGGAGTCCCTGGAATGCCGGCCCGTAGTCGAATCCGGCGTTCGCGGCCCGCTCGTAGAGTTCCTCGACGTCCACCGGTTCCGCATTCGCGGGCGGCCAGTCCGCCAGGTTCGTCGGGACGGCTTCGGGATCGCCGGGCGAGACAGTGCCCGTGGCGTGCGGCGTCCAGGCTCCGTTCCCCTCGTCCCGCTCTGCCCGGGAGTGGATCCGCAGCGGCCGCCGGCCAGAGTCGTCGGCGGGGCCGATCCGGATCTGGACGCTGGTCGGTGTCTGCCGCTCCAGCACCAGCGGCGTCTCCAGCGTCAGCTCGTCCAGCGTTTCGCACCCCACCTCGGCACCGGCACGCAGCGCGAGCTCGACCATCGCGGTGCCCGGCAACAACACGGAGCCCTGGATGACGTGATCGCCGAGCCAGGAGCGGGTGGGGAGCGGTAGCCGACCGGTCAGCACCACCTCGTCCGCGTCGGCCAGGTCCACCACGGTATCGAGCAGCGGATGGCTCGACGAGATCCCGCCCGTCCGGCCAACTGTCGGTTCCGCCCAGTATCGGCGTCGTTGGAAGGCATACGTCGGAAGATCGACCACACGACCACCCGAACCAGCGAACACCGCCTTCCAATCCGGACGATGCCCCGCCAAATCCAACTCACCCAACGCCATCAACGCATGAACATCATCAACCCGACCCCGCCGCAACACCGACACCACCCGAACACCCGAACCACCAACACACTCCTCCACCATCGGCGACAACACCGCATCCGGACCCAACTCCAAAAACGTCTCAACACCACACTCCCTCAAACACGCCACACCATCCGCAAACCGCACCGTCCCCCGCACCTGACGCACCCAATAATCCACCGACGCCAACTCCTGCCCCGACGCCACCCGCCCCGTCACATTCGACACCAACGGCACCACCGGAACACCAAACTCCAACCCACCCAACACCTCAGCAAAACCCGCCAACATCGGCTCCATCAAAGGCGAATGAAACGCCCGAGAAACCCGCAACCACCGAACCCGAACACCCCGCCCCACCAACACATCCACAACCTCACCCAACGCCTCCCGCTCCCCCGACAACACCACCGACAACGGCCCATTAACCGCCGCCACCCCCACCCGCCCCTCCCACCCAGCCACCAACGACAACACATCCCCCTCACCCAAACCCACCGCCACCATCGCCCCACCCGCCACCAACCCCTGCATCAACAACCCACGAGCCGCCACCAACCGACACGCATCCGACAACGAAAAAACCCCCGCCACATGAGCCGCCACCACCTCACCCACCGAATGCCCCAACAAAAAGTCCGGCACCACACCCCACGACTCCAACAACCGAAACAACGCCACCTCAACCGCAAACAACCCCGCCTGCGAAAAAACCGTCTCATCCAACAAACCACCCACCCCACCACCCAACCCAAAAACAACATCCCGCACCGAACACCCAAACCCACCACCACCCAAAAAACCATCCAACAACACACACACCTCATCAAAAACACCAGCAAAAACCGGAAAACGCTCATACAAAACCCGCCCCATACCCACCCGCTGCGCACCCTGCCCAGAAAAAACAAACCCCACCAAACCCCCAACACCCGCCACCCCACCACCCACCACACCCACACCACCCACACCCGAAACCACCGCATCCAACCCCGCCAACAACTCATCCCGCCCCGAACCCACCACCACCGCCCGACAACCAAAACCCGACCGCGACGACACCAACGACACCGCCACATCCACCGGCCGCAACCCCGGCCGCTCCACCACAAAATCCCGCAACCGACCCGCCTGCGCCCGCAACGCCCCCACCGACTTCCCCGACACCACCCACCCCACCGGCCCACAACCCAAACCCGAACCCGACTCGAGCTCCGAACCCGAACCCGACTCCAAACCCGAACCCGACTTCGACTCCGGCTCCGGCGAATCAACCCCGCCAACCAACACCGGAGCCTGCTCCAAAATCACATGCGCATTCGTCCCACTCACACCAAACGACGACACCCCCGCCCGACGCGGCCGATCCACCACCGGCCAATCACACAACTCACGAACCAACTCCACCCCACCCGACGACCAATCCACCTCCGGCGTCGGAACATCCACATGCAACGTCGAAGGCACCACCCCACGCCCCAACGCCAACACCATCTTCATCACACCAGCCACACCAGCAGCCGCCTGCGTATGACCAATATTCGACTTCACCGAACCCAACAACAACGGACCACCAACACGACCCCGCCCATACGTCGCCAACAACGCCTGAGCCTCAATCGGATCCCCCAACCGAGTCCCCGTACCATGCGCCTCCACCACATCCACATCCGACACCGACAAACCCGCCGACAACAACGCCCGCCGAATCACCCGCTGCTGCGACGGACCATTAGGCGCCGTCAAACCATTCGACGCACCATCCTGATTCACCGCCGAACCCCGCACCACCGCCAACACCCGACGACCACCCCGCACCGCATCCGACAAACGCTCCACCACCAACACACCCACACCCTCAGCCCACCCCGTACCATCCGCCGCACCCGCGAACGCCTTACACCGCCCATCCACCGCCAACCCACGCTGCCGACTGAACCCCGTGAACGTCATCGGCGTAGCCATCACCGTCACACCACCGACCAAAGCCAGATCACACTCACCCTGCCGCAACGCCTGCGCCGCCAGATGCAACGCCACCAACGACGACGAACACGCCGTATCCACCGTCACCGCCGGCCCCTCCAGACCGAACGCGTACGACACCCGACCCGACACCACGCTGCCCGCGTTACCCGTACCCAGATAACCCTCGGCGTCATTGGCGTTCGCGACCAGGCCGGAATAGTCGTGGTACATCACGCCCGCATATACCCCGGTCTGACTGCCTCGCAATGACAACGGGTCGATTCCCGCGCTTTCCAACGCTTCCCACGACGTCTCCAACAGCAACCGCTGCTGCGGATCCATCGCCACCGCCTCACGCGGCGAGATACCGAAGAACTCCGCGTCGAAATCCGCCACACCCTCGACAAAGCCGCCCGACCGCGTGTAGGTCTTGCCCGGCCGGTCCGGGTCCTCGTCGAACAACCCGTCCAGATCCCAACCCCGATCCGCCGGAAAGTCGGTGACGCCGTCACCGCCGCGTACGAGCAGGTCCCACAGGTCCTCAGGGGACTTGACGCCACCTGGATAGCGACCGGTCATGCCGACGATCACGATCGGGTCGTCCAGCGTCGGACGGATCGCCGGCGCCGCCTCGACGACCGGCTCGGCGTCGGTACCGACCAGTTCCGACCGGAGCTGCCGGGCCAACGCCACCGGCGTCGGATAGTCGAACACCATCGTCGCCGGCAACCGGAGACCGGTCGCCGTCGCCAGCGCGTTGCGCAGCTCCACCGCGGTCAGGGAGTTCAGGCCGAGATCCTCGAACGCCCCGTCCGGGGAGATGGTGTCTTCGTCCGTATAACCGAGCACGGCCGCCACGTGCGTGTGCACCAGCTCCAGCAGGGCCTGGTCCTGCTCACGTACGGTGAGCCCGGCCAGCCTCCCGGCGATCCCGCCGCCACCACCCGAAGCGACGGCCGCGCGGGGTCGGGATGTCACCGACCGGATCAGACCACGCAGTACCGGTGGGGCCTTTCCGTCCTGTGCCTGTGCGCGCAGCGCGGCGAGGTCCACCCGCATCGGGAGCAGCAGTCCGGGCGCCCTACCCGTGGCGGCGTCGAAGAGCGCCAGTCCCTCCGATGCGGACATCGGCACCAGACCGCCCCTGCTGATTCGCTCGACCTGGGCCTCGGCCAACCGACCCGCCATACCCTGGGACTCACCCCACAGGCCCCAGGCAAGCGAGTGGGCTGGCAGATCCCGCGCCCGTCGGTACGACGCCAGGGCGTCGAGGAAGCTGTTGCCGGCGGCGTAGTTGGCCTGCCCCGCCCCGCCCAGGACACCCGCCGCCGAGGAGAAGAGGACGAATGCCGAGATGTCCCGCTCACTGGTCAACTCGTGCAGATGCCATGCCGCGAGCTTCGGCCCCAGCACCGTGTCCAGGCGTTCCGGCGTCAACGATTCGAACACCCCGTCGTCGACCACTCCGGCGGCATGCACGACCGCTGTCACCGGATGGGCGTCGAGCACCCGCGCCAGCGCCGACCGGTCGGTCACGTCGCAGGCGATCAGGGTCACCTCGGCGCCGAGTCCGGTCAACGCTTCGACAAGTTCGCCCGCGCCGTCGGCCGCCGGCCCACGCCGGCTGACGAGAACCAGGGCAGTGACCCCGCACTCGCCCGCCAGATGCCGCGCCACCAGTGCCCCGAGTCCGCCGGTCGCGCCGGTCACGAGCACCCGACCGTCGTGCCCGAACGGGCTACGAGCTTCACCGGCCGCCACCGGGGCACGCCCGAGCCTCGGGCTGAGCATCCTTCCGGCCCGCACCGCGAGCTGCGGCTCGCCGCCGGCAACGATGGCCGCCAACCCGGCCGGCGCCACGTCGTCCAGGTCGACCAGCACGAAGCGTCCGG
This sequence comes from Micromonospora pisi, assembly GCF_003633685.1. Lineage (NCBI taxonomy): Bacteria > Bacillati > Actinomycetota > Actinomycetes > Micromonosporales > Micromonosporaceae > Micromonospora > Micromonospora pisi. Next base: position 7,297,427 of record NZ_RBKT01000001.1, on the reverse strand, counting down.
GGTGTTCGGCCTGCGCGGACCGGAGCAGGCCCCAAACGGGCGCCGTGGCCAGATCCGGCGACTCCTCGCCGACAGCGACCGCCTTCTGCGTGACGAGCACCATCCGGCACGGTGCCAGTCGGTCGTCGGCCAGGAACTCCTGTGCCAGGGGCAGCACCCACTTCAGGGCCGCCGTGGCCGCGATGGCCGGCTCGTCTCCGCCCACCGGTGGAAGGCACACCCACACCGTTCCCGCCGCCGGGTCCACCGAGGGCAGATCGGGGTACGTTTCCGCCGTCACCACACCGGCCGAACGCAGACTGTACGAATCCGGACCCACGAGTACGCCGAGTGGCCCGGCCTCCGCTGGTTCGACCGGCGCCCAGGTCATCGCGAAGAGCGAGTCGGGCACGAGCTGGTCTCTCGGACTCACGGCCGCTGGCCGTAGCGCGACAGAATCCACGGAGGCCACGACGGTTCCGCTCGGGTCGGTCACGAGTAGCGCCACGCTGTCCTCGCCGACCGGGACCAGGCGAGCCCGCAGACTGGTCGCTCCCGTGGCGTGCAGCCGTACGCCGGACCAGCAGAAAGGCAGCCAGCCAGCGGTGGAGTCGGCATCGAAGATGCCGTAGCCCAGTGCGTGCATCACGGCGTCGAGCAGCGCGGGGTGGAGTCCGAACAGTGCTGCGTCGGTGATCGCCGGCTCGGGCAGGGTCACCTCGGCGAAGACCTCGTCGTCACGCCGCCACGCCGCGCCCAGCCCACGGAAGGTCGGCCCGTAGTCGAAGCCGGCATCGCGACAGCGCTCGTACACGTCGTCAACGGCCACCGGTTCCGCGTCCGTGGGCGGCCAGACCGTGAATCCCACGGGTGTGGCCCCGTCGAGCCGGTCGGTGCTGAGCGTGCCGGTCGCGTGCCGGGTCCATTGCGGGTCCGAGCCATCCCCCGGGCGGGAGTGGAACGTGACGGCACGTCGCCCCGTCCCGTCGTCCGGGCCCACTCCCAACTGGAGGTCGACACCGGTCCGGTCGGGTATCACCACGGGTAGTTCCAGGGTCAGTTCTTCGACCAGGGGGCAGCCGACCTCGTCGCCCGCGCGTACTGCCATTTCGACGAATGCCGTGCCCGGCAGGATGGCCCGCCCCTGTACGACGTGGTCGGCGAGCCAGGGGTGCGATCGGATCGACAGCCGGGTCGTGAACAGCATCCCGTCGTCGTCGGGCCGATCGAGCGCCGCGCCGAGCAACGGGTGGTGCACGGTGGCTAGGCCGACGGACTGCACGTCCCCGGGAATCCAGGACCGTCGGTCGAGCCAGAATCGTTGCCGTTGAAAGGCGTAGGTCGGCAGGTCCACTCGCTGGGCGCCGCCGACGGCATCCGAGAGGAGGGCCGGCCAGTCGATCCGGTGGCCGCGTACGTGCAGCTCCGCCGCGGCGGTCAGCGCCTGCTGTTGCTCTGGCCGATCGGCCCGCATCAGGGGCACGAAGACTGAATCCCCGGCGGTGTCGGCGAGGCACTCCGGCCCCATGACGGCCAGTACGCCGTCCGGCCCGACCTCGACGAACGTCTCCACGTCCGCTTCCCGAAGGTGGCGTATTCCGTCCGCGAGGCGGACCGGCCGGCGGATGTGCCGGGCCCAGTAGTCGGCGGTTCCGAACTCGGTGTCTCCACCCACGCTGCCCGTCACGTTCGACACGACCGGGATGCGCGGGGCAGAGAACCGTATGCCGTCGAGTGCCGCCTCGAAATCGGCAAGCATGGGCTCCATCAGCGGCGAATGAAAGGCGTGCGACACGGTCAACCGCCGGGTCTTGCGGCCCAGTCGGGTGAAGTGCGCGCCGATGCCCAGTACCGCGTCCTCGTCGCCGGACACCACCACCGAACTCGGACCGTTGACCGCCGCGACGTCGGTGCCGGGGACCAGCAGGGAGCGCAGTTCGTCCTCGGTGGCCTGGACCGCGAGCATCGCACCGCCCGCGGGCAGCGCCTGCATCAGTCGACCGCGCGCGGCGACCAACTGGCACGCGTCGGTGAGCGTCAGTACACCCCCGACGTACGCGGCGGTGATCTCACCGATCGAGTGGCCCAGCAGGTAGTCCGGCACCACACCCCACGATCGCAACAGGGCGGACGTGGCCGTCTCCAGTGCGAAGAGCCCGGCCTGGGTGTAGACGGTTTCGTCCAGCAGCGATGCGTCGGCGGTCCCCGGCCGCGCGAACGTCACCTCTCGCACGGTGCGGCCGAACGCGATGCCGTCGAGGTGTCGATCGAGCTCCGCGCAGGTTTCGTCGAACGTCGCGGCGAAGACCGGATGCCGCTCGTACAGTCCGAGCCCCATTCCGGGCCGCTGCGCGCCCTGGCCGGTGAACAGCAGCGCGAGTTTGCGGTCGGCGTGCGCGGGCTGCCGGCTCACCGCCGGACCCGGTTCGCCTGCGGTGACCGCGTCGAGTCCGGCGAGGAACTCCTGCCGGTGTTCCGCCACGACGACCGCTCGGTGTGCGAACAGCGGTCGGCTGGTTACCAACGACATCGCCACATCCGCCGGCCGCAGTTCTGTCCGGTCCGCTACAAAATCCCGCAGACGTCGGGCCTGGTCACGAACCGCCTGCGGATTCTTGCCCGACAGGGTCCATGCGACCGGCCCGGAGTCCGTCTCCTCCGCCGTCTCGGGTGCTGTCTCGAGTGCCTGTTCGAGAATCACATGGGCGTTTGTGCCGCTGATACCGAACGACGACACACCCGCCCGACGCGGCCGATCCACCACCGGCCAATCACACAACTCACGCACCAACTCCACCCCACCCGACGACCAATCCACCTCCGGCGTCGGAACATCCACATGCAACGTCGAAGGCACCACCCCACGCCCCAACGCCAACACCATCTTCATCACACCAGCCACACCAGCAGCCGCCTGCGTATGACCAATATTCGACTTCACCGAACCCAACAACAACGGACCACCAACACGACCCCGCCCATACGTCGCCAACAACGCCTGAGCCTCAATCGGATCCCCCAACCGAGTCCCCGTACCATGCGCCTCCACCACATCCACATCCGACACCGACAAACCCGCCGACAACAACGCCCGCCGAATCACCCGCTGCTGCGACGGACCATTAGGCGCCGTCAAACCATTCGACGCACCATCCTGATTCACCGCCGAACCCCGCACCACCGCCAACACCCGACGACCACCCCGCACCGCATCCGACAAACGCTCCAGCAAAAGCACACCCACACCCTCGGAAAGACCCGTACCGTCCGCCGCACCCGCGAACGCCTTGCACCGACCATCCACCGCCAACCCACGCTGCTCACTGAATCCGGCGATCACGCCTGGCGTGGACATGACGGTCACGGCACCGGCGAGAGCAAGGTCGCATTCGCCCTGCCGCAACGCCTGCGCCGCCAGATGCAACGCCACCAACGACGACGAACACGCCGTATCCACCGTCACCGCCGGCCCCTCCAGACCGAACGCGTACGACACCCGACCCGACAGCACGCTGCCGCCGACTCCAGTGACGAGGAAGCCGTCGGAATCCGCGCCCGCGTTCGCCAGCAGGGCCGCGTAGTCCTGTCCGCTCGTCCCGGCGAACACGCCGGTGCGGCTGCCCCCCAGGGACAGCGGATCGATTCCGGCCCGCTCGAACGCCTCCCACGACGTCTCCAACAGCAACCGCTGCTGCGGATCCATCGCCACCGCCTCACGCGGCGAGATACCGAACAAGGTGGGGTCGAAGTAGGCGGCGTCGTCGAGAAAGCCACCGACCCTGGGAATCTCCTCGTCGTCGGTGACGTCCCAACCGCGGTCCGTCGGTAGTGTGCTCAAGGCGTCCCGCTCGGAGACCAGCAGCTCCCAGAACTGCTCCGGCGTGTGCACGCCGCCGGGCAGGCGGCAGGCCATGGCGACGATCGCCACGGCCTCACCCGCCGTGTCGGACAACGCGACCGGAGCGGCCACGACGGTCCCACCCCACATCCTCTCCCAGAGGTGGGCGGTGAGGACGGCTACGGTCGGGTAGTCGAACAGCAGGGTCGCCGGAAGCCGCATTCCGGTGGCCAACGCCAGGCGGTTACGGAGGTCGACGGCGGTGAGGGAGTCGAAACCGAGGTCCCGGACGGGCCTGGTTGGATCGATCGCCTCCACGGACCGGTGTCCAAGCACGGCGGCGGCCTCCGTACGGACCAGGTCGAGCAGCGCGGCGTGGCGCTCCGTCTCCGGCAGCTGGGCCAGCCGCTGTCGCAGCGGCATGTCGCCCGACGTCCGGGTTTCCACCGTCCGCCGGCTTGGCGTTCTCACCATGGCGCGTAGCAGTGGTGGCACGGCACCGGACACCGCTTCTGCGCGCAGGGTGGTGAGGTCCAGCCGTACGGGCACGAGCGCGCCACTGCCCGAACGGACGGCGCGGTCGAACAGGGCAAGCGCCTCGTCACCGGCGAACGGGATGATCCCGGTCCGGGCGATCCGCCTGACGTCGGTGTCCCCGAGTCGACCGAACATGCCGCCCTGCTCGGCCCAGACTCCCCAGGCCAGTGACGTGGCGGGCAGGCCATCGGCGCGGCGTTGAAGTGCCAGTGCGTCCAGGTAGGCGTTCGCCGCCGCGTAGCTGCCCTGGCCGGGTCCGCCGAATGTCGTCGCAGCCGAGGAGAACAGGACGAAGGCCGACAACCCGACGTCGCGGGTGAGGGCGTGCAGGTTCGCCGCGCCGGCGACCTTGGGCCGGAAAACCGTCTCGACCTGATCCGGCGTCAGTGACGAGACCACGGCGTCGTCGACGGCGCCGGCCGCATGTACGACGGCTGTCACCGGGTGCTCCGCCAACAGTCGCGCCAACGCGTCGCGGTCCGCCACGTCACAGGCGGCCAGCGTCACCCGCGCGCCGAGCGCCGTCAGCTCCTCGGCGAGGTCGCCCGCACCGTCCGCCTCGGGGCCACGACGACTGACCAACAGGAGGCTTCGAACCCCGTGCGTTGTCACCAGGTGACGCGCGACGAGCGGCCCCAGACCCCCGTGTGCTCCCGTGATCAGGACCGATCCCGACGGCCCGAACCTCGGTTCGTCCTCGGGCAGGGCAACAGGTGCCAGCCGCGGCACGTACGTCCGTTGCCGACGAATCGCGACCTGTGGCTCGTCCGAGGCGAGCGCGACGTCGAGCTGTTGGCTGTCCGGGTCGGCGTCCAGGTCGAGCAGCACGAACCGACCAGGGTGCTCCGACTGAGCCGAGCGGACCAGGCCCCAGACAGCGGCCTGGCCCAGATCGGTGATCCGCTCGCCCGGGGCGACCGCTACGGCGCCTCGGGTCGTGAAGACCAGCCGCGTGCCGGCGGTCCGGTCGTCGGCAAGCCATGCCTGGAGTCGTTCGAGCACCTGGACGGTGGACTCCTGCGGGTCGGCGCCGGCGGGCACCGCGAGCAGCACGCACTCCCGCACCGGCCCGTCCGCTGACAGCAACGACTCCAGGTCGAGCCCCTCGCCCGCTGGGACCCACCCGACCTGCTGCCGCGCGACGGTGGGCGCGGGTACCCAGGACACCTCGTACAGGCTGTCCGCTGCCGCCTCGTCCAGGGCCGTGGTCGCGACCGGTCGGAGCACGAGTTCGTCCACCGTGGCCACCAGCCGGCCGTGCGAGTCGGTCAGCAGCAGCGACAGCGCGTCCGGGCCCTTCCGGCTGATTCGTACGCGCAGTTCCGTGGAGCCGGTCGCGTACAGCGCCACACCGGTCCACGAGAAGGCGAGCCGGCTCTGACCGCCGTCCGCTTCCACCGGAGCGAGTAGTCCGGCCGCGTGTATCGCGGCGTCGAGCAGGGCCGGGTGCAGGCCGAACCGGGATGCGTCCGGTTGCTGCTCGACCGCCAGTCGCACCTCGGCGAACACGTCGTCGCCACGCCGCCATGCGGCCCGCAATCCCTGGAACGCCGGTCCGTAGGCGAGCCCGGTCGCGGCGAGACCGGGATAGAACCCATCGAGGTCCACCGGTTCGGCCTCGGGCGGCCAGACCGAGGTGTCGGTGCCGGGAGCCGGTGCCCGCCCGCGTGTGCCAAGGACGCCGACCGCGTGCCGGGTCCACGGGGCGTTGTCCGCCGCGTCCTCCGCCCGCGAGTAGACCGTCGCCCGCCACCGCCCGGCCTCGTCCGGATTGCCGACAGCCACCTGCACGTGCACCCGGTCAAGCGCGAGCAGCCGCAGTGGCGCCGCGATGGTGAGTTCCTCGACGTAGTCGCAGCCGACCCGGTCGCCCGCCCGGATCAGTAGTTCGACGAACGCCGACCCGGGCAGCAGGACGGTGTCACCGATGGCGTGGTCGGCCAGCCACGGGTGGGTCCGCAGCGACAGTCGTCCGGTGAGCAGCAGGCCGTCCCCGTCCGCCAGGTGAATGGCGGCACCCAGAAGGGGATGATCGGCGGCGCTCAACCCCGCTGCCGCTACGTTGCGGACGGCGCTGTCCGGCTGGTCGATCCAGTGGCGCTCGCGCTGAAAGGCGTACGTCGGCAGGGCGACCGCCGGCGTCGGCGGAAACAACGCGCTCCAGTCGACCGGTACGCCGACCGACCACGCCTCGGCCAACGACAGTTGGAAACGTTCCTGGCCACCCTCGTCCCGGCGCAGGGTGCCGAGCGCCGAGGCGACGGCTCCCTCGGCGTCCACGGACTCCTGGATGCTGGTCGTCAGCACCGGATGTGCGGACACCTCAATGAAGACGTTGTGCCCCTCAGCAAGCAAAGCCCGAGTCGCCTGCTCAAAACCCACCCGCTCACGCAGATTCCGATACCAGTACTCCCCCACCAACTCCCCACCATCCAACCACCCACCAGAAACCGTCGAATAAAACGGCACCTCCGCCCGACCCGGCACCACCACCGCCAAATCCCCCACCACCCGCGACCGGATCTCCTCAACCGCCACCGAATGCGACGCATAATCCACCGCCACCCGCCGAGCCCGCACACCCACCTCACCCGCCCGAACCAACAACTCCTCACACGCCCCCACATCACCACTCACCACCACCGACAACGGACCATTCACCGCCGCCACCGACAACCGCCCCACCCACCCCGAAACAAACCCCTCCGCCTCACCCACCGACAACCCCAACGACACCATCCCACCCCGCCCCGCCAACACCCGCAAAGCCCGACTCCGCAACACCACCACCCGACACGCATCCACCAAAGACAAAACCCCCGCCACACAAGCCGCCGCGATCTCACCCTGCGAATGCCCCACCACCGCCGCCGGCTCCACCCCACACGACCGCCACAACGCCGCCAACGACACCATCACCGCAAACGACACCGGCTGCACCACATCCACCCGCTCCAACGACGGCGCACCCGCCACACCCCGCAACACCTCCAACACATCCCAATCCACAAAAGAACCCATCACCTCCGCACAAGCCCGCAACGAATCCGCAAACACCACCGACGAATCCAACAACTCCACCGCCATACCCACCCACTGCGTCCCCTGCCCCGGAAACACGAACACCACCCGCGGGTCACCGGGCACGACGGTTCCTCGGACGACGCCAGGCAGGGACCGTCCCTCCGACAGGGCGCCGACGCCCCCGAGCAGCGACGCCTTGTCGACACCGACCACCGCACCCCGGTGCGCCAGACCGGCGCGGGCCGTGGCAAGGGTGAGCCCCACTTGCTCCGGCGAGTGCGATCCGATCGAGGGAAGCAACCGCGTCGCCTGCTCCCGCATCGCCGCGTCCGTCGCACCCGACACGACCCAGATCGCCGGCCCGACCGTTGCGGTCGGTTCGCTGGTTGTTTGTGCTGGTGCCTGTTCGAGAATCACGTGGGCATTGGTGCCACTGATGCCGAACGACGACACACCCGCCCGACGCGGCCGATCCACCACCGGCCAATCACACAACTCACGCACCAACTCCACCCCACCCGACGACCAATCCACCTCCGGCGTCGGAACATCCACATGCAACGTCGAAGGCACCACCCCACGCCCCAACGCCAACACCATCTTCATCACACCAGCCACACCAGCAGCCGCCTGCGTATGACCAATATTCGACTTCACCGAACCCAACAACAACGGACCACCAACACGACCCCGCCCATACGTCGCCAACAACGCCTGAGCTTCAATCGGATCCCCCAACCGAGTCCCCGTACCATGCGCCTCCACCACATCCACATCCGACACCGACAAACCCGCCGACAACAACGCCCGCCGAATCACCCGCTGCTGCGACGGACCATTAGGCGCCGTCAAACCACTGCTCGCCCCGTCCTGATTCACCGCCGAACCCCGGACCACCGCCAGAATCCGACGACCACCCCGCACCGCATCCGACAAACGCTCCAGCAAGAGCATTCCGACGCCCTCGGCCCAGCCCGTGCCGTCGGCCGCCGCCGCGAAGGCCTTACACCTGCCGTCCGGGGCGAGACCCCGCTGCCGGCTGAACTCCGCGAACGCCGTCGGGGTGGACATGACCGTCGCACCGCCGGCCAGTGCGAGGTCGCAATCGCCCCGCCGCAGCGCCTGTGCCGCCAGATGCAGCGTGACCAGCGACGACGAGCACGCCGTGTCCACCGTCACCGCCGGCCCCTCCAGGCCGAACGCGTACGACACCCGACCGGACAGGACACTCGCGCCCACTCCGGTGGCGAGATACCCCGCGCTGCCGTCGGGCGCCTGGGAGAGCAGGGCGAGGTAGTCCTGGCCGCTGGTCCCGACGAACACCCCGGTACGGCTGCCCTTGAGCGACAGCGGATCGATTCCGGCCCGCTCGAACGCCTCCCACGACGTCTCCAACAGCAACCGCTGCTGCGGATCCATCGCCACCGCCTCACGCGGCGAGATACCGAACAGTGCCGCGTCGAAATCGGTCGCGCCGTCGATGAACCCGCCCTCGCTGACGTAACCCGTGTCCACGTGGTCGAGGTCCCAGCCTCGATCCGACGGGAAGGTCCCGATGGCGTCCCGATCGCTGACCAGCAGGTCCCACAGCTGATCGGGATCGTTCACGGCGCCGGGGAATCGGCATCCCATCGCAACGACCGCGATCGGCTCGTCGACGGCCGATTCCAGCTCGCTGACCCGTTGGCGGGCACGGCGCAACTCAGCGGTGACTCGCTTGAGGTAGTCGACTACCTTTTCATCAGTCTGCATGGCCGCCTTCACAAGCCGAGTTCGTTCTCGATGACATTCATGACCTCGTCGAGCGACGCGGTGTCGAGTTCCTCGTGACGTTCGCCCGGCGACCGCCGGTTCCAGGCCGACGCCAGGGCCGCCAGCCGTCCGCTGATCACCGGATAGGCCGGGGCTGTCATGTCCACCTGTGCCAGGGCCGCCTCGAGTCGGTCGAGTTCGGCCAGCACCGTGGTGGCCGAATCCGGCGCCAACTCGGCGACGAGATGCTCGGCCAACGCCGAGGGGGTCGGATGGTCGAACAGGGTGCTGCTGGGCAGCCGGAGACCGGTCACCCGGTTCAGCCGGTTGCGCAGCTTGACCGCGCCGAGTGAGTCGAAGCCCATTTCCAGGAAACCTTGGCCCAGATCGACTGTCTGTACGTTCGGGTGGCCGAGGACCTGCGCGGCGTGCACCCGGACCAGGCCGGCAAGGATTCGGTGACGCTGGGCCTGAGGAGCGGTCGCCAACCGGTCGCGAAGCCGCGCTGGCTCGTCATCGGTTGGCTGCGGCTCGACGTGGGATTCGGCCGTCTGGACCAGCTCGTCCAGCAGAGGATCCGGGTGTACGGCGAGCAGCCGCTGCCAGTCGACGTCGGCGATCACCACGTGCGTGTCGTCCTCTCCGATTGCCTGACGCAGTGCCGCGAGTGCCAGATCCGGTGTCATCGGTGACACCCCGCCCTGTCGGGACTGGCCACGTACCTTGTCGGCCATTGCCATGCCGCCCCCCGCCCACGGGCCCCATGCCACGGACGTGGCGATCAGGCCATCGGCGCGGCGCCGCTCGGCCAGCGCGTCGAGGTAGGCGTTCGCCGCCACGTAGTTCGCCTGGCCGGCGCTACCGAGCGTGGCGCTGAGCGAGGAGAACAGGACGAACGCTTCGAGCTCCAGCTCGCGGGTCGCCTCGTCGAGGTGTCGCGCTCCCAGCACCTTTGGCCGCAACACCCGGTCGAGTCTCTGTTCGGTGAGGGAGTCGATGACGCAGTCGTCGAGCACACCGGCGGCGTGTACCACCGCAGCCAACCGACCCTCGCTGGTGATTCCTTCCACCAGCCGCAGTACCGCGCCCCGATCAGTCACGTCGCACGCTGTCACCGTCACCCGCGCGCCGTACGAGATCAGCTCGGCCTCCAGTGCGGCGACGCCGGCGGCCCCGCGACCGCTACGGTTGGTCAACACCAGGTGCTCGGTGCCGGCACGGGCGAGATCACGGGCGAGGTGCGCGCCGAGCGCCCCGGTACCTCCGGTGATCAACACCGTGCCGGCCGGTCGCCAGGCGATCGGGGTCGGTGCGGTGTCGACCGGTGCCCGTACCAGCCGACGGGCGAGGACGCCGCCCGGCCGGATCGCCAGATCCGTTTCTCCCCCCGGGTCGGCGAGCACGTCGCACAACCAGCGCGACGTGGACTCGTCGAGCACCTCGGGCAGCTCGATCAGGCCACCCCAACGGTCCGGGTACTCGAGACGGATCACCCTGCCCAGACCTTGGACCAGGGCCTGTTCCGGTCCGCTCGCCCCGGTCGTCGCGCACCAGACGGAGGCGTCGATCCCCGCATCCGTGAGCGCCTGGACCAGCGCGACGGTGGCTTGTGCACCGGCCTCGCCGGCGAGGGCGAGCAGCGACAGAACACCGAGCGGCTCGACCTCCAGCGCGCGGAGTCGCTCGGCGTACTCGCCCCGGTCGCCGCCCACCGCGCCGAGTTCCACCCGTACGACGTGCGCGCCCCGCGCGGTGAGAGCGCTTGTCACCGCCTTGACCTGTGCGGCACCCGCGGCCTCGGCGGGTACCGCCACCAGCCAGGTCCCCGCCAGGCGGGTGGTGGCCGGGGTCGGCACCGGCTTCCAGACCACCCGGTGTCGCAGCGACCGTGGAGGGACCGTGTCCCGCCGGGCGTCGTCGGTCACCGCCGTCGGCCAGTACCGCCGTCGCTCGAACGGGTACGTCGGCAACTGGACGCCGGTCGACCGGGCACCGTCGTACAACGCCTCCCAGTCCAGCTCCCGGCCACGTACGAACAGCTCGGCCACTGCGGTCAGCACCTGCACCACCTCGGGGCGGTCCCGACGCAGCAGCGGGATCGCCGACTGCTCGTCCCGGCCGGCCAGGCAGTCCTCCACCATCGCCGACAGGACCGCGTCCGGCCCGACCTCGACGAACGTGTCGACGCCACGGGCCTCCAATTCGGCCACCACATCGGCGAACCGGACCGGCTGCCGCACCTGTCGTACCCAGTAGTCGGCCGTTGCCGGATCCGCCCCGGGATCGCTGAGCACGAGGGGGATCCGTGGCGGTTCGAAGACCACCCCCTCGGCGACCGACCGGAACTGTGCGAGCATCGGCTCCATCAGCGGCGAGTGGAAGGCGTGCGACACCCGCAACCGGCGGACCTTGTGTCCCTGCGCGGCCAGCTTCTCGGCGGCTTCGCCGACGATCCTGTCCTCGCCCGAGAGCACCACCGCTGCCGGACCGTTCACCGCGGCGATCGACATCCGCTCCGGGTGATCGGCCACAGCCTGCAGTACCTCGTGCTCGGCCGCCTGTACCGCCACCATCGCGCCACCCGACGGCAGTGACTGCATCAACCGGCCCCGCGCGGCGACCAGCCGACAGGCGTCAGGCAGGGAGAGCATTCCGGCCGCGTACGCCGCGACCAGCTCGCCCACGGAATGCCCGGCCACCACGTCCGGGCGGACACCCCACGACTCGACGAGCCGGAACAGGGCGACCTCGACCGCGAAGAGCGCGGGCTGGGTGTAGCCGGTCTCGTCCAGTGCAGTGGACTGGTCGACCGTTTCGCCGCCGTGGACGACCTCCCGCAGTGGCCGGTCCAGCAGCGGGTCGAGTTCGGCGCACACCGCGTCGAAGGCTTCCGCGAACCTGGGGAAGCGCCGGTAGAGGTCGGCTCCCATACCCAGCCGCTGCGCGCCCTGGCCGGTGAACACCATCGCCAGCCGCCCACCGGTACGTACGACTCCTCGCACCGACGGTGAGGCGAGACCGGCCAGCAGCTCGTCCCGCCCCTCACCGATCACGACAGCGCGATGCGGCAGCGCCGGCCGCGTCGTCGCGAGCGCCCGACCGATGTCCGCCGGTCGTACCATCGGGTCCGCCGCGACGCCCCGGGCCAGCCGCTCGGCCTGCGCCCGCACGACCGAGTCGGAGTGTCCGGACAGCGGCCACAGGGCCGGGCCGGGCCAGGCGGACGCCGATGGTGGTGGCGACGGATCGGCCTGTTCGAGGATCACATGGGCGTTCGTGCCGCTGATACCGAACGACGACACCCCGGCCCGGCGCGGTCGCCCGGTCTCCGGCCAGTCGTGCCGTCCGGTCAACAACCGCACCCCGCCGGCCGACCAGTCCACCTCGGGCGTCGGGGTGTCCACGTGCAGCGTCATGGGCAGCACGCCGTTGGTCATCGCCAACACCATTTTGATCACCCCTGCGGCACCGGCGGCGGCCTGAGTGTGGCCAAGGTTGGACTTCAGCGAGCCCAACAGGAGCGGACGATCGGCCGGCCGGTCCTGGCCGTAGGTGGCCAGCAGCGCCTGTGCCTCGATCGGGTCGCCCAACCTCGTACCGGTGCCGTGCGCCTCGACCGCGTCCACGTCCGCCGGTGACAGTCCGGCCGACGACAGCGCCTGCCGGATGACGCGCTGCTGGGACGGGCCGTTCGGCGCGGTCAGGCCGTTCGAGGCCCCGTCCTGGTTCACGGCTGAGCCGCGAACGAGCGCGAGTACCGGATGGCCCTGCCGACGCGCGTCCGACAACCGCTCCAACAGCAGCAGGCCCAGGCCCTCACCCCAGCCGGTGCCGTCGGCCGCCGCGGAGAACGCCTTGCACCGGCCGTCCGCGGCCAAGCCCCGCTGCCTGCTGAAGTCGAGGAAGGCCGTCGGACTCGACATGATCGTCACCCCGCCGACGAGCGCGAGGGAACATTCGTCCTGACGGAGCGCCTGCGCCCCGAGATGCAGCGCCACCAGCGAGGACGAGCACGCCGTGTCGACGGTGATCGCAGGCCCCTCCAAGCCGAAGGTGTATGCGACCCGACCTGACAGCACACTGGCGGCGTTACCGGTGACAAGGTGCCCATCGGCGTCCTGTCCGGTCGCGCCGAACAACCCGGCGTAATCCTGGCCACTGGTTCCGACGAACACGCCGGTGCGGCTACCTCGCAGGGAGTGCGGGTCGATGCCGGCCCGCTCGAGCACCTCCCACGACGCTTCGAGCAACAGCCGCTGCTGGGGATCCATGGCGAGCGCCTCACGAGGACCAATCCCGAACGGGCCCGGATCGAAATCGGCGACATCGCGAATGAAACCACCGGAGCGCACGTACGTCGTACCCGGCGTCTCGGGGTCCGGGTCGTACAGGGCGTCCAGGTTCCAGCCCCGGTCCGTGGGGAAGTCCACCACCGCGTCCGTGCCCGTGGCCAGCAGCGCCCACAGATCCTCGGGGGTCCGCACCCCGCCCGGGAACCGGCACCCCATCGCGACGATCGCGATCGGGTCGTCGCCGTTCACGATCGGGCCCGGCATCACGGCGACCGGCGCGGTCGCGGTGCCGGCGAGTCCGGCGTACACGTGCTCGGCCAGCGCAGCGGGCGTCGGATGATCGAAGATGAGGGTCGCCGGTAGGCGCAGGCCGGTGACGGAGTTGATCCGGTTGCGTAACTCGATGGCTGTCAACGAGTCGAATCCGAGGTCCTTGAAAGCACGCCTGGCGGACACCGCATCGGTCGAGGCGTGCCCGAGCACGGCGGCCGCTTGATCACGTACCAGATCAAGCAGGAAACGCTCCCGCTCGTCGCTCGGCACGGCCGCCAAGCGGGCGGCGAGCGGCGCCTCGGCGCCGCGTCCGCCCTTGGCCCGGACGCCGCGACCGGTACGGGTGCGGACCAGACCCGACAGCAACGCGGGAACCTCCGCCCGCCGAGCCATGGTCGTCAGGTCGAGCCGCAGTGGAGCCACCACCGCCTGGTCGACGCGGAGCGCCGTGTCGAGCAGTTCCAGTCCCTCGGCCGAGTCAAGCGCCAGCACGCCGCCCTGTGCGACCCGCGACCGATCCGTGCCGCTCAACCTCGCGGCCATACCACCCGGCTCCGCCCACAGACCCCACGCGAGCGAGATGGCGGGAAGCTGCCGCGCCCGACGCCACTGGGCCAGCGCGTCGAGGAAGACGTTCGCCGCCGCGTAGTTGCCCTGCCCGGCGCCGCCGAAGAGCCCGGCCGCGGAGGAGAAGAGCACGAACGCGGAGAGGTCCATGTCCCTGGTCAGCTCGTGCAGGTTCCAGGCCGCGTCCACCTTCGCGGCGAACACACGGGCCACCTGCTCCGCCGTCAGCGAGGAGACCACCCCGTCGTCGACCACGCCGGCAAGGTGCACGACGGCGGTCAACCGCCGGCCGTCGAGCAGCTCGGCGAGCGCCGTCCGGTCCGCGACGTCGCAGGCGAGCAGCGTGACCCGGGCACCGAGCGCGGTCAGTTCGGCCACCAGGTCGTCCGCGTGCTCCGCTCGCGGACCGGTGCGGCTGACCAGCAGCAGGTCGGTCACGCCGTGCTCGACGACGAGATGCCGGGACACCAGGCGGCCGAGGCCACCGGTCGCGCCGGTCACCAGTACGGCCCGCGCCGGGTCCAGCGCGCGCGGCATGGTGAGTACCACCTTGCCCACGTGTCGGGCCTGGCTGACGTGCCGGAAGGCTGCCCCCGCCCGGCGTACGTCCCAACCGGTCACCGGCAGCGTCTCGACGGCGCCCCGCTCGAACAGGTCCAGCATCGCCGTCAGGAGCTCGCCCAGCCGGTCGGGACCGGCCTCCATCAGATCGAACGCCCGGTACGTGACGCCGGGATGGTCCTGCGCCACACGCTCGGGCTGACGCACGTCCGACTTGCCCATCTCGATGAACCGGCCGCCGGGGGCGAGCACACGCAGTGACGCGTCCACGAACTCGCCGGCGAGGGAGTTCAGTACGACGTCGACACCCCGCCCCGCTGAGGTGGCGCGGAACTTCGCCGTGAACTCGGTGTCCCGGGACGACGAGATGTGCGCGTCATCCAGGCCCAGCTCACGCAGCACGTCCCACTTGGCGGGGCTCGCGGTGGCGTACACCTCCGCTCCCAGGTGCCGGGCCAGGCGGACCGCGGCCATGCCGACCCCGCCCGTACCGGCGTGCACCAGGATGGACGCGCCACTGGCCAACCCGGCCAGGTCCAGCAGGCCGTACGCGGCGGTCAGGAACGCGATCGGCACGGCGGCGGCCCGCTCGTACGACCACCCGTCGGGGATCCGGACAAGCGTCCGGTGGTCCGCCACGGCCAGCGGTCCGAATCCCGCGGAGAGCAACCCGAGCACGGCGTCTCCCGGTGCCAGCCCGGTCACCCCGGGCCCCACCTCGACGACCGTCCCGGCACCCTCACCACCCATCTCCGCGTCACCGGGATACATTCCGAGCGCGATCAGTACGTCACGGAAGTTCAGTCCCGCCGCGCGTACGGCGATCCGCACCTCGCCCGGTTCGAGCGACCGTGCCGCCGACGGGTGAGCCAGCAGGGCCAGGTTTTCGATCGTTCCCCTGGTCGTCACGTCGAGGCGCCAATGCGGCGTCGGTGGCGGAACCAGGGTCGGGCCGGCGGAGATCCGGGCGAGGCGGGGCACGTACAGGTGCTCGCCGCGAATCACCATCTCGTTCTCGTGCCCGGCGAGCGCCGCGAGGAACGCCGGCTTCGACAGTCCGTCGACGGGATCCAGGTCGACCAGCACGAACCTTTCCGGATGTTCCGCCTGGGCCGACCGCAGCAGGCCCCACACCGGTGCCAGCGCCAGGTCGAGCGGGCCGTCGCCGACCATCACCGCGCCCCGGGTCACGATGGCGAGCCGCACCGGCGCGAGCCGCTCGTCGGCCAGGAAGTCCCGCAGCGTACGGAGGACCTCCATCGTCGTCTGCCGCGCCGCCGCTGAGACGTCCGAACCGGCTGCCGCGCCAACGCAGAGCAGTGCGGTCAGCCCGCCCGGATCACCGGTCGCCTGGTCGGCGAGAGCGGCCAGATCCACGACAGCGGCCGTGACGGGAAGGTCGTACGGGTTCGTGCCCAGCACGACGGTGGGTCCGGCGGGGGTCGGATGATCTGTCATCCGTACCCAGTCCTGGTACAGCAGCGACTCGTCGCGTCCGGCAGTGCTGCCGAGTTGCGCGGCCGACACGGGGCGCAGCACGAGCGAACCGACCGATACGACCGGCTCACCGTCGGGATCGACCGCGGCCAGCGAGATGCCGCCGGCGTCCGTCCGGGCCAGCCGTACCCGCAGGGCGGTGGCCCCGGTCCGGTAGAGGTGCACGTCAGTCCAGGAGAACGGCAGTCGGCCCTGTTCGTCGCCGTCGTCGACCCAGGTGCCGAGCGCCAGTGCCTGAGGCAGGGCCGCGTCGAGAAGTGCCGGATGCAGATTGAACCGGTCGGCGTCGGCGTCGGTGTCGATCGACAGGGCGACGTCCGCGTACACCTCGTCACCGTGCCGCCACGCCGCGCGCACTCCGGTGAACAACGGACCGTAGGAGAAGCCGAGTTCGGCGAATCGGTCGTAGAGGTTGTCGATCGCGATCGGCGTCGCGCCCGCCGGGGGCCAGTTGGGCGGAGCGGGAAGTCGGGGCGGCAACGGCTGCTCGGCGGAAAGGGTGCCGGTGGCGTTCGCGGTCCACGTCGTATCGGGAGCCGCGCCCGCCTGCCGGCTGTGCACCGTCAGCGGACGCCGCCCGTTCTCGTCGCCAGGGCCGATCCAGACCCGCAGGTCGATCGCACCCTCCTCGGGCAGGACCAGGGGGTTACCGAGCGTGAGTTCCTCAAGGTGCGGACATCCCGCCTCGTCACCGGCGCGCAGCGCGAGCTCCACCAGGCCGCTGCCGGGTACGAGTACCGCCCCCAGCACCACGTGCTCGGTGATCCATGGCTGCGACCGGGCCGAGAGCCGGGACGTGAACAGCACGCCGTCACCGTCGACGAGTTCCAGCGCCGCTCCCAGCAAGGGGTGGCCCACCACATTCAGGCCGACCGAGTCGATCTCGTTGACCGCCCCAGCGGGGTTGCTCAACCAGTAGCGATCTCGTTGGAACGCGTATGTGGGCAGGTCGACCAGTCGCGCGCCCCGCGTCGCGTACAGAGCGCTCCAGTCCAGGTCACGGCCCCGTACGTAGAGCTCTCCCAGCGCGGTGAGCACCTGGTGCTCGTCGGCTCGGCCGGCCCGGAGCGTCGGAACGACGTGGACGTCGTCGACCCCGCCAAGGCACTCGGCGACCATCGGCGCGAGTACGGCGTCCGGGCCCAGCTCGACAAACGTTCGTACCCGGGAACGTAGGAGCACGTCCACCGCCTCGGCGAAGCGAACCGGCTCCCGCGCGTGCCGGACCCAGTACTCCGGTGTGCACAGCTCGTCGCCGGCGAGCCGACCGGTCAGGGTGGACACGATCGGGAGACGTGGTGGATGGAACGTCACCTGCTCGACCACCTCCCGGTACCCGGCGAGCATCGGATCCATGAGCGGTGAGTGGAAGGCGTGCGAGACCCGCAGCCTGCGGGTCCTGCGTCCGATGGCGGTGAAATGCGCCGTCACCTCGGCCACCCCGGTCGCGTCACCGGACACGACCACGGACCGGGGTCCGTTGACGGCCGCCACACCGACCTGCTCCGCGCCGCCCGGCAGGGTCGCCAGCAGCTCGCCCACCTCGTCCTCGGTGGCCTGCACCGCCGCCATCGCCCCGCCCTCCGGCAGTGCCTGCATCAGCGCGCCCCGGGCTGCCACCAGCCGGCTCACGTCGGGCAGCGACAGCACGCCGGCCACGTGCGCGGCGGCGAGTTCACCGACGGAGTGCCCGGCGAGGTAGTCCGGCCGCAGGCCCCACGACTCGGCCAACCGGAACAGGGCGATCTCGAGGGCCAGCAGCGCGGGCTGGGCCGAACCCGTGCCACCGAGCCGATCCGGGTCACCCATGATGGTCTGTCTGACCGGCTGGTCCACCCACCGGTCGAGCTCGACACACACCCGGTCGAACGCCTCGGCGAAGGCGGGGTACCGATCAACGAGGCCAAGTCCCATCCCCGGCCGCTGAGCGCCCTGTCCGGTGAAGAGGAAGGCCAGCCGGCCGCCGGTGCCAGTCACGCCCCGGATGGCGAGTTCGTCCAGGGCGGCGAGGAGTTGCGCCGGCTCGTCCCCCACCACGACAGCTCGGTGGTCCAGGCTCGCCCGGCTGTGGGCAAGGGACCAGCCGACGTCGACCGGCCTGACCGAGCTGTCCGCCGCGAGGTGGTCACGGAGGCGGCTCGCCTGCCCCAGCAGGGCCTGCTCCGACCTGGCCGACAGCGGCCAGAGCACCGGTCCGGCCGGCTCGGGAGGCACGTCGTCGGGACCGACCGGCACCGGCCGCACGGCGTTGGATCCGGCCGTCTCCGCCTCTTCGAGGATGATGTGCGCGTTGGTGCCGCTCGCGCCGAAGGACGAAACGCCGGCACGCCGGGGCCGGCCGAGCACGGGCCATGCCCGCGTCTCGGTCAGCAGCCGCACCGCACCGGCCGACCAGTCGACCTCAGGGGTCGGCGTGTCGACATGCAGGGTCCGGGGCAGGAGCCCGTGCCGCAGCGCCAGCACCATCTTGATCACACCCGCCGCCCCGGCTGCCGTCTGGGTGTGTCCGATGTTGGATTTCAGCGATCCGAGCAACAGGGGGCGGTCGGCCGGGCGGTCCTTCCCGTACGTGGCCAGCAACGCCTGTGCTTCGATCGGGTCGCCCAGCCTGGTGCCGGTACCGTGCCCCTCGACCGCGTCGACGTCAGCCGACGACAGGCCGGCTGCGGCCAGTGCCTGCCGGATGACCCGCTGCTGGGCCGGGCCGCTGGGAGCGGTGAGACCGCTGCTCGCACCGTCCTGGTTGATCGCCGAGCCCCGGATCACCGCGAGCACCTCTCGGCCGTGTCGCCTCGCCTCCGACAGCCGTTCGAGTACGAGCACGCCCGCGCCTTCGGCCCAACCGGTACCGTCGGCCGAGGCCGAGAACGCCTTGCACCGGCCGTCGGCGGCCAGTCCCCGCTGCCTGCTGAAGTCGACGAACGCTCCGGGATTGGACATCACGCTCACGCCGCCGGCGAGCGCGAGAGAACACTCGCCGTGCCTCAATGACCGCACCGCGAGGTGCACCGCCACCAACGACGACGAACACGCGGTGTCGACCGTGACCGCGGGCCCCTCCAGCCCGAGGGTGTACGAAATCCGGCCCGACGCGACGCTGATCGAGGTGCCGTTGCCGAGATAACCGCCGACGTCGTCCGGCACCGCGTCGAGTCGGGCCGCGTATCCGGCCGCGCCGAGTCCGGCGAAGACGCCCGTGTCGGTGCCGTGGAGGGAGTACGGGTTGATCCGGGCCCGCTCCAGTGCCTGCCACGACGTCTCCAGCAGGAGCCGCTGCTGCGGATCCATGGCCAGTGCCTCACGCGGCGAGATTCCGAAGAGCTCGGCGTCGAAGTCACCGGCGCGATCGAGGAAACCGCCCTCCCTCGCGTACGTCGTGCCGGGGTGATCCGGGTCGGGGTGGTACAGCGCGCCGATATCCCAGCCCCGGTCGCCGGGAAAGGGTCCGACCGCGTCGCGCTCCTGGATCACGAGATCCCACAGCGCCTCCGGGCTGTCGACGCCGCCGGGCAGCGCGCAGGCCATGCCCACGATCGCGATCGGCTCGTTGGCGGCACCGGTCAACCGTTGGTTCTGCTGTTTCAGCCGGTGCACCTCCTTCACGGAATCGCGCAACGCGGCAACGATCTCCTCGGTGGATGTGTCCATCAGCGCTTCGTACCTTCCCGGTTCATCAGCTCTCCCGGCCTTCGCGCACCATCTGCATCAGGTCGCGTACGTCCATTTCGTCGATGCGGGAATCGTCGTCCTCGCCCAGGTGGGCGGTGTCCCGCTCCGCCGGTTCTGGGTCATGGACCGGGGGTTGGTCGAGCAGTCGTTGACGCAGATGCGTCGCCAGGGCGGTGATCGTCGGGTGGTCGAACAGCAGGGTGGACGGCAATTTCAGGCCGGTTACGGCGGCGAGCCGGTCCCGTAGTTCCACCGCGCTGAGCGAGTTGAAGCCGATCTCCAGGAACCGGCGTCCGGGCTCCACCTCGTCGGAGCGATCGTGTCCGAGTACGGCGGCGGCCCGCTCCCGGATCAGGTCGACGAGGAACTGTTGCTGCTCCTGCCCGGGAACCCGGGCCAGGCGGGTACGCAAGGCGGTGTCCGCATCGGGAGGTGTCTCGTCCAGGACGGGTTCGACCTCCGCCCGGTGGCGGTTGCGCCACGAGGCGAGCGCGGGTAGAGCGGCACGCAGGTCGTCCTGGGCGACGCCGAGGGTGGTCGCGAGTTCGGTGAGGTCCTGACGTTCCACCGCGGCCCAGAACCGGGCGTCTGCTGGGGCGAGTTCCCCGTACGACGGTGTGGAGTCGAGCCAGAAGCGCCGCCGTTGGAATGGATAGGTCGGCAGGTCCACCCGGCGGGCGTCGCGAAACAACGCGGCCCAGTCGACGGGTGCGCCGGCCGCCCAGCTCGCGCCGACGGAGGCGTGGAACCGGTCCAGGCCACCGTCGTCGCGGCGAATGCTGCCGACGGTGTGGGCGGTGGAACCGGTGTCCTCGATCATGTCTTGGATGCTCGTCGTCAGCACCGGATGTGCGGACGCCTCAATGAAGACGTTGTGCCCCTCAGCAAGCAAAGCCCGAGTCGCCTGCTCAAAACCCACCCGCTCACGCAGATTCCGATACCAGTACTCCCCCACCAACTCCCCACCATCCAACCACCCACCAGAAACCGTCGAATAAAACGGCACCTCCGCCCGACCCGGCACCACCACCGCCAAATCCCCCACCACCCGCGACCGGATCTCCTCAACCGCCACCGAATGCGACGCATAATCCACCGCCACCCGCCGAGCCCGCACACCCACCTCACCCGCCCGAACCAACAACTCCTCACACGCCCCCACATCACCACTCACCACCACCGACAACGGACCATTCACCGCCGCCACCGACAACCGCCCCACCCACCCCGAAACAAACCCCTCCGCCTCACCCACCGACAACCCCAACGACACCATCCCACCCCGCCCCGCCAACACCCGCAAAGCCCGACTCCGCAACACCACCACCCGACACGCATCCACCAAAGACAAAACCCCCGCCACACAAGCCGCCGCGATCTCACCCTGCGAATGCCCCACCACCGCCGCCGGCTCCACCCCACACGACCGCCACAACGCCGCCAACGACACCATCACCGCAAACGACACCGGCTGCACCACATCCACCCGCTCCAACGACGGCGCACCCGCCACACCCCGCAACACCTCCAACACATCCCAATCCACAAAAGAACCCATCACCTCCGCACAAGCCCGCAACGAATCCGCAAACACCACCGACGAATCCAACAACTCCACCGCCATACCCACCCACTGCGTCCCCTGCCCCGGAAACACGAACACCACCCGCGGGTCACCGACCGCCGACGTGGGTTCGACCTCGCCGGCGGCGAGTTCGGCGAGGCCGCCGAGCAACTGGGCGCGGTCCGTGCCTGCGACGAAGGAGCGGTAGCCAAGGGCGGCGCGGGTGGACGCGAGAGACCACCCGACGTCTCCCAGTGCCAGTTCGGGTCGGTGCGTCAGGAACTCATTGAGCGTGGCGGCCTGGGCCCGGAGCCCACTGCCCGAAACAGCGGCCAGCGGCAGCAGGAAGGGTCCGTCCGCGCCGCCGCCGGAATCGGCCTCCGCCGTTTCGGGTGCCTGTTCGAGAATGACGTGCGCGTTCGTGCCGCTGATACCGAACGACGACACCCCCGCCCGACGCGGCCGGCCCACCACCGGCCAATCACACAACTCACGAACCAACTCCACCCCACCCGACGACCAATCCACCTCCGGCGTCGGAACATCCACATGCAACGTCGAAGGCACCACCCCACGCCCCAACGCCAACACCATCTTCATCACACCAGCCACACCAGCAGCCGCCTGCGTATGACCAATATTCGACTTCACCGAACCCAACAACAACGGACCACCAACACGACCCCGCCCATACGTCGCCAACAACGCCTGAGCCTCAATCGGATCCCCCAACCGAGTCCCCGTACCATGCGCCTCCACCACATCCACATCCGACACCGACAAACCCGCCGACAACAACGCCCGCCGAATCACCCGCTGCTGCGACGGACCATTAGGCGCCGTCAAACCATTCGACGCACCATCCTGATTCACCGCCGAACCCCGCACCACCGCCAACACCCGACGACCACCCCGCACCGCATCCGACAAACGCTCCACCAAAAGCACACCCACACCCTCGGCGAAGCCGGCCCCGTCCGCCGCTTCGGAGAACGCCTTGCACCGCCCATCGGCCGCCAGGCCACGCTGCCGGCTGAACTCGATGAACGCCTCGGGGGTGGACATGACGGTCACACCACCGGCCAAGGCAAGATCGCACTCGCCCCGCCGCACCGCCTCCACCGCGAGGTGCAACGCGACCAGCGACGACGAACACGCCGTGTCGACGGTGACGGCGGGACCCTCGAGCCCGAGGGCGTAGGCGATCCGGCCGGACGCGATGCTCGCGGCGCTGCCATTGCCCAGGTACGGTTCGAGCCCCGAGGGCGCCTCACGCACCCGCCGCACGTAGTCCTGGTACACCGACCCGACGAAGACCCCGGTCTGGCTTCCCTTGAGCGTCAACGGGTCGATGCCGGCGCGCTCGACCGCTTCCCACGACGTCTCCAGCAGCAACCGCTGCTGCGGATCCATCGCCAGTGCCTCGCGGGGAGAGATACCGAAGAAGCCCGGGTCGAAGTCGGCCACAGAGTCGAGGAAACCGCCGAACTGCGTGTAGGTCGTACCTGGGCGGGACATCTCCGGGTCGAAGATCCGGTCGATGTCCCAACCCCGGTCGGTCGGCAGCGTCGTGACCGCGTCCGAACCGTCGACAAGCAACTGCCACAGCTCTTCGGGACTGCTGACCCCGCCGGGGAACCGGCAGGCCATCGCGACGATGGCCACCGGGTCGCCGGCATCCGCCGGAACGGGTGCCGCCGCAGCGGGCGCGTCGGCCGTCCCTTCCGTCAGGCGCTCCCGCAGGTAGTCGGCGACAGACGCCGCCGTCGGATGGTCGAACACCAGCGTCGCCGGTAGCCGGAGTCCGGTCGCGGCGTTGAGCCGGTTTCGCAGCTCGACCGCCGTCAACGAGTCGAATCCCAAATCCTTGAACACGCGATCCGGTCGCACCTCCTCGGCGGAGGAGTGGCCGAGCACTGCCGCGACGCTCGCTCGTACCAGGTCCCGCAGTACGCGGTCCCGCTCGTCCGGTGCCATCCGGGCGAGCCGTGCGGCGAGTCCCGACTCCTCGCTGGCCGACCGGGCGGCCGCCCTTGTCGTGGCCGGTACGAGGTGCCGGAGCAGTGCCGGCACCGGCTCGGTACGGGCCTTGGCACGCAGGTGCTCCAGATTCAGCCGTACCGGCACCAGGGCCGCCTCGCCGAGTCCGCACGCCGCGTCGAACAGGGCCAGACCGTCGGCGATCGGGATCGCAGCGGTGCCCTTCTCGACAACCCGACGAATGTCCGCTTCGGCCAGGCGCGCCCCCATGCCGTGTTCCTCCGCCCACAGGCCCCAGGCCAGGGAGACGGCCGGCATCCCCTGTGCGCGGCGGTGCTGGGCAAACGCGTCCAGGAATCCGTTGGCGGCGGAATAGGCGGCCTGACCCGCGTTGCCGAAGGTGGTGGCGGCGGCGGAGAAGAGGACGAAGGCGGAGATGTCCAGCTCTCTGGTCAGCTCGTGTAGGTGCAGCGCCGCGTCCACCTTCGGGAGCAGGACACGGTCGACCTGGTCCGCGGTCAGGTTCTCGAGCACGCCGTCGTCGAGCAGGCCGGCGGCGTGCACCACGGCCGATATCCGGTGCTGGGCGAAGAGGGCGGCCAGTGCGTTCCGGTCGGTCACGTCACACGCCCGAAGGTGCACGTTGACCCCGAGCGCGGTGAGTTCGGTCTCCAGTTCCTGGGCGCCCTCGGCTTCCCGGCCACTGCGGCTGACCAGTACCAGGTCACGAATTCCGTGCTCGACCGCCAGATGCCGCGCGACCAGACGGCCGAGTCCGCCGGTGGCACCCGTCACCAGTACCACGTCCGATGGTCCGAACAACGGTCCTGTCTCTCGCGACGGTGAGGCAACCTTGGCCAGCCGCGCGGCCAGCACCCGTCCCTCGCGTACGGCGAGCTGCGGCTCGGCCGAGCCCACCGCGACCGCCAGCACCTGCGCAAGGTCCGCTTCGGCCGGATCGTCCACGTCTACGAGGAAGAACTGACCGGGATGTTCCGACTGGGCGGTACGCACCAAGCCGTGCAGCGCCGCGCCGGCGAGGTCCGACACATCGTCACCGGGTCGCGCGGCGACCGCCCCATGAGTCAGGAACACCAGTCGCGACCGGGCCAGCCGTTCCTCGGCGAGCCAGTCCCGCAGCAGTGTCACCGCGTTTCGCGTGGTCTCGCGCACCTCCACGGCCAGGTCGTGCCCCGGCCGCGCCGTGGATTTCATGACAACCGTCGCGGGCCACGGACCGTTCTCCCCGAGAGCGCTGCTGAGCGCTGTGACTCCGCCGTCGGGCAGTTCGACCAGATCCCCGACGTGGTGCGCCACGGGCGGGACGGGGTGCCATTCCACCCGGAACAACGAATCACGCGGAATGACCGGTGGGTCGCCGTCCGGGTCCGCTACGAGCGGTCGGGTGACGAGTGACGCCACCGTGGCGACCGGCTGCCCGGTCGCGTCGGCCGCGGTGAGCGAGAACTCGCCGGGACCGAGCCGGGCCAGCCGGATCCGTAGTTGCGACGCGCCGACGCGGTGCAGCGATATACCGCTCCACAGGAATGCGAGCCGTTGCTCGTCCTCGTCGGTCCCAAGGAACCGCGAGGCTTGCAACGCCGTGTCGAGCAGCGCCGGATGCAGGCCGAAGCGGGCCGCCTCGCCGTCCAGGCCGGCCGGTAGCCGTACCTCGGCGAAGATCTCGTCGCCGCGCTGCCAGACCGCTTCCAGCCCCCTGAACACGGGACCGTACTCGAGGCCGGTCGACGCCAGCCGCTGGTAGAAACCATCCACGGAGAGCTCCAACGCGTCACCGGGCGGCCATTGCGTCAGGTCCGGATCGACGGCGGCATGACCGGTGTCCGGACTCAGAACGCCTGCGGCGTACGCGGTCCACGGCTCGTCCGGGCCGGTGTCCGCGGGTTGTCCGTACACCTCCAGTGCTCGCCGGCCCGACTCGTCCGGCGCGCCGACCGAAAGCTGGAGCTGGGTAGCGCCCAGCGCCGGCACCGGCAGGGGTCTGACGAGCGTCAACTCCTCCAGGCGACCGCAACCGACCATGTCCCCGGCGTGGATCGCGAGCTCGACGAAGGCCGTGCCCGGCAGGATGACCCGGCCTCGTACCGCGTGGTCGGCCAGCCAGGGGTGCGCTTGCCGCGACAGGCGCGCGGTCAGCAGGAGACCTGAGCCGCCGGCCGGACGGACGGCCGCACCGAGCATCGGATGACCGGCCGCTGCGAGTCCCAGGCTGGCCGCGTCCGACCTGGCCGGCCCGGCCCCCAACCAGTACCGTCTCCGCTGGAACGCGTAGGTGGGCAGCTCCACCCACCCGCCGGCCGGGAAGACCCCGGCCCAGTCGACGCGCACGCCCGCGGCCCACGCCTCGGCCAGCGAGGTGGTGAACCGGGTTCCCTCGTCGCGTCGCAGGGTGCCCAGGCTCGTCGCGACGACACCAGCCAGCTCGGCGGCCTCCTGCACCGCGACACCGAGCACCGGATGCGGGCTCACCTCGACGAAGACCTCATGCCCCGCGGCCAGCAGAACGTCGACGGCACGGCCGAAACGTACGGTCTGGCGCAGGTTCCGATACCAGTACTCGGTGTCCATTCCGGTGCCGTCGATCCACTCACCGTCGACGGTGGAGATCAGCGGCACCCGTGCGGGGAGCGGCTCGATCGGGCCGATCAGCTCGAGCACCTCGTCCCGGATCTCCTCCACGGCGGCGGAGTGGGAGGCGTAGTTCACCGCGATCCTCCGGGCGCGGACGCCCTCGCCGGCGCACCAGCCGACCAGTTCGTCCAACGCGTCAGCGTGACCGGACACCACGACCGACGTCGGACCGTTGACCGCCGCCACGGCGACAGCTCCGTGCCACCTCTCGATCAGGTCGTGCACCATCTCCTCGGCGAGCGCGATCGACACCATGCCGCCGCGTCCGGCCAGCGCCGACAGTGCCTGGCTGCGCAACGCCACCACCCGGCAGGCGTCGCGCAGCGACAACACCCCGGCCACGTACGCCGCCGCGATCTCGCCCTGGGAGTGACCCACCACGGCGGACGGCCATACACCGTGCGACTCCCAGAGCGCGGCCAGCGACACCATCACCGCGAACGACAACGGCTGCACCACGTCGACCCGGTCGGTCGACGGTGCGTCGGGGCTTCCGCGCAGCACCGCCATCAGGTCCCAGCCGACGAACTCGGAAAGCGCCGTGGCGCAGCTGCGGATCGAGTCGGCGAAGGCGGGAGACGAGTCGAGCAGTTCCCGACCCATGCCGATCCACTGCGCCCCCTGCCCGGGAAAGACGAACACGACCCGGCTCGCCGCCGGTTTGGCGACGCCCCGCACCAGGCCGGCGGCATCCGCGCCCGCTGCGAGCGCGGACAGCCGGGACAGCAGGTCGTCCCGGTCCCGGGCGACGACCGCCGCCCGTTGCCCGAACGCCGACCGGGTCGTGGCGAGCGACCGGGCGATGTCCGCGAGCCGTGGCTCGGCTTGCCCTTCCACCACGGACCGCAGCCGCTCCGCCTGCGCCCGCAGCGCCTGCTCGGACTTCGCGGAGATGGGGAAGATCAGCGGTTCGCGTCCGGTCTGGGCCGGCATGTCGGCCACGGCGGGCGGGGCCTGTTCGAGAATGACGTGCACGTTGGTGCCACTGATACCGAAGGACGACACCCCGGCCCGACGGGGCCGGTCGGTGTCCGGCCAGGCACGGGCCGACGTGACCAGTTCAACCGCGCCGGAGGACCAGTCCACCCGTGAGGTGGGCGAGTCCACGTGCAGGGTCCGGGGAACCGTCGCGCGCTGCATCGCCAGCACCGTCTTGAGCAGACCGGCCGCGCCAGCCGCCGCCTGGGTGTGGCCGATGTTCGACTTCACCGACCCCAACAGCAGTGGCCGGTCCGCCGGTCGGCCCTGCCCGTACGTCGCCAGCAGCGCCTGCGCCTCGATCGGGTCGCCCAGGGTCGTGCCCGTGCCGTGCGCCTCCACCACGTCCACGTCGGCGGCCGACACTCCGGCACTCGCCAACGCGCGGGTGATCACCCGCTGCTGCGAAGGGCCGTTCGGGGCGGTCAACCCGTTCGACGCGCCGTCCTGGTTGACCGCGGACCCACGTACCACCGCCAGGATCCGGCGACCGTGGCGTACCGCGTCGGAGAGGCGCTCCAGCAGGATCACCCCCACGCCCTCCGAGACGCCGAAGCCGTCGGCGGCCTCGGCGAACGGCTTGCACCGCCCATCCGACGCGAGTCCACGCTGCCGGCTGAACGTGACCAGGGCCGCAGGGGATCCCATGACGGTCACACCGCCGGCCAGAGCAAGGTCACACTCGCCCTGACGTAGTGCCTGCGCGGCGAGGTGCAGCGCCACCAACGACGACGAACAGGCGGTGTCGACCGTCACGGCCGGACCCTCGAGCCCCAGCACGTACGACACCCGGCCGGACAGGACGCTGCTGATGCCGCTGGTCGCCAGGTAGCCCTCGACCTCCTCGGGCGCCTGGTCGGCGCGGGGTGTGTAGTCCTGGCCGCTGGTCCCCGCGAACACCCCGGTCTGGCTGCCCCGCAACGACAACGGGTCGATTCCGGCCCGCTCCACCACCTCCCACGCCAGCTCCAGCAGCAGGCGTTGTTGCGGATCCATCGCCACCGCCTCGCGGGGCGAGATCCCGAAAAACTCCGCGTCGAAGTCGGCGACGCCGGTGAGAAAACCACCGGAACGCACATAGCTCTTGCCCGGCGCGTCCGGGTCGTCGTCGAACAGACTCGCTGTGTCCCACCCGCGATCATCTGGCAGATCGGTGATCGCGTCACCGCCTTCGACGAGGAGACGCCACAGGTCGTCCGGCGAGTTCGCGCCCGGGAAGCGGCAGGCGACACTGACGATCGCGATCGGGTCGTCGGCCACAGCGGGCGGGGTGGGGGCTTCCCCGACGTCCGCCGGAGCCGCTCCGCCCAGCAGTACGTTCAGCTTGGCCGCGAGCTGGTCGGTGGTCGGGTAGTCGAAGACCAGGGTTGCCGGCAGCCGCAGCCCGGTCGCGGTACGGAGTCTGTTGCGCAGCTCCACGGCGGTCAGTGAGTCGAAGCCGAGATCCTTGAAGGCACGGTCGGACGCGACGGAGTCCACCGAGGTGTGGCCCAGCACGGCGGCGGCGTTCCGGCGGACAAGGTCCTCCAGCAACCGTTCCCGCTCGGGTCCGGACACGCCGGCGAAACGGTCGACGACCGGGTCGCGCCGCCCGTCGGTTCTCGACCGCACGGTTGGGCGTACCGCGGCGGGGACCAGTCCTCGCAGCACCGCCGGCAGGGTCCCCTCCTGGGACTGGGTGGCCAGTGCCGTGGCCTGCAACCGCAACGGGAGGACCACCGCCTCGGCACCGCCGACGGCGAGGTCGAACAGGGTGAGGGCCTGTTCGGCGGTGAGCGCGGCGGTGCCGAGCCGCTCCAGGCGCCGCAGGTCGTGCTCGGCCAGCCGGCCGGCCATGCCCGCGCTCTCGGCCCACATACCCCAGCCGAGCGCGTGGGCCGGTGTCCCGGCGACCCGCCACCGATGGGCGAGCGCGTCCAGGACGGCGTTGCCCGCCGCGTACCCACCCTGTCCGCCCGCGCCGAGGACCGCCGCCGCGGACGAGAACAGTACGAAGGCGCGTAGGTCCAGGTGCTTGGTCAGTTCGTACAGGTTGATCGCGCCCGCGACCTTCGGTGCCAGCACCCGGTCGAGCTGTTCCGGCGTCAGCTTCTCGACAACGCCGTCCGCCACGACCCCGGCCGCGTGCACGACGGCGACCAGGGGATGCTCGGGCGGCACGGACGCCAGCACCTCGGCCAGGGATTCCCGATCGGCCACATCGCCCGCGACGACGACCGCCGCCGCGCCCAGCGCGACGAGTTCGGCCACCAGCGTCTCGGCGCCCGGCGCGGCCGGTCCGCTCCGGCTCACCAGCAGCAACCGCCGTACGTTCCAGCGGGTGACCAGGTGACGGGCCACGAGTCGGCCAAGTCCCCCCGTGCCGCCGGTTACCAGAACGGTGCCACGGTGGTCCCACACCGACGACGGCCCGTCACCCGCCCGGGGCAACCGCGTCAGCCGGGGCGCCAGCACGTCGCCGGCACGGACCGCGAGCTGCGGTTCGTGCCGATCGGCGAGGTCCGGGATCGCGCCGGACACCGATTCGTCGACGTCCACCAGGAGGATCCGGTCCGGATGCTCGGACTGCGCCGATCGCACCAGGCCCCACACGGCGGCACCCACCGGATCCGGGATCTCCTCAGGACCAACAGCGACGGCGCCCCTGGTCACCAGCACCAACCGGGCGTGGGCGAGCCGGTCCTGGGCGAGCCAGGCGCGGAGGAGTTCGAGTACCGCGAGGAGGTTGGCGCGTACCGCCGTGGGCAGGTCGCCCGTTGGTCCGGGCAGGGTTGGTGCCGCGACAACCAGGTCGGGCACTGCCGCGCCCGTCTCCAGCGCCGAGGTCAGGGCCGCCAGATCGGGATAGCCGGCCGCTGACGTCGTGCCGACGACGGCCTCCGCGCCGGCCAGGACGGCCCAGGTGGGCGTCATGGTCGGGGAGAGTGGACCGGCGGGCGCCGCCACCCAGTCCTGACGGAACAGGGCACCGTCCGATTCGCCGCCGGCGGCGCGCAGGTGTTCGGCGGAGGCGGGCCGCAGTGTCAGGGCCTCGACCGACAGGACGGGGCTGCCCCACTCGTCGGTCGCCATCAACGAGATCACGTCCGGGGACACGGGGGTGAGCCGTACCCGCAGCGCGGACGCCCCGGCCGTGTGCAGGGTCGTTCCGGCCCAGGAGAAGGCGAGCCGCCCGTTCTCCGCGTCCCGGCCGGTCGGGTCGAGTTCCGTCGGTTGCAACGCGGCGTCGAGGAGCGCGGGATGCAGGCCGTACTCGGCCGCCTCGTCCTGGTGGTCGGATGGGAGCGCGACCTCGGCGAAGATCTCGGCGTCCCGCCGCCAGGCCGCTCGCAGCCCCTGGAACACCGGGCCGTACGCGACACCGACGGCGGCGAGGCGTGGATAGAAGTCCTCCACCGGCACCGGAATCGCCCCCACCGGCGGCCATTGCGACAGCGGCGCAGGCGCCGGCTGCCCCGTCTCACTCAACGATCCACTGGCGTGCCGTACCCACCGTCCGGGATTCGTCGGCCCCTCGGGTCGGGAATGAATCGTGACGGCACGGCGTCCTTCGCTGTCCGCCGGTCCTACGACGACCTGAGCCTGTACCGCCCCCTCTTCGTCCAGCACGAGCGGGTTCTCGATGGTGAGCTCGTCGAGGCGGTCGCACCCGAGATGGTCGCCAGCCCGGATCGCCAGCTCCACGAACACGGCGCCGGGCATCAACACCGTGCCCATCACCACGTGGTCACCGAGCCATGGCTGTTCCCTACGTGACAGTCGACCGGTGAGGACCAGCCCGCCTTCCTCAGCCAGCTCCAGCGACGCGGCGAACAACGGGTGGTCGCTACGGTCAAGGCCGAGACTGGCGGCGTCGGCGGGTCCGCCGCCGCTGGGCAGCCAGAAACGCCGCCGCTGGAAGGCGTACGTCGGCAGGTCCGTGCCACGCGCGAGCCGGTCGGCGTACACCGCGTGCCAGTCGACGGAAGCCCCACGCACATGCGCCTCGGCCACCGATGCCAGCAGCCGGTCGAGACCACCGTCGTCGCGGCGGAGGGTGCCCACGGTGGCGACAGTGTCCGGAGCGCCGTTGAGTTCCTCGACCGTCGCCTGCACCGCCGTGGTGAGCACCGGGTGTGGGCTGACCTCGATGAACGTGCCGAACAGGTCGGTGGCCAGGCTCCGGACAGCCTGCTCGAATCGAACCGTCTCCCGCATGTTGCGGTACCAGTACTCGCCGTCGAGCGCAGACGTCTCCAGTGGCGCCCCGTCAACCGTGGAATAGAACGGGATGCTCGATGCGCGCGGCGCGACCGGGGACAGCACCTCCCGCAGCTCTTCCCGCAACACCTCGACCTGCGCCGAGTGTCCGGCGCCGTCCGCGCCGGGCACCCACCGGGCCCGGACACCGGCCGCGTCCAGCGTGGCCAGCAACTCCGTCAACGCCGGGACGTCACCGGACACCGCCACCGAGGCGGGCCCGTTGACCACGGCCACCGCCAGCCGGTCGCCCCAGGGCACGAGCCGCTCGGCCACCTCGGCGGCCGGCGCCAACACGGAGATCATCGCGCCCTGACCGGCGAGCCGCAACCACGCCCGACTACGCATCGTGACTACCCGGGCGGCGTCGCCCAAGGACAAGGCACCCGCTACGTACGCGGCGGCGATCTCGCCCTGTGAATGTCCGACCACCGCCGCCGGTTGGACGCCGTACGAGCGCCACACGGCGGCCAGGGACACCATCACGGTGAACAGCGCTGGCTGTACCACGTCCAGCCGGGACATCGACGGTGCTCCTGGGAGCCCGCGAAGCACATCCTCCACGGACCAGTCGACGAACTCGGCCAGCGCCAGCCCGCAGGCGCGTACCGACTCGGCGAACACCGGCGACGAGTGAAGCAGGTCCCGAGCCATTCCGACCCATTGCGATCCCTGCCCGGGAAAGACGAACACCACCCGGTCGCCGTGGACGACCGGGGTGCCCTCCACGACGTCGGGACGAGCCTCGCCGCTGCCTATCCCCGCGAGGCCCGCCAGGATCGAGTTCCGGTCACCGCCGAGCACCGCCGCCCGGTGCGACAACCTGGCCCGCCGGGTCGCCAGCGAGAACCCGACGTCAGTGAGATTCAGATCGGGGTACGCCTCGACGTGGTCCCGCAGCCGTCTGGCCTGTGCCCGGAGTCCCTGCTCGCCCCTACCGGACAGCAGCCAGGGACCCGGTGCCGAGCCGACGCCGTCGGGCCGGACCCGGTCGGGCGGCGCGGGTACACCCTCGAGGATGACGTGGGCGTTCGTGCCGCTCACGCCGAAGGAAGACACGCCCGCCCGGCTGGGTCGACCGAGCTGTGGCCACCGCTCGCTCCCGGCGAGCAGCGACACCGCGCCGGTGGACCAGTTGACGTGCGGCGTCGGACGGTCGACGTGCAGCGTGCGCGGCAGGACGCCGTACCGCATGGCGAGCACCATCTTGATGACGCCGGTGACGCCGGCTGCGGCCTGCGTGTGCCCGATGTTCGACTTGACCGACCCGAGCCACAGCGGTACGTCGGCCGAGCGGTCCTGTCCGTACGTCGCGAGCAGCGCCTCGGCTTCGATCGGGTCGCCCAGCCGGGTGCCCGTACCGTGCGCCTCCACGGCGTCGACCTGGGCTGAGGACAGCCCGGCGTTGCTCAGTGCCTGCCGGATCACTGCCTGCTGGGCGGCTCCGCTCGGGGCGGTCAGGCCGTTACTGGCGCCGTCCTGATTCACTGCCGAGCCACGCACCAGCGCGAGCACCTGGTGCCCGTTGCGGCGCGCATCGGAGAGCCGCTCCAGCAGGAGCATGCCCACGCCCTCGGCGAAGACGGTCCCGTCCGCCTCCGCACCGAACGCCTTGCACCGGCCGTCGGGAGCCAACGCCCGCTGCCGGCTGGAGGCGATGAACGCGTCCGGCGTGGCCATCACACTCACTCCGCCGGCCAGGGCGAGGCTGCATTCGCCCTGCCGCAGCGCCTGGCCCGCCAGGTGCAACGCAACCAGTGAAGACGAGCAGGCGGTGTCGACGGTCACTGCCGGCCCGGTCAGCCCAAGGGTGTACGCCACCCGGCCGGACGCCACACTCGCCGCGCTACCGACGCTGAGGTAGCCCTGTACGTCATCGGGCACCTCGTCCGGCCGGAACGCGTAGTCGTGGAACATCACTCCGGCGAACACGCCGACCCGGTCGCCCCGGACCAGCTCCGGGTCGATTCCGGCCTGCTCGAACGCCTCCCAGGACGCCTCCAGCAGCAGCCGTTGCTGTGGGTCGGTCGCGAGCGCCTCCCGGGGCGAGATCCCGAAGAAGTCGGCGTCGAAGTCGCCGGCACCGTCCAGGAAACCGCCCTGGCGCACGTACGACTTGCCGGGCTGATCCGGGTCGGGATCGTAGAGGCTCTCCAACGGCCAGCCCCGGTCGGTCGGGAAGGCGGTGATCACTTCGCCGCCTTCGGACACGAGCCGCCACAGGTCCTCCGGCGATCGGATGCCCCCGGGCAGGCGGCAGGCCATTCCGACGATCGCGATCGGTTCGTCGGCCGGAGCCTGCGGTGCCGGAGCCGTCCTGGTCGGCCGTGGTCGGCCGAACAGTTCATCGGTCAGTCGCTCGGCCAGTGCCTGCGGCGTCGGGTGGTTGAACGCCACGGTGGCGGGCAGGTCCAGGCCGGTAGCGGCCACCAACCGGTTGCGCAACTCGACCACCGCGCGGGAGTCGAATCCGAGCTCCTGGAACGCGAGGTCCGACGGGCGGGCCGTGACCTCCGGGCGACCGACCAGGTTGCCCACCTCGGTCAGCACCAGATCGACCATGAACGCACGCACGTCCACCGTGCTCATCTGTCCCACACGCTGTCGCAACTCGGTCGCCGCGACGGAGCTGTCGGGCTCCCGGCGCGGCGGTTCGGACTGCTCGGTACGGGACGCCAACAGCGTGGCCGGCAGTTCGTCCAACAGGTAGCGGATGGTCTTGCCCGACGGGGTGCGGGGGATCTCGCTCACCTCGTGAAGCCGCTCGGGCACCTTGAAGTAGGCGAGCCGCTGCCGGCACTCGGCGAAGACACGGTCGGCGTCCAGCGCACCCGGTACCCGTGGGATCAGGAACGCGACGGGGACCTCACCGAGCGCCTCGTCGGGCACCCCACGGACGGCCGCGTCGGCCACGCCCTCGATCGCGCGCAGGACGTTCTCGATCTCCCCCGGGTGGATGTTCTCCGCACCGCGGATGATCAGTTCGCGTGTCCGTCCCCGGATGGTGAGGTAGCCGAGCTCGTCACGGGTGGCGAGGTCACCGGTGTGGTACCAGCCGTCGGTAAGCACCTCGGCGGTCGCGTCCGGCTGTTCGTGATAGCCGAGCATCACGTTCGGACCGCTGACCCACACCTCCCCCTCGGCGCCGACCGGTACGTCGCGCCCGGTCCGCGCGTCGACCAGACGCACCGCCAGTCCCGGGACCGGCAGGCCGCACGAGCCCGAGAGCCGGGTGCCCGTCGGCCAGGTGGTAGCGATCGCGCCCGAGGTCTCGGTACTGCCATAGTTGTCGATCAACGGCACGCCGAACGCGTCCTCCGCGGTTCTCCAGAGCTCCGGGGGTGTGACGGCCCCGCCGGAGAGGCAGACCCGCAACGCGGGTGCCTCCACCCGGCCACCGGCAACACGGACAAGCTCGCGGTACATGGTTGGAACGCCCGCCAGCACGGTCCACGAACCGTCGCGAAGCTCGTCGAGCACCTCTTCGGCCGCGAAGCCGGGCAAGATCCGTGCGGTCGCCCCGACCGCTGTCACACCGAGCACGCACAGTACGTGCGCGAGGCTGTGGAAGAGTGGCATCGGCCAGAGCAGCCGATCCTTGTCGGACAGACCGAGGATCGGGGCATAACACGCCGCTACCGACCACAGTCCGGCGCGTTGCGCCGAGAGCACGCCTCTGGGCTGCCCCGTGGTGCCCGAGGTGTAGAGCATCCAGGCAGGCTCGTCCAATCCCAGGTCGTCCCTGGTCGGCGTGACCGGCTCGGTGGTCGCCAGTTCCTCGAAGTGGGAGCAACCGGCCCGCGTCGCATCCTCGACCGACCCGACCAGCACCACCTTCAGGCCGTCCGGTCCCGACATCAGCGGCTCGACCCGGTTCAGGTGGGCGGAATCGGTGATGATCAGCCGGGCACCGCTGTCGTCGCGTACATGTGCCACCTCGGTCGCGGACAGGTGCGGGTTGACCGGCACCCCGACCGCGCTGGCGCGGGTGATGGCCAGATAGCTCTCCACCACCTCGACGCGGTTGTCCAGGAGGATCATCGCCCGGTCGCCACGGCCCAACCCGAGTCCACTCAGGTGCCCGCCCAACCGGGCGGTCCGCAGATCCAGTTCGCGGTACGTCACGCCACGCTGCGCGTCGAGGAAAGCAATCTTGTCACCGTGCCGATCGGCGCCCGCCCGTATGAGTTCGGGCACCGGCCGGATCAGTTCGGAACGCAACATTCAAAGCCTCCTTGCCGCGCACACGAATCCTGCACGCGACTCGCCCAGGACATGACTACCGCAACAGCACCAAGAGAAATAGCGGATCAGGGGTGTCAGCTAGGGGTCGAGTAATAGGGGCCCCATGGCGGACAGGGGTGGGAATTTCCCGGCCACGCTGCCACGTCTCGTACCTTCTACCGGTAGTCGTAAAACCCTCGACCGCTCTTCCGGCCGAGCAAACCCGCCTCGAGCATGCGCACCAGCAGCGGCGGCGGCGCGTACAACTGCTCCTTGAACTCCTCGTAAAGTGACTTGCCGACGGCGACCACGGTGTCCACGCCGATGAGGTCCACCAGGGCCAACGGCCCCGTGGGATGGGCACAACCCCGGGTCATTCCCTTGTCGATGTCACTCGCCGAGGCGAAACCGGATTCGACCATTCTGACCGCGCTCATCAGGTAGGGAATCAACAGTGCGTTCACCACGAATCCCGAACGGTCCGTTGACCGGATCACTTCCTTGTGGAGTACGTCCGTGGCGAATGACGCGGCGCGCGCGCAGGTCGACTCGTGGGTGAGCAGCGAGCCGGTCAGTTCCACCAGCGGCAGCACCGGCGCCGGATTGAACAGATGCAGTCCCACCACGTAACCGGCCCGATCCGTCGCCCGCGCCAGGCGAACGATCGGGATGGAGGACGTGATCGAGGCGAGAATGGCTTCCCTGTCTTCGACGATCTTGTCCAGGGCGCTGAACACCTCGAGTTTGGTCGGCTCGTGCTCCGGAACCGCCTCCAGCACCAGCTCCCGGTCAGCCAGGTCCAGCAGACCGACGGTGAAGGAGAGCCGGGCCAGGGCGGCATCCCGCTCGGCTTCCGTGATCCGGCCCTTCCTGACGGCCCCGGCCAACGAACGGGTCACCCGGTCCCGCCCCCGGACCAGCGCGTCCGGGCCGGACACGGCAACGAGTACGTCGACGCCGGACCGTACGCACACCTCCGCGAATCCCGCGCCCATCACGCCGCAGCCGACGACGCCCACCCTGCTGATCGCCGTCATGACGCCGCACCTGCGGGCAGGCTCCACCACCGGAGCAGACAGACCCCCATCGACATTCCCCCGCCGAACCCGGCGAGCAGGACCAGGTCCCCGTCACCGAGGGAGTCCGACCGATGCGCGTCGTTCAACGCCACCGGAACCGACGCACTACCCACGTTGCCGTATTCCTCGAGGGTGCGCCAGGTCCGCGCACCCCCGAGTCCGCAGCGCTGCACCAGTTCGCCCAGCAGGACCCCGTTGGCCTGGTGTGGCACGAAGTGGTCGACTTCCGCTGTCCCCGTACCGACCCGCGCCAACAGCCCCGCCACGGCCGGGGGCACGTTCTCCATGACGAAGTCACGCACGCCACGGCCATGCATCTTGAACAGGTGATCCCCGTTCGCCACCGTTTCGAGCGAACTCGGCATGCGGCTGCCTCCCGCGTCGACCCTGATGAGGTCGCGCGCCTCGCCGCAGGTGGAGAGGTCAACGCCGAGGATTCCGTACCGCTGCGGCACCGCCCCGACGACCGCGGCACCGGCACCGTCACCGAGCAGCACGGCGGTGCTCCGGTCGTCGAAATCCAGGATCCTGGAGTAGACGTCGGCGGCGACGACGAGCACCTTCGCGCCCGGGTGGGCCATCACCAAACTCCGGGCCAGCGCGATGCCGTACACGAATCCCGCGCACACGACGTTGATGTCGAAACAGGCGGCCCGGTGGGCCCCCAGGGCGTTCTGCACGAGGCAGGCCGTCGGCGGCTGCGGGGAGTCGCCGGTCGAGGTGGAGACGATGATGTAGTCGAGCTGCGCGGCCACCGTCCGGGCCCGGTCGAGCGCCTCGACCGCCGCCCGCACGGCGAGGTCGGAGGTGGCCTCGTCCTCCGCCGCATAACGGCGGACGCGGATCAAGGTCTTCCGCTCGATCCATTCCGGGGTGACGCCGGGCACCCGCGCGGCGATCTCCTCGTTGGTCACTTTCCGTTCCGGCAGGTAGGAGCCGGTTCCCAGAATGCCGACCGCGGTTTCCCTCATGATCGACCCGCCCCCGCCTGAACCGTCTCGAACGACCCGAGCGGGTTGAGCCGGTCGACTCCGATCCGCGCGCGCAGGCCCGGGTCAGTCACCCCCAGTCCGGGCTCGGGCGCCAGGCACAACACCGCCACCTTGCCGATGTGCTGATTCGTCTGTACGAGCCGGGCCGCCTCGCCAACCTCCGCCAACGGGTATAGCGCGGACATCGTGGGCATGATCCGGCCGAGCCCGATGAGCCGGTTGCACTCCCACTGCTCCTGGAGATTGGCCACGTGACTACCGATCACCCGCTTCAGCTTCATCCAGAGGTAACGGTTGTCGTACCTGTGCTGGTAGCCCGTGCTCGACCCGCAGGTCACCACGACCCCACCTCGTCGAACCACGAAGACGGAGATGCCGAACGTGGCCCGCCCGACATGCTCGAACACGATGTTCGGGTCTTCGCCGACCTCCCTGCGAATGATCGCGCCAAGCCGCTTGCCAACCCGGATGACATGTTCGGGGTCATCGCCGGCATCATCACCGAGTCCGATCTCGTTACGGTCGATGACGACGTCGCAGCCGAGCTTGCGCAGCGCCTCCGCCTTCTGCGCGGAGCCGACGACGCCGACCGAGATACCGCCACCGTTCTTCACGAACTGGACCGCGTACGCACCCAGCCCGCCTACCGCACCCCAGATCAACACCACGTCACCCTGCTTGAGACGAGCGCCCCGCTCGCCGACGAGCATCCGGTACGCGGTACCCGCGCACAGCGTGTTGCAGGCCGCCTCCTCCCAGGTCAGGTGCGCGGGTTTCGGGATGAGCTGACTGGCTCGGACCACCGCGAAGTGGGCAAGGCCGCCGAAGTTCGTCTCGAAGCCCCAGGCGCGCTGCTCGCTGCCGAGCATGCCGTCACCATGAGTGCCCGGTTCCTGGTCGTCGACATAGGCGGGGCTGAGGACGACGTGGTCGCCGGACCGCCACCGGCGCACGCCGGAGCCCACTCGCACGATGACCCCGGCACCGTCGGACCCGACAACCTGGTACGGGAGATCGTGTCGCGCCGCCCAGCCTCCCTCTTTCGCGTACTGCCGAAGGAAGCGAAAAGTCGGGATCGGCTCGAACATCGCCGACCACACCGTGTTGTAGTTGATCGAGCTTGCCATCACGGCGACCAGGACCTCGTCCGGGGCAAGGTCCGGCATCGGCACCGGGCCGACCCGCAGCGACTTCCGTACGTCCTTGTCCGTCACCCCACGGAACATGTCGACGTCCTCGACCCGGAGATGGGCGGCCGTGTATTCCGCAGGGAGTTCCAAGCGCTCCAACTGGTCGGCCGTCACACCCCCCGCGAGCGCTTCAACGATCGAATTCATCGACACCCTTCTTTCATCACGGGACAGCGAACGTCACCGTCAGGGACTCCGGATCCTTGAGCCGACGAGCGAGGCGCGCCGTCGCGCCCAGCCCGGCCCACTCAGGTCGGTCCGGTGCGAATCTCGCCCAGACGGAAGAACCTCCGGTAACAGTCCAATTGATGATCAAGCATGTGTGAGCCGTGGTGAACGCGGTAGCCGAGCGCCGCAGCGGCTGCGAGCAGGGGCGTCTCCCGGGGTTTCATGACTATGTCCGCCACGACGCAACCGGGTGGCAGCCCGTGTGGTGCGAACGGCAGCGGGTCCTCCGGACGCAGCCCCAACGGTGTCGCGTTCACAGCGATGTCAACGGCACCGGTGTCGGGCGCGGCGAGTCCTCTCACCCCGACCCGCCAGCGTGACCCGAGCCGCCGCAGGAGAGCGTCGAGCGTCGCGGTGTCACGGTCGTGGATGGACAGTTCAGACACCCCTGCGGCGAGCAGAGCCGCGGCAATGGCCGCACCCGCCCCACCAGCGCCGACGAGCAGCACCCGTTTGCCCACCGGCGAGTTGCCGGTACTGACGAGCCCTTCGACAAAACCGACCCCGTCGAAATTGTCCGCGTACCAGGAGCCATCCGACTCTCGCCGCATCACGTTCGCACTACCGGCAATTTCGACCGCCGGGCTCATCCGGTCCGCGAGCCCGCACACCGCCACCTTGTGCGGCACCGTGATGAACATGCCGTCAAGATTGCCGATCCTTTTCAATCCCGCGCACACCTCCGCGAGATGCTCCGGTGCGACGTGCACGGGCACCAACACGGCGTCAATGCCGAGCCGAACAAACATGGGATTAATCAACATTGGCGACCGCACCTGCGTCACAGGGTCACCGAGCACGGAGAACAGTCGCGTCGTACCCGTGATTCTCGGTACGGCGGAGGCGTTCGTCATCACTGGACCGACTCCTGCCGAACGACCCGACATGAGGCATGGAAAGCCGGAGCCAAATGGAACAGGATTGTCGCCACCGCGCCCCTCCCCCCAGGATGAAGATTTACACCCGCACCGTTGACCGACCACGGCAACGCCGACCGGATCCGGTCGCCAAATCAATAAGCGAACGGCGGTTCCACGTCGGAAATCTGCCAGCCGGGGACGGGAGCGGCAACCCCTAGCAATTTCGCGCCCCTAACCAACGGCAAACGCAGTAGGGGGCGGGGCCGGGCCGCCCGGGGGGGCACGACCACGACCGCCGACGCCCGAACCCCCGGACGCCCGGACGCCCGGACGCCCGGACACTCGGACCGTCCGGGGCACATGACGGGACGGTCAACGGCATCCGCACGTTCAAACCCCGAAGGGCCGGGCCACCCCTGGGGAAGGGTGACCCGGCTGTCTCGGGGTGGGGTGGTCAGCTGATCTTGGTGCTGGTGGCCGGGATGTCGTTGCAGCCGCCCCACTTGTGGCCGCTGAGGATGAGCCTGGCCGGGGTGGAGCTGTAGATCGACCAGCTTGAGCCGGTGCCGCAGTCCTTGCGGTAGAGGCCCAGGTCGGTGGCGCGGTCGCCGTCGTAGTCGGCCGGCGCCGGGATGTCGGCGCAGCCACCCACCTTCAGACCGCCGATGGTCTGCTTGCGGTCGGCGGAGTTGTAGACCCACCAGGACGAGCCGCTGGTGCAGTCCTGACGGTAGAGGCCGAGGTCGCTGGCACGGTCACCGTCGAAGTCCCCGCCGACCGGCAGGTCGTTGCAGCCGCCCCACTTGAGGCCGCCGAAGATGTCCTGGTCGTTGCGGTAGTCCTTGACGTACCAGCTCGAGCCGTTGGTGCAGTCGGGCCGGAACAGCGCGAGGTCGCCGGCGCCGTCCCCGTCGTAGTCACCGGGGACGGGAATGTCGGTGCAGCCGCCGTACCTGTGGTCGCCGAGGATCTGCGACTCCTTCGAGACGCTGTACGCCCACCACGACGACCCGTTCGTGCAGTCCCGGCGGTACGTGCCGAAGTCCGTCGTACCGTCGCCGTCGTAGTCGGCGGGCACCGGGATGTCCTTGCAGCCACCCCACTTGAGGCCGGCCGCGAGCTGGCTGTTGTTGTGCTGATCCTTGATCCAGATGCTCGACCCCGCGGCGCAGTCGCGGCGGAAGAGGGCCAGGTCGGCGTAACCGTCGCCATTGAAGTCGCCGGAGACCGGGATGTCCTCGGCGCCACCGTAGCTGTGGTCGGAGAGGATCTGACCGCCCTTCTTGTAACTGTTGACCCACCAGGTGGAGCCGGTGGTCGCGTTCGGCCGGTACAGGGCCATGTCGGCGGCACCGTCGCCGTCGTAGTCCGCGCCGATCTTCCCGGTGTCCGGGGTCCAGAGCGACTGCGCGATCCGCGCGCCGTCGCCCGCCTCCTCCGGGTACCGCTCCGGGAAGGCGGAGACCTGCACCGCCTGGGCCACCTCGCCGACGGGAGCGGAGAGCCAACTGTTGTTCGGGTAGACCCGGAGCATCTTGTCGAGGAAAGCGTTGGTCGACCACACGGGATTGAGCCGGTTCGCCTCGCTCCCCCACGAGGCACGCTGCTGGTAGAGCCCCACGCTGTCGCGGTCGCCGTGGGTGATGTTCTGGATCGAGCTCTCCACGATGGCAGTGGTGATGGCGATCGTGGCGGCACGCTGGGGCAGGTTGCGAGTCTTGACGACCCGTACGATCTCGCGGGAACAGGATGCCTTGCTCGCGTTGAACGCGTTGCGCAGCTTGGCGGTGAGGATCGGACTGACACGGGCGGCGAGCGCGGAGTCGGCGCTGGTCGGCCCGGAGGCCACGCAGTCCGGGACGACGGCCGCGTGTGCCGCGCTCGGAACCGCGACGGCGCTGGCGGCCGCGGCGACAAAAGCGCCGGCCAGCAGGGCTACGCTGCGGGCTAGCTTCATGGGATGGCTCCTTGCCTGGGGGGAATGGGCGTGCGGGGTCGCGGGCCGGGCCGCCCCGGGAAGGGGCGGCCCGCCCGTTCAGGTGCCTCGGTGGTCAGGCCGTCTTGGTGCTGGTGGCGGGGATGTCCTTGCACCCGCCCCACTTGTGGCCGCTGAGCAGCAGCTTGTTCTCGGCGGAGTCGTAGAGGGACCAACTGGAGCCGTTGGTGCAGTCCTGGCGGTACAGGCCCAGGTCGGTGACCTTGTCGCCGTCGTAGTCGGCCGGGGCCGGGATGTCGGCGCAGCCACCGATCTTGAGGCCACCGATCGTCTGCTTGCGGTCCATCGAGTTGTAGACCCACCAGGACGAGCCGGTGGCGCAGTCCTGCCGGTACAGGCCCAGGTCGGCGGAGCGGTCGCCGTCGAAGTCACCGGAGACGGGGATGTCGTTGCAGCCGCCCCACTTCAGACCGCCGAAGATGTCCTGGTCGTGCCGGACGTCCTTGACCCACCAGGTCGAGCCGTTGGCGCAGTCGGGCCGGAACAGGGCGAGGTCGCCGATGCCGTCGCCGTCGTAGTCGCCCGGCACCGGGATGTCGTTGCAGCCGCCGTAGTTGTGGTCGGCGAGGACCTGGGCGTCCTTGGCCACGCTGTACGCCCACCAGGTCGAGCCGTTGGTGCAGTCGCGACGGTACATCCCGAAGTCGGTCTTGCCGTCGCCGTCGTAGTCGGCCGGCACCGGGATGTCCTTGCAGCCGCCCACCTTGACGCCCGGCGCGAGCTGCGTGTTGTTGCGCTGGTCCTTGATCCAGAGGGTGGATCCGTTGGTGCAGTCCCGACGGAACAGCGCGAGGTCGGCGTGACCGTCGCCGTTGAAGTCGCCGGAGAACGGGATGTCCGCCGCGCCGCCGTAGTTGACGTCGCTGAGGATCTGACCGCCCTTCTTGTAGCTGTTGGCCCACCAGGTCGAGCCGTTCGAGGCGTCCGGCCGGTAGAGGGCCATGTCGCTGTAGCCGTCGCCGTCGTAGTCGGCGGTGGCCCTGCCACCGCTGTCCAGGCCGGACGGCTCGACGTACCCGTCGATGTCGATCTCGCTACGGGGGAAGCTGCCACGGGTGACCCGGCTGTCGGGGCCCTGGTTGCCGCCGATCGTGTTGACCGTGGAGCTGGTGACGCTGACGACGATCGCCACATGGTCGATCGGGTGGTCGTCGGGGCCACGGTCCCAGTCGAAGACGATGGCGTCGCCCGGCTGTGGCGTGTACCCGCTGGACCGGGCGTGGTACGTCCCTCGGTTCTGGCCGTACCTCTTGAACGACTGCGCCCACGCGTCGAGACCGCTGACGTCGGTCACGCCGCCGCGCTTCCAGATCCAGCGGGCGAACTCGGCACACCATTCGATGCCGCAGCTGTTGTAGTAACCCGGGTCGCAGGCGGAGCCGCCGAGCTGTGCCTCCGCGGCGTTGACGATGGCCGAACGCGAGGGTGCGGCGGCGGCGGGCTCAGCCACCGCGAGGGACACCCCGCCGATCGCGGTCACCAGCACGAGCATGAGCATGCCGACGCGCTGTAGCGCCCGTGACATCACCTGTCTCGTCCGACGGTGGGTCGACGCGTGCGGCTGGTGGGTGAGGTTCACCTCGACCGGTTGTGGAAAGGACATCGCTGCCTCCATGACGTCTCGATCTGTCCTGCCACCACGTTCGGCCCCGCCACTGGAGGGAATCCTGAACGAACCTGTACGGCTCTGACAGAACCCCGAAAGCGAGCGCGGCCGGGGTCGTCGTGGGACGACCCCGGCCGCTGGTCAGCGGTTCTTTCAGACGCTGTACGCGACGTCATCCAGCAGGACGTTGACACCCGTGGCGGCCGCACCGGCGCTGGCGAATGTGATGCCCGCGAGCGCGGTGACAGCCGCAGACGGCGCCATCCCGTCGGCCACCGTCGTACCGTCGACCCCGATCGATGCCTCGCTCGTCGTCGCGGTGACCCGGATGGTCTGCCAGGCACCTACCTTGACGGTCCCGGCCGCCGCGATCTGCGCCCAGGCGCCGCCGCCAGCCCACCGGGTGAGGCTGCCGTCCGGCTCGACGGCGAGCTGGTACGCCGACGTGGTGGCACCGGAGGCATCGCGGCCGAGCATGGTGATCAGGAAACGACTGGGTAGGGCCATCGGGTTCACCCGGAACTCCGCTGTCCCCGTCGGTGCCGGCGTCGCCGGCCAGGTCGCTCTTGCCTGCGCCGTGCCGTCGTTGTCGGAGATGCGAAGCGCGGAGGCGCTGTCGTTGTCCCCGATGCCGTAGCGGGTGACCCAGCCGGACATGATGTCGGACCAACCGCGGGGCCGGTTGTTCACCGGGTCGTTCTCGAAAGAGTCCACTAAGGAGTACACCTCTAGTTCGTTGAGAAAGGCGCAGCCGGAACCGAGTCCGCTGTCGCAGTTGGTGGACGGGCCGATTTCGACCTTGACGTACTGGGCCGCTGTGGCCGGCAGGGTGAAGTACTCCAGGGCGTGGTGCGTACGGTTCAG
Source organism: Micromonospora pisi (assembly GCF_003633685.1). Taxonomy (NCBI): domain Bacteria; kingdom Bacillati; phylum Actinomycetota; class Actinomycetes; order Micromonosporales; family Micromonosporaceae; genus Micromonospora; species Micromonospora pisi. Next base: position 7,252,986 of record NZ_RBKT01000001.1, on the reverse strand, counting down.
GGCCGTGACGACCGGTCCGGACCAGGTGACCCCGTCGAGCGACGTGTAGACCCGGCCGGTGGTCTGCCGCCCGTTGCGCAGGCTCAGTCCGACCCGGGTCAGGTTGTACTGCCGGTCCAGCCGCAGGACGAACGACGCCACACCGGAGCCGCTGGCCCGGACCGCACTGGACCAGTACTCCGTGCTGCCGTCGAACGCGCCGTCGACCCGCGCCCGAGGGTGCCCGGTGACCGCCGAACGCAGGTCGCCGCCGACCGCAACCTTGCCGAGGCGGTACTTCGTCGCCAGATCGATCTTCCCGGTGTCGGGCGTCAGCACGTCCACGTACCGCCGCCAGATCCGGTTGTCCTTGTCGATCGTGAAGTCTCCCTCGTCGGCCTCGTCGCAGGCCCAGGTCAGCTCGCAGTTGTCACCGACGACGACCGCACGGTTGCCGCTCACCCAGTCGACGCCGGTGTTACCGGTCGAGCCGTGCAGCCGGTAGCCCTTCTGCGGGCAGTTGCGGTACGTCAGTTGGCCGATCCAGCCGGTGCCCAGGCCGTTGGTCGACATCGCCACCCAGTTGTCCGGCCGGCCACTGCTGAGCAACATCACGCCGTTCGGCATGAGCCGCAGTTGCGGACTGACACCGAGCAGCGCGGGCGACGCGTCGTCGAACGGGTCGTAGCCGTTGGGAAACGACACGCTCAGCGGTTGCGTCGCCGCCCAGGTGACGCCGCCGTCGACAGAACGGGTGACCACCGGTGTGGCCAACTCGCCGGAGATGTGATGCCGTACGACCGAGAGCAGGCTGCCGTCGGGCAGTAGTTCGATCGCCGCCTCGGGATAGGAGTGGGTGGCGTCGGACCGTACGATCACGCCACGCCGGGTGAACGTACGGCCTCCGTCGGTGCTCGCCTGCACCTGCGAGCGGGTGCCGGCGGCGTCGGTGAACGAGCCGTACACGCTCATTAGCAGGGTGCCGTCGGACAGCTCGACGACCCTGCCGTGGGTGCGCGGCAGTGCGGTCGGCACCAGGGTGGCGCCGAGACGGAACACCGACGGGGTGGTGGTCCACGTCGCGCCCTCGTCGTACGACCGGTGCACCTGGACGGTCACGGTGTCCGTGCCGACGCCCGACAGCGGCTTGAAGTCGACCCCGAGCAGGCTGCCGTCGCGCAGCCGGGTGCCCGTGGGCTTCTGGTCGTAGCTGCCGGCCGGGAACGTCGCGCCGCCGTCGGTGGAGGAGACCCGGCCGTTGACCGGTGTGACACCACCGAGGTCAAGGTTCTCGGCGAACTGGACCATCACCTTCCGACTGGGCGTGCCGTCCGGGCGCACGATGTCGACACCGGTGACGCCGGGCATGGCGACCTGCGGGTTCTCCGGCGGATCCCAGACCGTGCCGAGCTCGCCGGAACCACCTACGTTGAGCGCGTAGCCGGCGGCCGGGGGCCCGGACGACCGGACCGGCGAACCGGTGACCGGGCTACCGCATGTCGTGTCGTCGTTGGGTGCGGCCATGGCCGGCCCCGCACCGCCCGGAGCCCCGGCCACGGTGATGGGGAGCAGCGTGACGCCGGCGAGCGTGGCGTACGCCAGCCCGGCAGCAAGCCTGCGTTTGGAGATTCTCATCCAGACCTCTCGTGCGCGATGAATGTGATGATTTGTCGCGCACCAGGTCCTCGGAGGGGCAGCAAGATATCGATCAGCACTATCGGCGTTCACCGATCCCGGCTAGAGTCCAGCCGACAACGCCTGGGGCACGCGACCGTACAGTTGCAAGGTTCGTCCCCGGTTCCATAGCGATTCTTGAACAAAACTTGAACGTCCTGGGCCGTGGTTCCCCGGCTCTTGGGGAGGGCGACAAGAGTGGAGTTCCGCATCCTCGGGCACCTCGAGGTACGGGTATCGGACAGTGCGCTGAAGCTGGGTTCGGCGAAACAACAGACCGTGCTGGCGGTGCTGGCGGTCGAGGCCGACCACTTCGTGACGGCCGACGCGCTCGTCGACCGGGTGTGGGGGGACGCCCCGCCGGTCGAGGCGCGCGGCGTCCTGCACACGTACATCGCCCGGCTGCGCAAGCAGCTGGCCGAAGCACAGCCCACGGACGGCGGCCCGGTCATCGTCCGCCAGTCCAGCGGCTACCGGCTCGACGTCACCGCCGAGCAGGTCGACGCGCTCCTGCTGCGCCGGTTGCGCGCCCGCGCGCGGGAGTCGTCCGAACCCGACGCCCGGCAGGCGCTGCTGCGTCAGGCCGTCGACCTGTGGCGCGGCGAGCCCCTGGCCGGCCTGCCCGGGGAGTGGGCCGCCGTGGTACGCGAGTCGCTGAGTCAGCAGTACGTGGGCGTGCTCACCGAGTGGGCAGCCGGCGAACTGGCCCGTCGCCACTTCGGCCCGGTCAGCGACCGGCTCGCCGCCGCGGTCGACAAGTTCCCACTCGCCGAACCCCTCGTTGTGCTGCTCATGCGTGCCCTCCAGCAGAGCGGCCGTCGAGCCGAGGCCCTCTCCCTGTACGCCCGCTCCCGACACCGGATCGCCGAAGAGCTGGGCGTCGAGCCGAGCGCCGAGCTTCGCGACCTACACCAGGCGATGCTGCGGGAGCCTCTTGTCGTCGAACGCGACGGACGCGCGCTGACACCCACCGGGGCCCCGACCCCGGCCCCGGCTCCGGAGGACACCCAGGAGGACGTCTCGCCCGGGTGTCACCTGCCTGCGGACCTGTCGGACTTCGTCGGCTGCGAAGCCGAGATCCGGACAGCGCAGAAGGCGCTGACCGGTGCACCGGCGAACCGGGCCCCCCACCTGCCTGTCGTGATGTTCTCCGGGCCGGGCGGCCTCGGCAAGACCGCACTGAGCATCCACCTCGCACACCAGTTGCGCGGCCATTTCCCGGACGGACAAATCTTCGTCAGCCTGCACGGACACCGGGACGCGCCCGGCGAGCTCTTCGGCCGGGTGCTGCGCGCACTCGGCGTGCCGAACGCCCACCGCCTGCGTACCCCCGCCGACAAGATCGCCCGCTACCGCGCGGCCATCAGTGGCAGGCGGTACCTCATCGTGCTCGACGACGCGCCCACCGCCGGGGAGATCCGCGAGCTGGTGCCGGGCTCGGCCGGCACCGCGCTCGTCATCTCCAGCCGGGCTCGGCTGACCACGCTGTCCGGTGCCTGCCACGTCGAGGTGCGGTTCTTCACCCCGGAAAAGTCGGCGGAACTACTCGGACGGATCATCGGCCCGGACCGGGTCGCCGCCGAGCCCGAGATGGTGCAGTCACTTGTCGAACTCTGCGGCGGTATGCCCCTGGCCCTGCGCATCGCGGGCGCCCGGCTGGCGGCCCGACCGCACTGGCCGGTCTCCCGGCTCGTCGGGCGGATGAGCGACGAACGGCGACGGCTCGACGAGATGACCGCCGACGGGTTGGCCGTGCGGGTCAGCATCGCGGTCGGATACGCCGGGCTGACCGAGGACGCCCGGCGACTGTTCCGGCTGGTCGGCTTCCTCGGCGTGACGACGTTCGGGCCGTGGCTCGCCGCCGCGCTGCTCGACTCCGATCACGAGGAGGCCGAGGACCTGCTCGAGTCTCTCTTCGACGCCCGGCTGGTCGAGGTACTCGACGGGCGTTACCGCATGCACGACCTCGTGCGCCTCTACGCGCAGGAACTCGCCGTCGAGGAGGACGACCAGGTCGCCGGGCGCGAGGCGGTCACCCGCGCGGTCTGGACCGCGGCGGCGATCGTCTTGCAGGTCGGGCAGCACACCCTGTTCGCCGCGCCACGGCTGCCCGTCCCGGCGACTGCCGCCACCGACACCCCGTACGCGGCCGTCGTCGACGACTCGCCGACCTGGCTCGTGACCGAGGGCGACAGCCTCGTGTCGCTGGTCGAGCGGGCCGCCGCACTCGGCCTCGACGTGGCCGCCTGCGCCCTGGCCGACACGCTGATGCGCGCGTCGTTCGCGATGCGCAACGAACTCCACCGGTGGGACCGCACCCACGCGGCCGCGTTGAAGGCGGCCCAGACGGCCGGCAACGCGGGCGCCGAGGCAGTGATCCAGACCGGGATCGCCCGGCTCCTGTGCGTACAGGACCGGTTCGACGAGGCGCAACGCGCGTTCCGTACGGCCATCGAGCTGTTCGAGACGGCCGGAGACCAGCGGGGTGCCGCCATAGCGTGCATCGGTCTCGGCCGGATCCTGTCGGACTTCGGGCCGTACCCCGAGGCGGTACCGCTGCTGGACCAGGCCCTCACGGTGATGGAGGAGGCGGGCGAGTACGCCGCGGCGGCCGAAGCGGCGTACAGCCTCGGTGTCGTGCACCGGGAGCTGTGCCGGGACGAGTCGGCCGTCCGCGCGTTCGAGCAGTCCGGGGCCGGGTACCGGCGGATCTCCCACTGGCGCGGCGAGGCCATGTCGCTCCGCGGCATCGGGCTGGTGCGCCGGGCCCAGGGAGCACTGTCCGAGGCGGAGGACTGGTTCCAACGCGCGCACGACATGATCGGTCGGCACGGCGACAAGCACCTGCAGTGCTACACCGCACAGAGCCTGGCCAAGGTGTGGATCCGGATGGGCCGGCCGGAGCGGGCCCGGACGCCGCTGGAGCAAAGCCTCGCCGTGGTCCGGGAGCGCTCCGACCGGTTCGGTATCGCGCTCATGCATCGCACGATCGGCGAAATGCACCTCGCGGCCGACCAGCCGGGCGTGGCCCTGCAGCACCTGCTGCCCTCCCGCGACCTGTGGCTGGAGATCGGCCACCGGCTGGGCGCGGCCCGGACGATGCGCGACATCGGCGCCGCGCACGCTGCGGCCGGCGACTGCGCCGCCGCGCATGACGCGTGGCGCAACGCGCTGGAGACCTTCACCGCGTTCGACGCCCGTGAGGCGAGCGAACTGCCCGGCTGGCGGCAGCAGTGGGGCTGCACCTGCGACATCTTCGGTGTGACCGGAGCCGCGTCGGAACAGGAGGCGGCGGCCGCCGGTACGGCACCGCGCTGACCGACGCGTCTGGTGGTTGGACCCGCGCGTCCCAGCAGAGGCCGGAAACAGAGCGCCGCTGGCCGGTTGCGGTCAGCCGTCGCCTCCCGTGCCCGCTGTCCGGCGACGATGTCCGATGATGCGAACAATCGGCAGCGTACTGATGACGGTCGTGATCGCGGTGGGCATCGTGATCTCGACGCCCGACGCGTCGGCGGCCCCACCCGCAGGCGCCTGCAACAACCCCGACCCGGCCCGACCGCCGGTGACTGCCCAACCGTGGGCCCAGCAGATGCTGGATCCGAGGTCCGTCTGGCCACACAGTACGGGAGCGGGCGTCCTGGTGGCCGTGGTCGACTCCGGTGTCGACGCCGACCACCCGCAGCTCAAGGCCCCTGGAACGGTGCTGCGGGGCCGAGATTTCCACCTCGTCGGGAACCTGCCCGGCAACTTCGACTGCATCTCCCACGGCACCGCCGTGGCGAGCATCATCGCGGCCGACCCGGTGGACGGGGTCGGCTTCGTCGGCCTCGCGCCGGACGCCGGCATCCTGCCGGTACGGGTGACCGATCGGGACCTCACCGACACCGGGCAGGCGGCGGCGATCGATCCGGCGGTGCTCGCCCGTGGCATCCGGTACGCCGCCGACCAGGGAGCCAAGGTGATCAACCTGTCGCTGGCCGGCACCGCCGACAACCGGTACGTGCGCGACGCCGTCGCGTACGCCCGGGGCAAGGACGCGCTCGTGGTTGCCGTCGCCGGCAACGGGCAGCAGGGCACGACCGAGCGAACACTCTTTCCCGCCGGCTACGAGGGGGTGCTCGGGGTCGGCGCCGTGGACCAGACCGGCACCCGGCTGCCGAGTTCGCAGATCGGCCCGCACGTCGACCTGGTCGCACCGGGCGGCGCGGTGCTCGGCGCCACCAGGGCGGGCGGCCACCAGTACTGGCAGGGCACCAGTTTTGCCGCACCGTTCGTATCGGCCACCGCCGCCCTGGTGCGCGCGGCCTGGCCCACGCTCACCGCCGATCAGGTCGCCGAACGGATCCTCGCCACCGCCACGCCGGCTCCGGGCGGCCGGGGCAGCCCCGCGTACGGTGCCGGCCTGGTGAACCCGTACCGGGCGGTCACCGACGGGCTGGTGACCGCACCGCCGGCCGGGTTGGCCGCGCTGACCCTGACGGCGGAGGATCCCGAACGGGCGCGAACGGCGGCGCGGTGGGAGGCCACCGCTCGTACGGCCCGATGGTCGTTGGGTGCGGCCGGTGGGGCCGTCGCCCTTGGCCTGATCGCCGCACTGCTGCTCGGTCGGGGTCGGCGCGCCCGCTGGCGGGCCCGACCGGCCCGACCGCTGCCGGAGCAGCCGACCCCGGCCGAGCCGCCGGACCAGGTGTTCCTGCTCCCGCATCCCCGAGGTTGAGCCGAAACCGCCGTGGGGGGAACGGCCATCCGGCCGTTCCCCCCACGCCCATGCTCCTGCCCCGCCCACATCCGCCACCGTCGGAAAACCACCCGGCGGTGGTCAGATCGAGGTGCTGCCCACCCGCGCCGCCGCAGATGCCAGTGCCTGCTGCAGTTCGTTGTTGGCGGTCTGGACGCCGCCCCGCAGCGCCTCGAGCATCGCCTGTTGCGCGGTGGACACCTGCTGCCAGGCCCGACTGATCTCCTCGAACTCGGAGCCCGCGCGGTCCATCCAGTCGGCCGTGGTGGCGCCGGAGGTGCTCTGCCAGCTGTCCATCTCCTGCTGCACCCGCCCGACCGTGGAAACGATCTGCTCGGCCAGACCATCGAGCTGTCCGAAGTTGCCCTTGATCAACATTTCCTTTTCTCTCCTCCGTCGTCCGGTCAGGCCCGCAGCGCCCCGCCGAAGGCGCCCGCGCCCTGCGCCTGGTTCACGCTCGCCCGGCCGGCCTCGTCGGCCTGCAGATAGGTGTTGGAGGAAAATCGGGTGTTCTCCCCCAGGCTGTTCAGGGCCGTGACGAGCCGGGTGATGCCCTGCTCCCACTGCTCGTGTGCGGCGTCGAACGCCGGCCGCGCGGTGCCCTCCCACTGCCCCTTGAGGGCGTCCACCGTCGGCCGCAGTGAAGCCCGGTGCCCCTCGATGTTGCCCGAGACGGTGCCCGCCATTCCGGCCGCCCGCTCGAGCGTCTCCGTTACACCGTGAAGCTGATCCGCCGCCATGAACTCGCTCCTTCCCACCTCGTCGGTTCGCGCCGAGGTAGCTGTCGGTCGACCCGTCCGTCGAACGGGGAACAAGTCGAACGTAGGTCCACGCGCGTGACCACGGCTCCCCTCGTCACCTTCCTGCCAGCCGGCTCCGGCCGGCCGTGCCTTCGGTGAGGATCGACCCGTCGAGAGCGGGGAGGGCCACGGTGGCGACGAAGGTTGTGCAACGGCCGGTACGCCGGCCGGCACCGGAGATGCCCTCGGGCGAACTCGTGCTGGAGGCGCCACCGGAGATCCCGCCACCAGCCGGTCGGCAGTGGACGCAGATGCTCACCATCCTGCCGATGTTCGTGATCATGGCGGCGGTGTTGCTGATGTTCTCCGGTTCCACCACCGGCACCCTGCGGCTGGTGGTGTTCGGGCTGTTCGGCGTGGCGATGCTGGCCATGGTGCTGGTCGCCTTCCTCCGCGGCGGCGGCCCGAGCAGCCATGAGATGGGGTACGCCCGGCGTGTATACCTGCGCAGGCTGGCCCAGCACCGGTTGCGGCTGACGCGCAGCGTCGGGCGGCAACGGGACTCGCTGATGTACCTGCATCCCGAACCGGGCCAGCTCTGGTCGTTGGCCGCCAGTTACCGGCTCTGGGAGCGGCGTATCGACGACGCCGACTTCGCGGTGACGCGGGTGGGCGTCGGGCCACAGAGCCCGGCGACCGCCCTGATCGCGCCGGAGACCAAACCGATGGAACAGCTCGAACCGCTCTCCGCGCTGGCGCTGCGCCGGTTCCTGAAGGCGTTCAGCACCATTCCGGACCTGCCGCTCGCGGTGGCGCTCACCGGGTTCGGCCGGCTGCACGTACGCGGTGAACGCACGCGTACGCTGCCGCTCGTCCGGGCGATGCTCGCCCAGCTCGCCGTCCTGCACGCACCGGACGACGTACGTGTCGCCGTCTGCGCCGGTCCGGACGAGCTGCCGGACTGGGACTGGATCAAGTGGCTACCGCACGCCCTGCACCCGGAACGCACCGACGCGGCCGGCCCGCTGCGGCTGGTCGCCCCGACTGTGGTCGGCGTGGAGGCGATGCTGGACGATCTGCTGGCCGCCCGCCCCCGCTTCGACCCGGACGGCCGACGTACGGCGGGCCCGCAGCTCGTCGTGGTGCTCGACGGCGGCAGCGTGACCGGGTCGGACCACCTGATGACCGGCGGTGGTGTGGAGGGTGTGACCATCGTCGACCTGAGCACCGTGCCGTCCAGGTCACTGGACCGGGCCACCGTCGTGCTCGCCGTCGACACCGACGGCGCACTCGGCGCCTCCACCCTGGAAGGCAGCACCGAACTCGGCCGGGCCGACGCACTGGACGCGGTCGGCGCGGAGTCGCTCGCCCGTCAGTTGGCACCGTTGCGGTTGACCGGTTCCGGACGGGGCGAGCCGGCGCTCAGCGGTGACCTCGGCCTGGCGGACCTGCTCGACCTCGGGGACCCGTACTTCTTCGACCCGGAACGGACCTGGCAGCAACGGCCGAACCGCGACCGGTTACGGGTGATGTTCGGCATCCAGTCCGACGGCGCCCCGGTCGAGGTGGACCTGAAGGAGTCCGCGCAGGACGGCATGGGGCCGCACGGGCTGCTCATCGGCGCGACCGGGTCCGGCAAGAGCGAACTGCTCCGTACGCTGGTGCTCGCGCTCGCGGTGACCCACCCGCCGAACTCGCTGAACTTCGTGCTGATCGACTTCAAGGGTGGCGCGACCTTCACCCGGATGGACGCCCTGCCACACACCAGCGCGGTCATCACCAACCTCGCCGACGAACTGCCGCTGGTGGACCGGATGACCGACGCGCTCACCGGCGAACTGATCCGACGTCAGGAACTGCTGCGGGCGGCCGGCAACTTCTCGTCGGTGCGGGACTACGAGCGGGCCAGGGCCGCCGGCGCACCGCTGCCCGAGGTGCCCACCCTGCTGGTCGTCTGCGACGAGTTCAGCGAACTGCTCTCCGCGAAGCCGGAGTTCATCGAGACGTTCGTCCAGATCGGCCGGGTTGGCCGGGCGCTCGACGTCCACCTGCTGTTGGCGAGCCAGCGGCTCGAGGAGGGCCGGCTGCGTGGGCTGGACGGGCACCTGTCGTACCGGATCGGGTTGCGCACCTTCTCCGCCATGGAAAGCCGCAGCGTGCTCGGCGTGACCGATGCCTTCGAGCTGCCCCGCGCCCCGGGGCACGGCTTCCTCCGGTACGGCACCGAGCCGCTGGTCCGGTTCCGCTCCGCGTACGTCTCCGGAGTGCACCGCCGACCGGAGGCGTACGCGGAGCCAACCGGGCAGGACGTCATGGAGCTGCTGGAGTTCACCACCGGTTACCTCCCTCCCGCCGCCACTCCGACCCAGGTCACCGAGTCGCCCCAGGACGCCGAAGGCGACGGCACCGGGGAGAGCCTGCTCGACATCCTGGTGGACCGGCTCGCCCACCGGGGCACCCCGGCCCACCAGGTCTGGTTGCCGCCGCTGGCTGAGCCACCGACGTTGGACCGGCTGATCGGGCCGCTCACGTCCGAGCCGCGACGCGGGCTGCGCAGCACCCGCGAGGACCTCACCGGACGGCTGCGGGCGGTCACCGGGATCGTCGACCGGCCGTTGGAACAGCGACGTGACCCGCTGGAGTTCGACCTCTCCGCCGAGGCCGGACACCTGTTGGTGATCGGCGGTCCGCGCAGCGGCAAGAGCACCGCACTGCGTACCGTCATCACCAGCCTCGCCCTGACCCACACCCCGCGCGAGGTGCAGTTCTACTGTCTGGACTTCGGCGGTGGCTCGCTGCCGGCGCTGCGTGGCCTGCCGCACGTCGGCGGGGTGGCCCGCCGTCAGAACACCGGCGCGGTACGACGGACCGTGGCCCAGGTCGCCGGGGTGCTCGCGGAACGGGAACGGCGGTTCGCCGAGTACGACATCGACGGGATCATCGGCTACCGGGTGGCCCGCGGGCGGGGCGAGTTCCCCGACGACCCGTACGGCGACGTCTTCCTGGTCGTGGACGGCTGGCAGACGCTCCGCAAGGAGTTCGAGGACCTCGAGGAGGTCGTCTGCGACCTGGCCGCCCGTGGTCTCGCCTACGGCGTGCACGTGATCGCCGCCTGCGCCCGACCGTTCGACCTGCGGCCGGCCGTCCGGGACCTGTTCGGCAGCCGGGCGGAGCTGCGGCTCGGCGACCCGATCGACACCATGGTCGACCGGGTCGCCGCGCAGCGCGTACCTCAGGGGGAGCCGGGGCGGGGCGTCTCCGGATCGAAGCACCAGATGCTGATGGCGTTGCCGAGGATCGACGGTGTGCAGGCCGACAGCGGCCTGCGGGAGGCCACCTCCGGGCTGGTGGAGGCGATCGCCGCGACCTGGCCGGACGAGCCGGCGCCACACGTACGCCTCCTGCCGTCGACCGTGCCGTACCACGCTCTGCCGGCCCGCGACGAGTTCGTCGACGGCGGGCCACGGATCACCGTGGGCATCGGCGAACAGGATCTGGCCCCGGTGTGGCTGGACTTCGCCAGCGACCCGCATTTCCTGCTGCTCGGCGACGCCCGCTCCGGCAAGACCGGCTTCCTGCGGGTGCTGGCCCGCCGGATCGTCGACAGCTACCAGCCGAGCCAGGCACGGATCGTGCTGATCGACCACCGCCGGAGCCTGCTCGGCGACATCACCACCGAACACCTGCTCGGCCACGGCACCGACCCGGTCAGCACCCGGCGGCTGATCGCCGAGGCGGCCCGGGGAATGGTCGAGCGCGCGCCGGGCGTCGACGTCACACCGGAACAGCTACGCCGGCGCAGTTGGTGGCGCGGTCCCGAGCTGTTCGTCCTGGTGGACGACTACGACCTGGTGGCGAGCCCGCTCGACAACCCGTTGCAGCCACTGCTGGAATACCTGCCGCAGGGCCGCGAACTCGGCCTGCACGTGGTCGTCACCCGACGCACCGGCGGCGCGGGACGGGCCTTGTTCGAGCCGTTCCTCGCCCGGCTCCGCGACGTCGGATCACCCGGGCTGCTGCTCTCCGCGGACAAGGGCGAGGGTCCGCTGCTCGGTGGGCTCAAACCCGAGCCGCTACCGGCCGGGCGGGGACGGCTGGTGGTCCGGGGGCAGGCGCCACAACTTCTCCAGTTGGCGTGGCTACCGCCTGCCGAATAGCCCGGCCACCGGCGGCCGCCGAAGCCCCCACCACTGGTGGCCGGAAGCTGCCGCACCACCCAACACGGGCCGACAAACTGGTTGGCTCGCCACACACGACCTCGTTCGCCCGGAGGGAAAATGGCCACCGCGTCGGGATCCATCCATGCCAACACCGGTTTCCTACAGCAGTTCGCCGACGAGCTGGACCCGTCGGCCGCCACCGCCGCCAAGGCCGCGGCCACCGAGGTGCGGGGCACGGTGAGCGACTGCGGCGACCCACTGCCCGGATGTCAGCAGTTCAACGCGACGGTCACCAGGGTCACCGACCAGATCATCGCCTTCTGCGTCGAAGTCGAGCAGGGCATTCAGGCGTACGCGTCGGTCGCACGGGACAGTGCCGCCGCCTACGTGTACGGGGACGAAACCGGGCGTACGGCGATCGAGCACGCCGCCGCCCCACAGTCGACATCCGGGCGTTGAACGCCCGCACCACCGGCGGTGAGGAGGTGACCGAATGGACATCGGTCAGTTGATCGAGCAGATGTACACGCTGTACGGCCAGGCCGAGGCGCAGCTCCAGCACTCCGACCAGCTGCGGCGGAGCCAGGCCGGGTGGGCCGCGATCCAGGTGGGACTGCGCGACACGGAGGAGTTGCTGCGGCGCGGAGCCGGCGAGGTCGGACCCGAGTGGCAGGACCAGGCCGGGGACCTGTACGCGCAGCGCATGCAGCGCAGCTCGGCGACGGTCCAGGCCTGGCAGCAGACACTGGTCTCGGCGAACGTCGGGCCCACGTTGACCGCACTCGCGGACCGAGTCGACACCACGTTCGACGGGGTCAGCCAGCGGAAGACACAGTTCGACGCGCTGGTCGCCCAGCTGGGCCAGGTGGCCGCCGGTCCGACGGCGGTCGCGGCGGTGGAGGCGGTCATCGCGCGGTTGCGGGTCCTGGTCGAGGAGGCGGCCCAACTGCTCCAGCAGTTGGACCAGGCGTTCGCAACGGCCGCACAGCAGATCGGCGGGGCGTCGAACGGGACGCCGTGGGACGGTCCGCAGGCCGGCGCGGCGGCCGGTGGCACCGCCGGGGCTGCGGGAGCGGAGCCGGCCGCAGCGGCGAACGCCGCAGCGGCAGGCGGTACGGGCAGCACCGCCGGCCCGGGCAGCGCAGCCGATGCGGCTCCGGCGGGCGGTACGGGCGGCGCAACCGCCGCGTCGGGCGGGGCCGGGACCGCACCCGGGCTGGCCGGGGGCGTACCCGGGCTGGCCGGGGGCGTACCCGGGCTGGCCGGCGTCAGCGCACCGTCCCCGGTCGGCGTGACACCCGGCGGTCTGCCGACGATTCCGTCGGTCTCGACCCCGCCGATGCCGACCCTGCCACCGCTGGTTCCTCCGGGCGCCGCGCTCGGATCCGGCTCTCCCGGGGCGTACCGGGCGGGTCGGTTCGGCGCGGGTGTCCCACCGCTTGTCGGTGCCGCTGGTACCGCTGGCGGCGGCGCGATCCCCCGAGCGGGCAAGGTGGTCGGCGGCGTCGCGCCACTCGCGGGTGCGCAGCCGCCGACGCCGCCGGCCACGAACGGCCCCGGTACGGCGGGAACCGGCACCGGGACGGGCCGGATGATGCCGCCGATGATGATGCCGCCGGCCGGCGGTGGAGGCGGCGCCGCTCACACCCCGAGAGCCGCTACACCGGACAACCGTGACGGTGGACACCGCAATCGTCCGTTGCGCGCCGTGCCGGGCGTACCACCACGGCTGCGTGGCCGGTCGGGGACGCTCGCCGGCACCCCGGCGTTCCTGGGCGGGGCGGGTCGGCCGACCGACCGGCGAGACAGCGATCCGGACCGTACGCCGGAGCTCCTCGACGAGGAGCTGTGGCAGGTGGAGCAGGCACCGGCGCCGGTGACCAACCAGCGCCGAGCGCGCTGAGGCCGAGGGCAGGGAGGAGAGCGGCCGTGACCACACCTGGCGGCGGATACGCTCAGATGAACACCGGTGCGGTCCTACCGATCCTGCGAGGGCTGGCCGAAAGCGGACGGACGCTCGACAGCGGGTGGAGCAACAGCCGGGCCGCGATAGCCGACAGCGAGCCCGGCATCGGCGCGGATCTGCTGGGGCAGGCGTTCCGCAGCGTCTACGCCGAACTCAGCACCGCGACGCGGCAGGCGGGCGAACGCCTTCCGGCCGCGATTCTTTCCGACGCCGCCACCGGCGAGCGGTGCGTCGCTGACTACCGGGCCGCGGACGCGCGGGGTGCGTCGGCGTTCTCGGACATTCCCGGTTGAGTCGACGGAGATGACCATTCCCGAGCCGTCGAGCGACTTCGGCCTCTGGCCCCGAGTGAAGGCGATGACCGGGTGGCCGGAGCCGGACGAGGTCGCCATGCACGCCCTCGCCCTGGGCTGGCGGACCGGCGGTGAGCGGTTCGCCCAGGCCGGACGGTACGACATCGGCGGGCTGGCCGGTTTCTGGCCGGACGCCGCCGGAGCGGCCTTCGCGGCTCGGGCGAGGGCGAGCCTCGACGCCGCCACCCGCAGCGGCGAAAGCATGACGGTTCTGGCCGACCGGACGGACTTCTTCGCCGGCGAGGTCACCCGGGTGAAGACCGGTATCCGGGAACTGATCCACGCCAACCTGGCGACCTTCGCGACGACCGGGCTCCTGCTGCCGGGTGCGCGGGAGATGGTGCAGCAGGCATTCGTGGCACAGCTCGCCGGCGAGGTCAACGCGCTCATCGGCGAGGCCGCCGGACGGATCTCGGACTCGGGTCAGGACGGATACAACCTCGTCGAAGCCATCAAGGATGTCGGCGGCGTCTTCAAGGGAATGGCCGAACAGATTTTCGAGACCGCCGAGGGCCTGGTTCATCTGCCCGCCAACGTCGACGACATCGCGAAGCGGCTCCGGGACGATCCGGGCGGATTTTTCGCGGACGTTTGGAAGGGCGCCACCGAGCCCATCATCGCGGACTGGAAGAACGGGAACCAGGGCGAGGCGATCGGCCGGGGCCTGGTTTCCGCCATCGAACTCGTCGCAGGCGGCAAGGGCATCGGAAAGCTCAGCCACCTCGACGACGTATCCACCCCCAAGCTCGACGGGCACGTACTGTTCGAGAACAAGTACGCCGATGACGTGATTCGACCGGCACAGACGGTGGACAGCAGCGATATCTTGTCCCAGAGCGGCACCCTCGGTTACGTGGTCACGAGGGACGGAAACCTTGTCGTAGGTCGACTGACCAGCACTCAGGGACATATTGACCTGGCACAGGGGGAACCCGTACGCGCTGCCGGCGAGTTCAAGGTTTACGGCGGCGAGGTCCGGGGGGTCAACAACAAGTCGGGCCACTACCGCCCCGAAGGCGAATCCGCGCAATCCGCCACCGAGGCGGGTTTCGCAGATATCGGAATAGACATCTCCGGACTGTACAAGGCGGCATGGTGACATGGTGATCACTTCGTTCAGGCACATCGTCACACGCGTCGGCGAGGCACTCGAAGCGCAGTTTCCCGGCGTCAACTACGAAGAGATCGAGCCGGATCTCCGGAGCCTCGTGGCCGTAGTGACCGGGCACCCACGGCATACGGCCGACTTCGAGGAGGAGTTCATCTCCCTGCTGCAATCCGACAACCCGGGCAAGACGGAGATTTTGCAGTATTCAATGCACCTGCTCCGCTGGCCGTCCGTTCGCGCGGCAACCGAGAACCTCTTGTTGGTCTCTGACGACCCTCGCGCCGCTCGGACGTTCGAAAGAATACTGGAGGCGTTCGAACCGGATTGGGAGGACAGAGACCTCTTTGCCGATTTCCGTAGCTGATCGAGTCCCGGCGTACGGACCTCGGGCTGGCGCGGCACGGGGCGCGGGTCGCGCACTAGTCGCGCACCACATCGCCCCGGCCGTCGTCGTCGGGCGCCTCACCCTGTCGTCCCAACCACTGCTTGCTGCTCGGCCGGTACTGGAGTACAACAGCCGGCACGGCGAAGATCGCGGGCCAGATCACAAGGCTGTACGCCAGGCCCAGTACGGTCAGCGCGACCCGGACGTCCCTGCCCCGGCGAAGCCGCACCCCGAGGACCCAGAGATAGATCCCGAGGGCGGTGACCGCCAGTGCGGCGATCAGCTCGGTGAGGGTTCCGCTCCCCGCTGCCTGAAGGGCCATGGTGGACGCGCCGACGGTCGTCAACGCGCCGAGAATGATCCACAGGATGGATGCGACGGTCACCGTGGCGGGACGGGGTGTGGTCGCGACGGTAGGTCCATTCATCTTTTTCTGCCCCCAGTCATGAGTCGATCGGTTCCTCGATCAGCGGTCATGCCGCCCTGGCCGTCACCGGGTCCAGGCCGCTGCCCATCGGCACCCGGGTCACCAGCCCGGCGGGCAGGCGCACCGGACGGACCCGGTCGTAACCAAGGATGGCCGGCACATCGCGACCGGCCAAGGGATAACCGCGCCCCTGGTCGGTGACGAGCACCAGGGTGCCCGTCGGCGCCTGGCCGCTCGGCATCACCTCGACCAGGGCGGCCTGCCCCGGCGGCACGTACACCCGATCGGCCAACGGCAGCCCCTCGGTGGTCCGCGCACCGGTGGCCACCATGGACTCGGGCGCCGGCAGCCGCGCGTCCAGCCGTAGCCGTGGCACGTCGGCGCCGGAATCGTACGTCGCACAGACCGCCACCGGCCCGGAGCCGGCACCGGCGAAGTCCGGACGGCGCGCCGGGGCTGCCCCTGACGGGGCCGTCGGTCGCGCCTCCTGCCGGGCCTCCGCCGCCGCGACCAGTCCCAGCGGTACGCCCACCGGTTCGGCGCCCTGGTACGCCCCCGCCGTGTCCCGGTACGCCAACTGGATGTCGTACTGGAGTTCCGAGATCAGCCGTAGCCGGTCGACCTCGGTGAGGTAGTGCTGCACTCCCCCGCCGGAGGTCTGCGCCACCAGCACCTGCCCGATGCGCAGGTCCGGACGGCGGGGCACCGCCTTTGACGGCTTGCCCACGTCCGGCAGGGGGATCGGCGCTATCGCCTCGCCGGCCGGCAGGATGTCCACCACCGCCGGGCCGACCCGGGCGCGCGGCTCGGCGCGCAGCGCCAGTCCCACGGTCACCGTGTCCGGCTGCCGGATCCGGTGCCGGTGACCCCGCCAGATCAGGTACTGGTCCCCGGTCTCCGGCACCTCGACCAGCAACGCCGCGTCGTCCAGCGGACGTCCTCCGGTCGGCTCGACACCCACCAGCAGGGCCGACTCGTCGATCCTGGCCCCGGTCTCGTCGGCGCCGGGCCGGGAGCAGAGGGTCCACCCGCCGCCGAGCATCCGGTCGGCCCTGGGCAGCGCGTCGGGTGCGTCCGGGATGCCGATCCGTGGCCCGCGCGGCACGCCGAGCAGCGACTCCCGGGACACCGTACGGGTCTGCGCGTTGCGCCCGAGCGCGAGTAGCGCCGACGCGTAGTTGAGCACCGGGTGCAACCGGCCGTCCACGTACACGTACCGGGTTCCGGTTTCCTTCACCACGATCACCGCGTCACCGGCCTGCCAGGACCGGTTGCCGCCGGGCACGATGACGCCGTAGACGCCCACCGCGGCGAGCACGATCACGGCGATCGCGATGCTGCCGATGGCCGCTCCGGACGGCCGGCGGAACGGCGGCTGCTCCGGATCGGTCTGCCTGGTGACCAACGCGGAAACCACCCGTTGGCCGATGAACCGCTGGGCCTGCAACTGGTCACGCTTGGACGCCATGTCAGCCGCCCCACCCACGGACCAGTCCGTACAGCCGCAGCACCGCGCACACGACCGGGACACACGCCAGCACCAGCACCACCTCGAGCAGTTCGGCGTACCGGCCGAGGAAGGCCGTCGGAGCCCGTCTGCTGTAGACGAGGCCGACCAGCACCGCGAGTGCGGCGGCACCCGCCAGCACCGGCACCACGAGCCCGAGCAGCCTCTCCGGGTGGGCCATCAACGGCCCGGCGGCCAGACAGGCGGCCCCGGCAA
Source organism: Micromonospora pisi (assembly GCF_003633685.1). Lineage (NCBI taxonomy): Bacteria > Bacillati > Actinomycetota > Actinomycetes > Micromonosporales > Micromonosporaceae > Micromonospora > Micromonospora pisi. The sequence goes on along the minus strand of NZ_RBKT01000001.1, from coordinate 7,235,733 downwards.
GTCCGGCGCCGAGCACCGGCACCCGCTGCCGGATCGCCGGATACAGTCGGGCCCGCACACAGAAACCCAGGAACAGCAGCACGAGCAGCACGACCACCGCGGTACCCCCCGCGCGGGCGAGCAGCACCTGGGCGGCGCCGACAGCCAACGCCGCCCCGGCCAGCATCCCGGTGAGCAGGCTGTCGGCACGCACCACCGCCGCGTACACGGCATGTCGGGGCGGCTGCGGGTCGTCGCGGACCAGGTCCGTGGCCGTACGCGGGAGCACGGGCATCGGCACCCGGCCCAGCCGTACCGCCAGCGGTCCGAGAAGCGGCGAGAAGAGGAACACCGTGGCCGCCAGCACCGCCGCCGCCCCGGTGGCGTCCACCACCCCGGCGCTCACCACGCAACCGGTGAGCCCGCCCAACAGACCGACGGTGGCGGCAGCGGTGAACAGCGCGGCCCCGTCGACCGCGCCCAGGTGGCCGAAGACCGCCGCCGCCAGCAACGCGGAACAGCCGGCGACCACCTGCGGGGCGCCGAAATCGGCCAGCGGAATCGAGTCACCGAGAACCAGTCCGCCCCCCAGGAACGCGGCCGGCAGCGCCGACGCCGCGAGCACAGCACCGGTTCCGGCGTCGCCGAGAGCGCGGGCCATCGCCGTACCGGCGGCCAGCAGTAGCACCGCGAGAGCGAGGGCAGCCCACCCCGGGGCCGGCCACGGCGGTCCGGCGCGCAGCAGCGCGACGAACGCCAGCAGCACCGCCACCACCGCGGTGGTCAGCCCGGCGAGCCGGCTGTGCCGCGGGCCCCACAGTCGCCCGGTACGTCCGGCGCCCCCGGCGATCGCGTCGACCAGGTCGTCGTACTCCAGCTCCGGCCACTGCATCTGGTGGGGCACCAGGTGCAGTACCTCACCGTCGCTGACCCGCTGCGCACCGAGTGTCCGGGAGCCCTCGACGGCCGTGCCGTCGGTGCGACGCAGCACCCAGCCTCCGGCGAGCACCCCCTCGTCGCCGAGGTTCTCACCGGCGTGCCGGAGCAGCCCCGGCAGCATCTCGGCGACCGGCGCGCGCTCCGGCAGCGCCAGGTCGATCCGGCGCAGCGGCGCGGCGATGGTCACCCGCACCACACCCGTGGTCGTCATCGTTTCCCGTCTCCGATCGGGTCCGCGGCAGCAACCTGCCGCCCCGCACCGCCTCGTGGCCCGTGTTCCTACGATGGGGCAACCGGCCTGGCGGTAGAAGGGGCGCGGCAGCTAGCGGCCACCGCATGATGTGCCGGATCCGGCGTCGCCCGGTCCGACCCCACCCGCGCACCGTCGGCGAGATGACAGACTTCAGTCGCGGAGCTGACGTGAGAGCACGAGGATGAGCGCCACCATGACGACCGAGCGGGAGTACGGCGAGCTGGTTCCGCTGGGCGACGGTCCGATGACGACCGTACTGGCGGGCGTACACACCGAGACCGGTACGGCGTACGCGCTGAAGGTCCTCCCCGGCCGGCTCGACCGGCGTACCCGGGCGGAGCTGGAAGCCGAGCTGGCCCGGCTGTCCGCGCTGCGTGCGCACGCGCCGGTCCTCGTTCCCGACCGGCTGGAGGAGTTCGGCAACGGTCGGCTTGCCCTGCGGATGGAACTCTGCACCCAGTCACTGCCGGAACTGCTCGCCTCGTTCGGCCCACTGTCGGTGCCGGACACACTTGCGCTGGGCACCGCACTCGCGGAGGCGCTGGCGGCGGCGCATGAGGTGGGGATCGTGCACGGCGGGGTGACCCCGGGCAATGTCCTCTTCCGTGCCTCCGGTGAACCGGTGCTGGCCGACTTCGGGCTCACGCTGCGCCACGCGTTCCCCGCCGACCCGTCACGGACCATGGACTTCCTGGCGCCGGAGACCGTAAGGGACGGTTCGGTGGACGAGCGTTCCGATCTCTACGGTCTCGGCGCGATCCTCTACCTGGCCCTGTCCGGTCATTCCCCGCACCAGGGCGCACCGGGTGAACAGGAGGGCGAGCGGCTGCTGCGGGTGCTCGGCAGCCCAGTGCCGCCGCTGCCGCGCGCCGACCTGCCATCGGGGCTGGCGGACCTGGTCACCGCGTTGCTGGAGAAGGAACCGTCGGCCCGTCCGGTGGACGCCACCACGGTCGCCGGCAGACTGAGCACCCTGTACGCGGCGGTCGCGCCGCCCGACGCACCCGTCGAGCCGCCTGGGACCCCGGAGCCCGTGCCGCCCGGGAAGCAGAACGCCGGGCGGCAGACGGCGGCGGACGCCACGACCGACCCGCCGGTGGTGGAGCACGAGCCCACCGGGGAGCCCGTCGACGATCCGGAGCCCGAGTTCGACGATTTCGCGGCTCCTCCGGCGCCGGAGGCCGAACCGTCGGTGCCCGCACCCCGCCCGCGGGGCGAACCGATCGTCGTGTTCGGTCCGAAGAGGTCGCCGCGGTGGATCGCCCGCCCCTCAGTGCTGGCCGGGGCGGCCGCACTCGCCGTGCTGGGCGTGGTGACGGTGCTGCTCGTGCTGAACCGACCCGACGAACTCGACGTGCCAACCGCACCCGCGCCGGTCGCGGCGCCCAGCACCGTACCGACCCCGACCAGGGCCGCCGTGGTGCTGGAACTGACCGACCCTACCGATCGTGGCAACTTCGTGGAACTCTCCTGGCGCAGCAATCAGCCGTTCGACTTCGCCGTGATCATCGCCGGCGAGGGCGAGCAGACCAGGACAATCTTTGCTCATCGCAGCACCAGCTACCGCGTGCCGGTGGACCCGGTACGTAAGTACTGCTTCGAGATCCAGGCCACCGACGGACAGCAGTTCTACGTCAGTCCGTCCAAGCCGATCCGAGGTGCCACCTGCCGCAGGTGACCGCCGCTCACCGGGGCGGCAGCAGGCCGCGCGGGTCGAACAACGCACGTAGCCGTACCCGCCATCCGCGTCGGGCCAGGCCACGCCGTACCGCGCGTACCGCCGCCCACGCCTGCGCGGTGCGCTGTTCTCCCGGCACCGTCCCGGACCACAGCGTCTGGTCCACCAGGGAGCCCAGTTTCCGGATCTCGGCGACGGTGGCCCGGTCCGTCACGGCCGCCGCCCCGGTGCCCAGGTCACGGATCGTCATTCCGGGCGACACCACGACGCCGTACGCCCGCAGCCGGTCCCGGACCTCCTCCCATGCGCCCACCACCGCTCCCGCACCCGGCCTGCGCCGACGACGCCACGACCGCACCGACCAGATCGCGGGTACGCCGAGCGACCAGCCCACCAGGAGCGCCACCGGGACGACGACCAGGGCCGCCCACGGTACGTAGCTGCCACGGCCACCGTCCGAGCCCTCATCCCCGGCCCGGTGCCGGGACGAGACCGGCGGATCGCGGAGGTCCTCCGGCGCGGGTAGTTGGGCGCGTACCCGCTCCGCCAGCGCGGCCAGGCCGCCGCCGTTCGTCGTACCCGATTCCGAGGCCGCTCCGCCGGGGTCGAGCGGCACCCAGCCGATCCCCTGCACCGCCACCTCCGGCCACGCCAGCACGTCGCCGTTGCGGACCGTGTACCACCCGTCCGGATCCCGTTGGGTCGGCGCCCGAAACCCCACCGTCAGGCGGGCCGGGATGCCGCGCATCCGGGCCAGCGCCACGTAGGCGGCGGCGAACTGTTCGCTCGTGCCTCGCTTGCCGTGCAGGAGGAAGTCCGTCAGTTGGGGCCAGGCGTGCCCGGTCGGCAGATTCTGCCCGACGGCCAGCCGATAGTTCTTCCGGAAGAAATCCTCCAGCACCAGTGCGGTCTGGAACGACGGGCGCATCCCCCGCACCGCCTGACCGGCCAGTTCGGCCACGCCGGGCGGCACCACGCCGACACCGCCGAGCGGCGCGAGCGGGTCGATCCCCGCATCCGCCAACGTTTCGGTGTCGAGTTGCGGTTGCCACCAGCGCAACTCGTACCTGGCGGTACCGTCCGATCCGGGCAGCAGCAGGGTGCCGTGCCCCTCCGCGACCAGCGGGTCGATGCCCTGGACCTCAGCGGGCAGGGTCTGGCTCGGCAGCCACGGACCTCCGGTGCCGGCTGCGTCGATCGTCGCGGTCCGGGACCGCAAGGGTACGGTCACCGCCGGGCTCGGCCGCAGCTCGGCGCCGAGCCGGCGGTACCGCTCACCCGGCGTCCAGTTCACGCCGTCGAATTCGTCGAGCACCACCAGGGACCAGCGGTCCACGTCCGTCGCGTTGCCGACCCGGAACACGGCGGTGCCCGGGTGGGTGAGTCGACCGGCGATCTCATCGAGTGGGCTGGTGATCCCGGCCTCGGCGAGCGGTGCGCCCTGCCCCTGCCGCAGCGAGTACCTGGCCGGTGCGGCCGGCAGTAGCGCCCCGGCCAGGAGCGCACCCAGCACGGCCAGCGCCATCGGCGGCGCCAACCCCGCCAGGGTCGGCAGCACCCGCCGCTGCGGCACCGGTCGCCGCTCGTCCTCGCGTCCGGTTCGGCTGGCCACGAGCACGGTGCCGGCGATCGTGGCGTAGCCCAGCGCCGCGACGGCGCCGGGGCGGGGTGGCAGGGCCGCGTAGAGCTGGCTCAGGAGTACGACCGCGAAGCTGGGAAGGAGCGCCACCAGCGGGTCCCGCGCCCGGTCCAACAGCTCGACGCCGAGGACCGCCGCGAAGACGACCAGCAGTGGGACGAAGAGCAGCAGCGCCGGATCCGGTCGCGCCGGCCAGGTCGACTGGAGGGCCAACTGCCAGGAGTCGGTGACGCCGGCAGCCAGGGCACGCACCGTCCGCACCGTGGGCAGCCCGGCGGTCGTGGTGGACCACAGCACCGTCTCGGTGACGGCGAGCAGACCGGCCAGGACCGCCAGCAGTGCACGCCAGTCCCGCACCGCCTTCCGCCCGTCGCTGAGCAGCGCGACCAGCAGTACCGCCGCTGCCGGCACGGCGATCGCGAGCAGGAGCGCGGGTACGCCGAACACCGGCGCGAACAGCATTCCGGCCATGGCCGCCGCGAGCACCAGGCACACCGTGGGTACGGCCCGCAGCGCTGGCATCCTCACCTGATCGCCTCGTTCCACCGGCGTACCGCCTCCTCGGCGTCGCCTGCCCGGAGCACCCGTGCCCCCGCCACCTCGACGGTGGCGGCGCCCTCCGGACCGGTCAACACGATGACGAAGATGGTCGGGAATCGCGACCGCAACCAGGCCAGCGAGGCGAGTCCGGCCCCATCGGGGGTGACCACCACCAGTCCGCCGCCGACAGCGCGGCTCGCGGAGAGCTGTGCGGGGATCACCGCGCCGTCCGGCGCCCCGTCCTGCCGCAGCTCGCTGAGCTCGTCGAGCAGGCGCCGGACGGCCTGTGGTCCACCGGACACCGGCAGTTCCAGACCGGACGAGGTGATCAGGCGGGTGTGCTGTCCGGCCCGGGCGGACGCGCAGAGCAGGGAGGCGGTGAGGTCCACCGCCTCCTCGAATCCGTCGTCGGTCCGCACCCGCGCCCGGGTGTCCAGCAGTACGGTGAACCGGCGCTGCTGCGGGTCGGCCAGGTCACGCACCATCAACCGGCCGGTCCGGGCGGTCGCCTTCCAGTGCAGGTGCCGCACCTCGTCTCCGGGGACGTACTCCCGGACGTCCTGAAGGTCCACCGAGCCGCGCAACGCGTCGTCGGTGCCGACGCCCTCGTGATGGTGCCGCGGGTGGCCGCCGGCCAACGGTCGCGCCGGCAGTTGCCGGGGGTGTACCCAGAGGGTCGCGGTCTCTCCGGTGGGCAGCCGGCTGCGGGCCAGCTCGAACGGGTCCACCCGGTGCAGGATCAACGGGCCGATGGTGAGTCGGCCGCGAACGCTGGTCGGCAGCTCGTAGTGGTGAATCGCCTCGGCGCCGGGCAACAGCCCGCGCACCCGGACGGTACGCGTCACGCTGCCCGCCGTGTCGGTGGCCAGGAACGCCGCGCGGCGGCGACCACCGGGGTTACTCACCTGCAACCGGGCGAGCGCCGGTCGGCCCCGCTCCACCCGGTCCGGGTAGACCGACCGCCGCACGTCGATCCGCAGTCCGCGGGAGGTGAGCCCGACGGCGGCCAGAACGGCACCGGACAGGACCACGCCCAGCGCACCCAACAACGGGTAGCGCCCCCATGAACCGGCGATCACCAGCAGCACGGCGACAACGAGCACGGCGATGCCGCGCCGGGTCAGCGGCACGGTCAGCGGCCCGCGCTCGCCATCGGCGCGGAAGTCGAGGTGAGCACCTCCGCGACGATCTCTTCGGTACCGCGCAGGTTCAGTTCAGCCTCCGGGGTGAGGACCAGCCGGTGCGCCAGCACCGGTACGGCGACGTCCTTGATGTCGTCGGGTGTGACGAACGCACGCCCGTCGATCGCCGCGAGTGCCTGGGCCGTACGCACCAGCGCGATGCTGCCCCGCACACTGGCGCCGTACCGGACGGCGGCGTGCTCCCGGGTGGCCGCGGCCAGCCGGACGGCGTACTCGGCCACCGCCCGGTCGACGTGCAGCGCGCGTACCTCGGCGATCGCCTCCCGCACCGTCGCGATGTCCACCACCGCCGGCAGGTCGTCGCTCTCGCCGGCGGGGTCGCCCATGACCACCCGCACCTCGGAGTCGAGGTCGGGGTAGCCCACCGACAGCCGCATCAGGAAGCGGTCGAGCTGCGCCTCGGGCAGCCGGTAGGTGCCCTCCATCTCGATCGGGTTCTGGGTGGCGACGACCAGGAACGGCCGGGGGACCTCGTGTGTCTCGCCGTCCACGGTCACCCGGCGTTCGGACATCACCTCGAGCAGCGCCGACTGGGTCTTCGGCGTACCGCGGTTGATCTCGTCGGCCACGACCACGTTGGCGAACACCGCACCGGGGTGGAAGGTGAAACGCTCGTCGCGCTGGTGGTAGACGGTGACTCCGGTGATGTCGCTGGGCAACAGGTCCGGGGTGAACTGGATCCGGCTCCACCGCCCGCCGATGCTGCGGGCCAGGCACCGCGCCAGGGTCGTCTTACCCAGTCCGGGAACGTCCTCGATCAGCAGATGTCCCTCGGCCAGCAGCCCGGCGACCGTAAGGCGCACCAGCTCCGGCTTGCCGTGGATGACCCGCCGCACGTTCTCCGCGATCAGTGTGGCGGCTTCGGCCGCCCGGGGGCTGTTCACCCGGCCCTCCAGAGGAAGTGGTTGGACTCCAGGCCGTCCACGGTGACCCAGACGTGCTGTCCGACGTCGTCGAACGGGAAGTCCTGGAACGTGAGGTTACCTTTTGCGTCGGTCCGCAGCGTGGCGCCCGGGTTGTAGTTGGGCCACTCGTCCGAGTGCGGCTTGATGCTGTAGTTGGTGTTCGGCCGGAACCCCGTCATCACCACCCGCATGAACGCGCAGTCCGGAGCGTCGCACAGGTCCTGGTAGGTGGTCGCGCGGCCCCGGGACACGGTGACCGAACGGGGTGGCGGCGGCACTGTCGCCTGTGCGGTGGCGGGGGTGCCGCGACCGGCCGAGTTCTGCGCGCTCACCGTGATCCGGTACGCCGTACCCCGGGTGAGTCCGGTGATCGTCATCGACCGCGCGCTGCCGGGCCGGGTGGCCGAGCCGCCGCCGCTGCCCGAGGTCGGCGTCCACGCCACCTGGTACCCACTCACCGTCGCGCCGTTGGCGGCGGCGGCACTCCAGGTCACCACGAGGTTCGCGCCGTTGGCGGTGGCCTTCAGACCGGGCGGCATACCCGGTGGACTGGCGGGCAGCGGTTTGCGCGCGGGCGTCGGTTGGTTCGGCGCGCCCGTGCGGCTCCCTGCTGCGGGCGGTCGTTGCTCCGTCGGGGCCGTCGCGCGGTCCGGTTCCCCCGGTGGCTGCCGTGAAGCGGTTGGTGGCTGCTCCGGCCCCCGGCTCGGCTCGGTCGGGGGTGCCACCAACGTGGGGCTGGGGGTCGGTGGCGTGCTCCCGGTCACCGGCACCACGCCGATTCCGCCGTCGTGGTCCACGACCAGCACGTGCCGGCCCTCGGCGCCCTCGACGTAGACCCGCTCGTCCTCGCCACGGGTGAGCCGGGGCTCACCGGTCTCGGGTGGCATCGCGGTGACCTGCTGCTGCCGGCCCGCGCCGTCGTAGGTGAGCACCGTGTTGTGCCGCAGGTCCAGCAGCACCACGGAGGACCTGCTGGCGGTGGGTGCCGAGTAGGTGCCATCGGGCAGGGAGACGCTCACCGGGGCGGCGGCCGCCCGGTCGGTACCGAGTCCGGTGGCGTCGACCAGGTGGATCCGTCGCGCCGCGGGGTCGAGGATGGCGACCCGCCCGCTCACGTCGGCGTCCGCGACCTGGGCGGTGGGCGGTAGGTCCACACCGATCCGGGTCGGCCGGCCGAGACCGTCGTCGGCGACCGGACTCATCGTGTCGGTTTCCGTGTCGACGAAGACGGCCTGCTTGTCCACGACGGTCAGCGCGCCGGGGTGTCCACGGGGCGCGGTCGCCGGGCAGGAGACCCGGTCGGCCTTGGGGGCCAGGTGACAGAGCACATTGGAATCAGTGCGGTGCAGCCAGAGGGTGCCGTCAGGGGTGGTGACCGGTTGTCCGAGAAGGCGACCGGCCGGAATGGTCGCGGGCGTGTCGCCCAGTCGCACCACGCTGCCGGCCTCCCGGTAGACCAGGTAGGGCCCGCCCTTCGCCTCGATGGCGACCGGGCGTTCTCCGGTCGGCGGGGTCAGCGTCTGCTCGACCGACAGGTTCGACTTGCCGAACTCGATGATCCGGGATCGGCCGACCACATAGCCGCTGGTGTCGCCCTGCACCACCTGACTTTCCGACTCCATGCCGGTGATCGCGGCCTGGGCGTCCACCGTGCGCGCCGCACCGTTGACGTGGAAGATCATGCCCAGCGACGGATTCGCGACCCAGTGCCCGACCTGCGCGAACCTGAGCCCCGGCGGCGTCGTGGCCGCACCGGACATCGCCGCCGTGACGGCGACGAGACAGGTGCCGATCAGCAGTACCAGCGGCAGTCGACCACGGCGTAGCGGGTCGCGGGCCCGCACGAGTCTGGTAACAAAGCGCCACGGAAAGCCCATCCTGGTCACCCCGCGAGCATAGAAGAAGCGGTACATGATTGGTCCACAGCCGATACAACCGATCACTGTTCGCCGGGCGGCAACACCAGCTCGAAGATCGCCCCTCCCTCTTCGGCGTTGTATACCCGCAGCTCACCGCCGTGGGCCTGGGCCACCCAGCGCACGATGGACAGACCGAGTCCGCTCGACCCGCCCGCGCTCTTGAACCGGTCGAAGGTCTCCCGGGCGACCGAGGCGTCGATTCCGGGACCGTGATCGGCCACCATCACCCGCCCGCCGGCGACGGTGATGTGCACGACGGCGTCCCGGCCCGGCACGCGGCCGTGCCGCAACGCGTTGTCCAGCAGGTTGCCGATGGCCCGCTGGACCAGGGCCGGGTCAGCGTTGACCTTGGTAGGCGCGGTGGTCACCGTCACCCGCGCCCCCTCGGTGGGGGTTTCCTCCACCACCGTGCTGACCAACTGGTCCAGCCACACCGGCTGGATGGCCAACGGCTCGACCCCGGCGGCCAACCTGGCCCGCATCAGCACCCCGTCGATGATGGTCCCCATCCGCTTGGCCAGCTCCACCGTGCGCGGCAGCAGCTCGGTCCGCTGGGCGGGGTTGAGCAGCGCCGTCTCGGCGAGCGCACGCAGTGCCGCCACCGGGGTACGCAGGTCGTGTGCGGTGTCGGCGAGCAGGACCTCCTGCTGCTCCAGGGCGGCCACCGCCGGACGGACCGCCCGGACGGAGAACAGGTGACCGGCGGCTGCGGCGGCGGCCACCAGCAGCACGCAACCACCGATCGCCGTCAGGACCACCCGGCGGTGCCGGGACCGCTCGCCTTCGGCGTCCGTCACCGCCACCACCGCCCCGATGTACTGCCCCCTGTCGTTGCCGAACGGCTCGACACCGACCCGTATCAGCTCACCGTCGGTCCCCCGGACGTAACCCTTGAGCAGACGGCCGCTGCTCACCCCCTCCACCGCCAGACCGGCGAGCTTCGCCGGGTCCACCGACACGCAGTCCTGCTGGCTGAAGTGGCCGGTGAACTGCCCGGACCGGCCGGGAAGGATCGCGAACTCGGGGCAACCCGTGTTCAGGGGGTCCTCGCTGACGTACGCCGTGACCAACGTGCCGTCGTACTGCGTCAACCGGGCCACGCTCGACGTGACCCGGCGCAGCTCGCCGTCCAGCCGCAGCTCACCCTGGCGCGCGTCGGCCTGTACCAGCAGCCAGGCGAAGACGATCAGCCCGACCGCGTTCATCGCGGTGAACAGCGCGGTGAGCAACCGGGGCAGCCGACGCAGTCCACCTACCGCCGATCCCCTCACGCCGCCGACTCCGGGCCGGCGAGCCGGTATCCGCGCCCCCGTACGGTGTGGATCAGCTCCGGCTCGCGCAGCTTCACGCGAAGCCGCCGGACCACCGCGTCCACCACGTTCGACATCGGGTCGGTACTGCTGTCCCAGCAGTGCTCGATCAGCTCGTCCCGGCCGACGGCCTGCTCCGGCCGGGACAACAGGTACTCGAGCACGGCGAACTCCTTCGCGGTCAGCCCGAGCAGTACCCCCGCCCGACGTGCCTGCCGGCGGGCGCAGTCCATCTCGAGGTCGGCGTGGCGCAGCACCGACGGGCGGCCGGTGCCGGCCCGCCGGCCCAGGGTGAGCACCCGGGCGGTCATCTCGGCAACGGCAAACGGCTTGACCAGGTAGTCGTCACCGCCGTGCTCGAATCCGGCCACGATGTCGGTGAGGCGGTCCCGGGCGGTCAGGAAGAGCACCGGTACGGCCCATCCCTGCTGCCGGCGCCGGTGCACGTACGTGATCGCGTCGCCGTCGGGCAGCATACGGTCGAACACCACGCAGTCGTAGTGCCCGGTGGACAACGAGACGTGCGCCGTGGCGATGTCGCCCGCCTGGTCGACCCGCATCCCGGTCCCGGCCAGTTCGGTGGTCACCGCGAGCCGCAGGTCGTCATCGTCCTCGACCACCATCACCCGCACAACCGGCCTCCCGATGGCTGTGTCATCTGATCCTCATGTACCTGGACCGATCGTATGGATGCACAGGATCACCCCAACCGGTGGTGCCGTTCGAGGAGGTGCAGGGCAAGGTGCTGTTCCACGTACTCGGGCCGCTCGAGGTGCACAACGCGACCGTGCACCGGTTCGGCTCGAGCAAGCCGGCGACGGTGCTGGCGGCCTTGC